>NZ_JAHTGR010000186.1:0-297 GCF_019166075.1 Duganella violaceipulchra | reverse complement strand
CTGGGCGGCCACTCGCTGCTGGCGGTGGCGCTGATCGAGCGCATGCGCCGGGCCGGCGTGCAGACCGACGTGCGTGCGCTGTTCGGCACGCCGACCATCGCGGCGCTGGCCGTCGGCGGCGGTGCGGTCGACGTGGTGGTGCCGGCCAACGGCATCGTCGACGGTTGCGCGGCGATCACGCCGGACATGCTGCCGCTGGTGCAACTGAGCCAGCGGGAGATCGACGGCATCGTCGCGGCGGTGCCGGGCGGCGCCGCCAATATCCAGGACATCTATCCGCTGGCGCCCTTGCAGGAA
>NZ_JAHTGR010000185.1:0-299 GCF_019166075.1 Duganella violaceipulchra | reverse complement strand
GCGACAGCACGAAGTAGCCGCCGTTGATCCAGTTGCCGTCGCCCTGCGGTTTTTCCTTGAAGCTCAGGATGCGCTGGCCGTCCATGTCGATCGCGCCGAAGCGTCCCGGCGGCTGCACCGCGGTCATCGTGGCGAGCTTGCCGTGTTCCTTGTGGAAGGCGATCGAGGCGGTGATGTCGATGTCGGCCACGCCGTCGCCGTAGGTGAAGCAGAAGGCTTCGTCGTTTTCGACGTGCTGGCGCACGCGCTTGAGGCGGCCGCCGGTGAGGGTGTCGGCGCCGGTGTCGACCAGCGTGACC
>NZ_JAHTGR010000184.1:0-300 GCF_019166075.1 Duganella violaceipulchra | reverse complement strand
CCACTTGCGCGGTGCTCAGCGAGCTTGCCTGGGCAGTGGTCAGCGCGACGATCTGGTTGGTGGTCAAACCGGACACGGCGGCGGTGCTCAGCGCGGCGATCTGGTTGGTCGACAGCGCGGCAACTTGTGCCGTGGCAAGGCCCACCAGCTGGGCGCTGCGCAAGGCGGCAACGTTCGCGGTGGTCAGGCCGACGATGTCGGCGGTCTCGATGGCGCCGATGGCGTTGCTGCTCAGCGCGGCAACCTGGGCCGAAGCCAGGCTGCTCAGCTGGGCCGAGGTCAGCGCGACGACCTGGTTGG
>NZ_JAHTGR010000183.1:0-303 GCF_019166075.1 Duganella violaceipulchra | reverse complement strand
ATAGGTATGCAAAGCGAACGCGGCGAACTGAAACATCTAAGTAGCTGCAGGAAAAGAAATCAACCGAGATTCCCAAAGTAGTGGCGAGCGAAATGGGATGAGCCTGCACGTTTTAGCATGACGCATAACAGAATCCTCTGGAAATAGGAGCCATAGCGGGTGATAGCCCCGTATGTGAAATGCGATGTGTGGAACTAAGCGTGCGACAAGTAGGGCGGGACACGAGAAATCCTGTCTGAATATGGGGGGACCATCCTCCAAGGCTAAATACTCGTAATCGACCGATAGTGAACCAGTACCGTG
>NZ_JAHTGR010000182.1:0-303 GCF_019166075.1 Duganella violaceipulchra | reverse complement strand
CACGGTACTGGTTCACTATCGGTCGATTACGAGTATTTAGCCTTGGAGGATGGTCCCCCCATATTCAGACAGGATTTCTCGTGTCCCGCCCTACTTGTCGCACGCTTAGTTCCACACATCGCATTTCGAATACGGGACTATCACCCGCTATGGTTCCTATTTCCAGAGGATTCTTCTATGCGTCATGCTAAAACGTGCAGGCTCATCCCATTTCGCTCGCCACTACTTTGGGAATCTCGGTTGATTTCTTTTCCTGCAGCTACTTAGATGTTTCAGTTCGCCGCGTTCGCTTTGCATACCTAT
>NZ_JAHTGR010000181.1:0-308 GCF_019166075.1 Duganella violaceipulchra | reverse complement strand
AGCATGACCTGGAACAGCGGGCTGTGGCTCATGCTGCGCGGCGGTTGCAGTGCTTCTACCACCTGTTCGAACGGCACGTCCTGGTGCGCGTAGGCGCCCAGGGTGCTGTCCTTGACTTGCGCCAGCACGACGGCCACGCTCGGGTCGTCTGCCAGTTGCACCCGCAGCGCCAGGGTGTTGGCAAAGAAGCCGATCAAGGCTTCAATCTCGCTGCGCTGGCGGTTGGCAACCGGGGTGCCGATCACGATGTCTGACTGCCCGCTCAGCCGCGCCAGCAGGATCGACCAGCCGGCCAGCAGGGTCATGAA
>NZ_JAHTGR010000180.1:0-308 GCF_019166075.1 Duganella violaceipulchra | reverse complement strand
GGGGGATTAGCTCAGCTGGGAGAGCACCTGCTTTGCAAGCAGGGGGTCGTCGGTTCGATCCCGTCATCCTCCACCAAGAGTTCAAATGTAAGGGTAAGCCCTTTAGATTTGATCTTTTAGAGATCAAGTGCTGTACGTTCTTTAACAATCTGGAAGAAGTAAGTAAATTTTTATGTACCCATGCGGGGAACCGCGTGGGTGGGTAATGATTGTATGTATCAACAAACGCAACAACGTAGTACTTCTTATTCCTATAAACGCTCCTTGCTAGTCGCAGGGGCTAACGTTATAGGGACAAGTGAATAAGT
>NZ_JAHTGR010000179.1:0-309 GCF_019166075.1 Duganella violaceipulchra | reverse complement strand
GAACGCAGTGTTGAGATGATAGTTGGCTTGCTGGGGATTTTGAAGGCTGGAGGCGCGTATGTGCCGCTCGACCCGAGCTATCCCCAGGAGCGTCTGGTGTACATGTTGCAAGACAGTGCGCCGGTGGCGCTGCTGACGCAGACGGGGATGCAAGAGCGCCTGCCGGCTGCGGCCGAAGCGGTATTGGCGATACCGGTGCTGCTGCTCGACGGAGAGGAAGACGGCGCGGCCATGGCGCGTCAAGCATCGCACAATCCCGACCCGGCGCAGCTGGGCTTGACGGCGCGGCACCTGGCGTATGTGATCTAT
>NZ_JAHTGR010000178.1:0-309 GCF_019166075.1 Duganella violaceipulchra | reverse complement strand
ATAGATCACATACGCCAGGTGCCGCGCCGTCAAGCCCAGCTGCGCCGGGTCGGGATTGTGCGATGCTTGACGCGCCATGGCCGCGCCGTCTTCCTCTCCGTCGAGCAGCAGCACCGGTATCGCCAATCCCGCTTCGGCCGCAGCCGGCAGGCGCTCTTGCGTGCCCGTCTGCGTCAGCAGCACCACCGGCGCACTGTCTTGCAACATGTACACCAGACGCTCCTGGGGATAGCTCGGGTCGAGCGGCACATACGCGCCTCCAGCCTTCAAAATCCCCAGCAAGCCAACTATCATCTCAACACTGCGTTC
>NZ_JAHTGR010000177.1:0-312 GCF_019166075.1 Duganella violaceipulchra | reverse complement strand
TCAACGCCGGCACGCAATTGATCAATATGTACGGCATCACCGAGACCACGGTGCACGTGACCTACCGTCCGCTGGAGCCGGCCGACGCGGCGCGCCACGGCGCCAGCCCGATCGGGCGGCGCATTCCTGACCTGCGCACCTATATCCTGGACGCGAACCGGCAGCCGGTGCCGATCGGCGTGGTCGGCGAGCTGTATGTGGGCGGCGCCGGCGTGGCGCGCGGCTACCTGAACCGCCCGGAACTGACGGCCGAGCGCTTCCTGGACGATCCGTTCGCCGGCGAGGCGGGCGCGCGCATGTACAAGACCGGCG
>NZ_JAHTGR010000017.1:0-145977 GCF_019166075.1 Duganella violaceipulchra | reverse complement strand
CTTCGGCTTCCTCCAGATTCGCGGTCGCCCGCGACACCCTTGCCGTTCAGCTAACTCTTCCCCTCGCCGGGCGAGTAGAGGACTTTCACCTCCAAGTGAGTGCGCCCTGCCGGGCGCACATAAAAAAGGAGCTCCATGCCTGGGCATGGAGCTCCTTTTTTGGTGCTGCTTGAATTCTGGCTCCCCGACCTGGACTCGAACCAGGGACCTGCGGATTAACAGTCCGTCGCTCTACCAACTGAGCTATCAGGGAAAAGAGGCCGCATTATATACGGCCAATTTCTAGCTGTCTAGGCTAGCAGGCAAATTTCCAAAAAATCAGAAGCTGCCCTTGAACTGCACGCCGAACTGGCGCGGCTCGTTGACGAAACCGGTCAGGTTGTTGAAGTCGATCGCGCCGACGATACGCTCGGTGTTGGTGATGTTGCGGCCAAACGCTGCCACTTCATACTTGCCGCCCTGCCAGTTGTAACCCACGCGCAGACCACCTTCCACCATGGCCTTGCCGGTGAATTCCTTGGCTTCGTACAGGAAGAAGTTGATCTTGCTGCGATAAGCCCAGTCGGTCAGCACGAACAGGTTGCCGTCGGCCAGCGCCCAGTTGTAGCGCGCGGTGGCGTTCAGGATGACCTTGGGTGCTTGCGGCAGCGGGTTGCCGTCGATGCTGACGCGGCCTGCCGCGTTCAGCGGATCGGTCACGGTGCACGAACCGCACTTGGCGACCGACAGCGAGGG
Organism: Duganella violaceipulchra; assembly: GCF_019166075.1. Taxonomy (NCBI): domain Bacteria; kingdom Pseudomonadati; phylum Pseudomonadota; class Betaproteobacteria; order Burkholderiales; family Oxalobacteraceae; genus Duganella; species Duganella violaceipulchra. The sequence continues at coordinate 145,242 of NZ_JAHTGR010000017.1, read as the reverse complement.
ATCTTCGATCTTGGTGAAGTTGTACGAACCGCCGGCGGTGACCTTGAAGTCAGGCGTCACGAAGGCTTCGAAGTCCGCTTCCAGGCCACGGCCGACGGTCTTGGCTGCGTTGATCAGCTTGGTCACGTTGGAGGTGCCGCCGACCACGGTCAGCTGCTGGTTCTTCACGTCGTAGTTGTAGATGCTGACCGAGGCGCGGGCGCGGCGGTTGAACAGGTCGGCCTTGATGCCGGCCTCGTACGACACGATGGTTTCCGCATCGGCCACGGTGATCGGCACCGACGCCGAAGCGGCGGCGATACTTGGCGCGCGGAAGCCGGTCGCTACGCGGGCATAGGCGTTGACGTCCTTGTTGATCTTGTAGGTCGCGCTCATGTCCCAGTTGGCTTTGTTCTTGCTCTCGTCGACCGAATCAGGGCCGGTCTGCGTCACGTTGACGCGCGAGGTGGTGGCAAAGTCCTTCTTGTCGTGGGTGTAGCGCAGGCCGCCGCGCAGCACCAGCTGGTCCGACACGTCATAGGTCAGCGAGCCGAACACTGCCGCAGCGGTGTTGTTCTGGTGGCTGGCCAGGTGCGTGGTCTGCAGCTGGGTGTTGCTGTCGAAGTTGTCGCTGTAACCGCTGGCGCTTTCCTTGAAGTAGTAGACGCCGCTCTGCCAGTTCAGCGGACCAGGGTTCTTCGACTCGACGCGGACTTCCTGGGTGTACTGATGCAGGCCGCTCAGGCCTCCACCGGTCTGCACCTGGAAGGGAATGAAGCCAGGACCGGCCGGGCTGCCACCGTCGATGTCGCCGCGGCTGTAGTAGTTGTCCACGGCTTCGTAGCCGGTGATCGAGAACAGCTTGACCGCGCCCAGGTCCCAGCTCAGGCGGGCATTGGCGCCGTTGGTGCTCAGGCTCTGCGTGTTCTGGCCGTTGGTGGCGATCTTGGTGAAGCTGTAACCGTCGGTGAAGTCGTTGCTGCCCTTCTTGATCAGGTTGGCGCGGAACAGACGGGCGCTGCCGTCGGTGGTGCGCGAGTGCACGTTGAACAAGGCGTTGAAGGTGGTGCTCGGGGTGTACAGGAACTGCACGCGCTCGGCGTGTTCGTTGTAGCCTTCCAGCGCATCGTTCTGCTTGGTGAAGGTGTTGTCGACGAAGTTGTCGCGGTGCTGGCGCAGCGTCGATACGCGCATCGCCCATTCGCTGCTCAGCGGCAGGTTGACGGCGCCTTCGGCGTTGATGGTGTTGTGGGTCGCCCACGACAGGTTGTAATAGCCTTCGACCTTCTTGGTGTTCGGCTTTTCGGATTCAAACTTGACCACGCCGGCCGGAGTGTTGCGGCCGAACAGCGTGCCCTGCGGGCCGCGCAGCACTTCCACGCCAGCCACGTCGAACATCGGGTAACCTTTCAGGATGCCGTTTTCCTGCACCACGTCGTCATACACCAGCGACACCGGCTGCGAAGCGAAGGTGCTGAAGTCGGTGTTGCCGTAGCCGCGGATGTAGAAGCGCGGGAAGGTGCGGCCGTTCGACGACTCCACGTTCAGCGATGGCACTTTGCCTGCCAGCACACGGATATCCTGGCCGCCGGACAGCAGCACGTCGAGCTTCTCGTCCTTCAACAAGGTGACCGAGACCGGCACGTCCTTGATGTTTTCGGCACGGCGCTGGGCGGTGACGGTGACGGTTTCCAGTTGCGGCTGGGCGGCGGTTTGCGCCATGGCGCTACCGATAGGCATAACGGCGCTCAGCGCCAGCAGGCGCTTGTGCATCTTCGACAGTTTGATCATTCAATTTCCCGATTTTGAGGTAAGGCAAAGAGTTAAAAACAGTGTCTCCTGTTCTCTCTTTCTTTTTGATACCACCCGGTCATCTAATGTGTCCGTGGCGGTGCAAGCGGATGTGAGGCCGTTTTTCGATGTCTAGAATGCACCGTCTTGCAGAAAGGCGGTATTTTCTTTCATTGATAGCAGGTATTGCAAGAGCAATATAAGCAAATGGGAATTTACTGTTAGAAATTTGGTGCCTCAGGAGGGCGGACTGAATAATAAAAGGCTAGACAGCCCGCCGCACCGGCATGAATGACAGATCGATCACGCTTACAATTCAGCCATGCCGGATCGCCAGACGTTGTTGTTGCACAACAGGTCTTGCCGCCGGCCGGGGCGCGACGCCGGCGGTGGCCGGTTTCTCATTGCCCAGCACAAAGCGGCTCATCGCCTGGACCAGGGCCTGGGTTTGCTCTTCCAGGCTGGCGGAGGCCGCCGCCGTCTGCTCGACCAGGGCGGCGTTTTGCTGGGTCATGTCGTCCATCTGGGTCACCGCGTCGTTGACCTGCTCGATGCCGGCGCCCTGCTCGGCCGAGGCGGTCGCGATGTCCGACATGATGATGGTGATGCGCTGCACGCTGCTGACGATCTCGCCCATCGCCTCGCCGGCCTGGTCGGCCAGCCGATTGCCGACCTCGACCTTCTCGACGCTGCGCCCGATCAGCTCCTTGATTTCCTTGGCGGCTGCGGCCGAGCGCTGCGCCAGGTTGCGCACCTCGGAAGCGACCACGGCGAAGCCGCGGCCCTGCTCGCCCGCGCGTGCCGCCTCCACGGCGGCGTTCAACGCCAGGATGTTGGTCTGGAACGCGATACCGTCGATGACGCCGATGATGTCGACAATCTTGCGTGAACTATCGTTGATCTCGCCCATGGTCTGCACCACCTGCGACACCACTTCGCCGCCGCGGCTGGCGACATCGGCGGCGCTGATCACCAGCTGGTTGGCCTGGCGCGCGTTGTCGGCGTTCTGCCTGACGGTGGAGGTCAGCTGCTCCATCGACGAGGCCGTCTCCTCCAGGTTGGAGGCCTGCGATTCCAGCCGCGCCGACACATCGGCGTTGCCGCTGGCGATGTCGCGCGTGGCGGCGCTGATATGGTCGATACTGCCCCGCACGTCGCCGACGATGCCGCGCAGGCTGTCGTTCATGTCCTTGAGCGCGCGCAGCACCTGCCCCACCTCATTGGGCGCGCCGACGTCGAAGTCGCTCACCAGGTTGCCGCGCGCAACGCTTTGCGCGACGGCGATGGCGTTGCTCAATGGCCGCGTCACCGAACGCGATATCAGCAGCGCCACATAGCCGGCCAGCGCCAGCAGCCCGAACATGGCGCCCAGCATCATCCAGCGGGTGGTGTAGAAGGCGCGGATCTTCTCGTCCAGCAAGGCGTCCAGCTGCTTGCTGGCGACCGCGTTCAGCGCGAACTGCAGGTCGATGGCCTGGGTCGACAGCGCCACGTAATTCTCCGCCGAATAGGTCAGCGCCTCCGGCTGCACGATCTCATGGACGGCCAGCTCGGTGATCTTGGTGGCGGCCTGGGCGGCCTCGCGCATGGCTGGCGCCAGCGTGGTCTCGAAGTCCGGGTTGTAGCGGGCGGCTTTGCCGAAGGCGGTCAGCGTCTGGTCCAACCGGTCCGTCACGCGTGCGACGATGGACGACAACAACAGGCGGTCCGCCGGGGTGGCGTCCTTCTTCGCCAGCAGACCGGCGCCCTTGGCGCGGGTCTTGCCGAGCTCCTCGGACAGATAGGGCAACTGATAAAACATGGCCTGGATCAGCTGGTAGGTGTCGCGGTCGGGATCAAGGCTGAGGCCGTAGTAGTCGCCGATCAGGTCGTTCACCTTCAGCAGCTTGGGCACCAGCGCGGTGTGTGCGGCGTAGCTTTGTGGCACCGTCAGGCTCTTCGACGACACCTGGGAACGCAAAGTCTGCCAGTCGCTGCGCGCCTGCGACCAGGCGGCATCGAGCACGGGGTCGTGCAGGGTTTTGACCAGGGCGTCGGTGGCGGCGTAGGCGCTGTCGGCTTCCTGCTGCTTGGCCGCGCGCTTCTCGTCCGAGGTGGCGCCGCCCAGCACCAGGGCAGACAGGCCACGATGCTGCTGGGTCAGCTGCACCATGCGCAGGCCGCCCACCACGGCCGGCATGCCGGCGCGCTCGTCCAGGTAAGCATCCAGCCCCTTGCCCGCTTCGCGCATGTACAGCCAGGTAGGGATGCTGGCGAGGATCACCGCGATCAGGCTCAGGATCAGGAACTTGTGCCCGAGCCGCAGGCTGCCAAGAAGAGTGTGCTTGTCCATGTCGCGCCTCCGTGTGTGTAAGTCACCGGGCCGCGCCCGCCGGCAAACTACGGCCCGTTGCTTTTGATCATAGTCTCATCCCGGGCGGTCGTGGTGGCTTTAATAGCACAAGTCGCAGATCGCCTACATGCCCAACGACCTCAGCAGCTCATCGTTGGCTTCATCCTCCGCCGATGCAGACGGGGCGGTAGATCCGCCGCCCTGGTTGCCGCGCTCCAGATCCATCAGCGCGTCCGTATCGGTGACCTCGCTGGAGTCGAAGTCGTGCAAACGGATGAACTCGGTTCGATCGATGGCCAGCTCGAGATAAAAGATATTACTCTTTTCCGTATAAAACGTGACGCGCCGCATCTCAGGGCGATCCAGCGGTGTGTCCACGCTGAGCATCACCTGCTTGGTCAGCACCAGCATCTTCGGCTGGTTCTGCGTGATGTTGGTTTGCAGCTCGCGCCGCACCTTGCCGGTGAAGTCGCCGACGATCTGGTTCATCAGCTCGCCCATGATGTTGGACACCTCGTCCGACGTATGGGAACTGGCCAGCTCGGACTTCGGCATGCCCATGTGCAACATGTAGCGTTCGTAGATTTCCATGGCCGTGTCGGCCGCGAAGTTCAGCACCACCAGGCCGGTGAAGCCGCCGTCGAACAGCACGAAACAGCCGATATCGGGCTTGAGGCCGGTCTTGGTGATCCGCTGCACCATGCCGGAATAATTGACCTTGCTCTGGGTGGCGACGTTCAGGACCCGGGTCACCGAGTTGCACAGACTCATCAACAAGTCTTCGGTCCCGTACACAACTTCCTTGTTTTCCTCGCTCATGATCTACCTCTAGTTATTTTTACAAGATGAAAGCACAGTTTCCTGGTCCAGCGAGAGACGGAACAAGACCACTTCGCTCAGCAAGCGGACGACCTCATCTTTCCATTCCTGGTCCCTGCCGCCGGCCGGCAGGGCGGCCAGGGTGCTGCGCAACAGCGCCACTTCGCGCTCCAGTTCACGCACCCTTTGCACCCGATCGACCGCTTCGGCTGAGATGACCATCGCTTTTCCTTCCGGCCAGAAATAAGATTCAGAATACCGAGGTGCAAGATTCCCGTCCACCGGAATCGCGCATTTCGGTGAGATTTGCGTGCCAAAATGCAAAAAGCCCCACGCCGAAAATTCACGCCAAGCGCCCCCCGCCGCCGCACGCCGGCCACCACTGGCCCACCAAGTAGCCCTATAATCGGCTCAGCAGGGAGACATAACAATGCGAATAATTCTTGCACTACTGGTCAGCTTGATGTGCATGCGCGTCGGCGCCGAACCATTGAGCGTGTCCAAGTTCAGCCAGCGCGAGCCTTGGGCGGGTTACATCCTCGAACTGCTGACCGAAGCGCTGGCCAGAACGCCCGGCCCCGAGCCCGACCAATGGCGCAGGGTGGAAACCCGGATGAACCAGGACCGCGCGTTTGCGATGCTGCGGACCGGCGAGGACCTGGTTATCTACTGGAGCATGACCTCGACAGCGCGCGAGCAAGGCGTGATCACCGTCCGCATTCCGTTGATGAAAGGCTTGCTCGGCAGCAGGCTGCTGATCATCCGCAAGGATACGCTGGGCAAATTCGACCGCATCAAGACCCTCGACGACCTGAAGACCATCAGCATCGGGCAAGGTCTGGATTGGCCGGACACCGCCATCAAAACCGCCGCCGGGCTGCATGTCGTCACCTCGTCCTCTTACGAGACCCTGTTCCGCATGCTCAAGGCCAAGCGTTTTGACGGCATCTCGCTGGGCGCGAACGAGGTCGAAGAAGAACTGGCCAAGCAGCGGGACCCGGACCTGATCATCGAAAAGAATATCGCGATCGCCTACCCGGCGCCGGTGTTTTTCTTTGTCACGCCGAAAAAGAAGGCGCTGGCCGCGCGCATCGAGAAAGGCTTGCGGCTGATGATGGAGGATGGCAGCTTCAACGCGATCTTCGACAAGCGCTGGAGCAAATCGCTGATCGCCAACAATATGAAGAACCGCTTGGTGTTTCAGCTGCCCAATCCGCTGCTGTCGCCGCAGACGGCGGAGATGATACGGCAACATCCCGAGCACTTCCTCTTCCCGCCGTTGCGGCAGGATAAATAGCGGGGTAGTCCCGATTGCTCTGCATTCGCCCTCACAACCGGCCCGGCAATAACAAAAAGGGCCGCATTTGCATGCGGCCCTTCGTATTCTGGCTCCCCGACCTGGACTCGAACCAGGGACCTGCGGATTAACAGTTCGGTGGTCTTGCCAGTTGCCCGAAAATAATGTCCTCACGAGGGGCGCCCATTCAATACCTATACTTCCGCTGCGGCACGGATCGGCGCGAGCGCGGCTTGTGCTTCTATCGGCATCTTTTCGATGACACTCAGGTAGGCAGCGGCAGTCGCATCAGGCTGACGCCTTCCCTGCTCCCAACCTTTGAGCGTTGCCAGTGGAATACGGAAGGTCGACGCAAAAGTTTGCTGGGACATCTTCAAGCTCTGGCGCAGCGTGCGTACATTGGGGACGCGCAACACATGCACCTGCGCGGCTTTCGACTGCCCCTGGGCATGAGCAACGGCCTGATTGAGGCTCTCGATCAAGTCATTACCAAAATCAGCTCCCATCTCAATCCCCTTTCACGGCGTGATGATCTTTCAGCGCCGCCGTTAGTTTCGTTACTTGCCGTTTCTGGTCTGGCGTCATGTCAACACTCGCAGCCTTTGCATAGGCGAGCAACATGTAGATCGGCGCGTTTGCGTGATAGTAGAAATAGATCACCCGTGCGCCGCCGCGCTTACCTGCTCCGGCCCTGGCCCATCGCAGTTTTCGAACTCCACCAGTCGCAGGAATAACATCCCCGCTTTCCGGATTGCGGGCTACATAGTCAATCAATTCGGCCCGTTCCTCATTTGTCCAGAGCGCCCTGGCTAAATTCAGGAATGCAGGCGTCTCAACGATGGTGATGGGTTTCGTCTCCATTCCTCGATGATACGTCATTGACGTCTACCACTCAAGAAAAAAACGTCATCGACGTTCGGTTTTTCAAGTAGGCCAAGCGCCAGAGCCAAATCGTAGGGATGGGCCATCCCCAGCCCAACTGGCCACAACAAAGGGCCACTATGCGCAAATAAACGGGTCCTAAAACGCAAAAACCCAACCGGGTTAGGGCTGGGTTTTTGGCGTGCTACTGTATTCTGGCTCCCCGACCTGGACTCGAACCAGGGACCTGCGGATTAACAGTCCGTCGCTCTACCAACTGAGCTATCAGGGATTTGAGGCCCGAATTATATCCGCTCAAAATGGATTTGGCGACCCCGCCGTGAATTTTTTTTATGCAGGGCGACGGCGACGCGCAATCGCGCCCACCAGACCCAGGCCAGCGAGCAGCATGGCATAGGTTTCCGGCTCAGGCACAGCCGCGGTGACCGAGACGTTGTCCAGCGCCGCGCCGTAGTAGGTATTGGCAGGATTGCCGGCGAAGGTCAGCGTGCTCAGGGCCGAGGTGGCGACAAAGCTGAAGCTCTCGTTTTGCCAGCCCATGGCGCTGTGCGAGCTGCCGGCCAGGGCGAACGAGAAGCTGTGCGGATCGGTCACGCCCACGGTAATGGTCTTGTCGCCGCCGCCGTCGTGATTGCCGGCCAGGCTGAAGCTGACGTTATAGGTGCCGCCGACCGTGGTGGCGAACGACTGGGAAATCGTGCCGGCGCTGCCGCCATTCAGGTCCAGGCTGTAGCTGCCGCCGGCAGGCTGCCAGTAGCTGTGGATCAGGTCCACGGTGCCGGCGTTGATGGTCCAGCCATCCAGGCCGGAGCCCAGTGTGACGAAATTGCCGCTGAAGGCGTTCGCGGCGGACTCGAAGCCACCATTAACAATCAACTCCGACGATGCGTGCGCCAGAGGAGCCAGCGCGGCCAACGCAGCGATTGCAGCCAGTTTTTTAATTTTTGACATCTTATTTCCCCCATTTAGTATCACAACAGCAACTAGGTTTTCCTAGAGTTAATGCCATGGTATACGATAACAAGAAAACATCAATGGTTTCATTTTGGAAACATTTTGAAAGCAACAAGTTAGCCTAGGCCGGGGACGGACTTGCCGGCGCCACGCGCGGCACCCGCAACGTGAAGCAAGCGCCGCGGCTTGGCTCGCTCATCACCTGCACGCTGCCGCACAAGGCGGTCGTTACCTGGTTGTAGACCACGTGCAGCCCCAAGCCACTGCCACCCTGCCCCAGCCGGGTGGTAAAGAATGGCTCGAACACGCGCACCAGATTGGCTTGCGGGATGCCGATGCCGTCGTCGGCAACGCTAATCTCCACAAAATCGTCGGCGCGCCGGCAGGCAGCGATGCGGATCTGCCCTTGCTCCCCGTCGGGGAAGGCATGCACCAAGGCATTGTTGATCAGGTTGAGCAGCGCCTGCTCCAGCGCGCCGGGGTAGCTGTCCATGGTGATGTCGCCCTCCACCTCGCACAGCACCTGGTGGCCGCTCTGGCGGATGAGCGTGCCCACGGTCGCCAGGATCTCGCCGAAAGTCTTTCTCAGGTCAAATTGACGCCGGCGCCTGCTGGATTGGTCCACCGCGACCTGTTTGAAACTGTCCACCAGCTCAGCCGCCCGCCCCAGGCAGTGCAGCAGGATATCGGCGCCCTGGTCGACACCGCCGATGAAGTCGTCCATATGCTTGCGTGTGACGCCCGTCGCCAGCTCCCTGGCGATCGTTCCGACGTTGCTCTTGAGTGTGCTGGCGACCAACAGCCCGTTGCCGATCGGCGTATTGAGCTCATGCGCGACGCCGGCCACCAGGTTGCCCAGGGCCGACATCTTTTCCGCGCGCAGCAATTCGGCTTGCATCGCGCCGATCTTGTCCAGCGCCGCCTTCAATTCGCCGTTGCTGACGGACAACGCCCGGTTGGCGTCGAGCAGGTCGGCATTGCTTGATATTAACTTCTGTTGCTGCTCCATGAGCCTGAAGTCCGCCTCGATCGCCTTCTTGATTTCCCACAGCAAATCGACGTAACGCTGCTGATATGAGCGCTTCTTGCTGTCAAGTACGCAGATCGTGCCGAATACCTCGTCGTCCGGCCACAGCAGCGGCACGCCAAGATACGAGATCATGTTCAGCGCGACATCGGGATTGTCCTTCCAGTGCTCGTCTTCGAGCGCATGCGGCACATGCAGCAGCGACCGGGTTGCCATCACCGTTTCGCAGTACAGGCCGGTGTTCAGCTTGGCTTTCTCGTACGCCTCATACGGATTGCCTGGCGTATGGCTGGACACCAACACCTCGATCTGTTCCGGCCCGACGCGCATAATCAGGCCGGCCGGCACGTCGAAGATGCCCGCCATCACATTCGTGGTCTGCTGCCACTTTCCCAGGAAATCGTCCGAGACGACACGTTGTTGGAACATAACGGCGAGCTCCTTGATCAGTCGGTACAAGGGACACAAATTGCGTGTTGATTGGCAAATGGTAGGCCCATTTGCAAGAAATCTGTGAAATATTATGCGGCCGCGCTGGTGGCACCAGTCGGCGTCGCCTCACCGGAGGGGGATGCAAACCCCGAAACAATCTGACTATAATGATGCGAGCCAACTTGACCGATGGGGCCGCCGATGTGGTTAACCGCCGTAGTTTTTGCCGCGACTGCCGCTGCTAGCCCCGCCGCAGAACCAGCGCCAGCCCACCCAGCTTCCATCAAGATAGGGTTGCAAAGCGTGATCGCGCCGTTCGTGCTGTCGGACCACGCATCAGGTTTGTTTGCCGACGTGCTGCGCGCCGCGTTCGCGTCGCAGCAGGTCAACGTCGAATTTCTCTATTTGCCCAACGTGCGTTTTGATGAGCAATTTCGTCAGGGCTTGTTCGACGTCACCACGGCATCCGCTCCAGGACAATCACCGGACGGTTATCTGAGCCGGTGGCCGGTTACGTATTTCCACAATATGGCGATTACCTTGCGCAGCCGGATTCCAACGCTGTCGAGCATGGATGAGTTGAAGAAGTATCGGGTGACCGCGTTCCGCAACGCGCAAAAGGCGCTGGGGCCGGCCTACGCCGCAGCGACGGCGAATCATCCGCAATACCGGGAAGCGACCACCATGCCTTCCGGCACGCTCTTCCTGGACCGCACGGACGTGATTATTTCGCAGCCCGATGTGTTCCGCTATTACCTCAAGCAACAGTTGCCGCAAAAGCGCCATGCCGAGCCGGAATTGGCGTACCACGACGTATTGGGACCGGGAAAATTCTACTGGATGCGGTTCCGCACGGAGGCTCAGCGGGATATGTTTGAGCGAGGCATCACGCAACTTTACGCCAGCGGGGAAATCGACCGCATCCTGGCTCGCTACCAAAGCGACTACGGCGTCACGCGCGACTTCTTCATCGCGCTGGATTGCCAATTCCGGCCGGAACTGGCGCCGCAGAAATGCAAAAACCTCAGCGAGATGCTTCACTAGTGATGGCTGAGCAATATCAAGACAGATGATTGGTTCTGCTCGCAAGCTCTCCCCATGACTGGCGGGTGCTGGGCTCCGCTGAGGTTTCCGTTCCGTTCGCAGAAATAGCCGCGCGCTGCGCGCTGCTGGCGCTCACGCATCTCCAAAAACGAAAAAAGGGACTACACGCCTCAGCATGCAACCCCTTGATTCTGTACCACTAAAATTCTGGCTCCCCGACCTGGACTCGAACCAGGGACCTGCGGATTAACAGTCCGTCGCTCTACCAACTGAGCTATCAGGGAAAAGAGGCGATATTATAGCTGCTCACAGCCAATTTGGCTTCCCCTTGGGGAAAAATTTTCCTCAGCCACCTTGGCGCCGCACATTCGCCACGCCGGCGCCGGTGTGCAGGCGTCTTGGCGGCATGACAACGCCGGCTTCACCTGCCGGCTCGCCGGGCAAGTCATCATCCAGCATCCGCACCAGCGGCGCCAGCGCCAGCCGCTCGTCCGGGGTCGTGGTTTGCAACGCCAGGTCGCGCGCGATGTCGCGCAGCCGCCATTGAATTTCCCGGCAGGCCACTTCGCGCTCAAACAGCAGCATGTCGTCCGTCCCCGCGCCCAGGTCCGGCTCCGGCCGCAAGTACACGTCCAGGCCAGTGCTGATGAACGCCCGCCGGATATTGCGCACCCGCTCCATCGTCTTGTGCAATAGCTGCAGCGTGCTGGGCGACTTCGCCGCCGCGCCCGCCGTCAATCCCTCGCCGATGTCGAGGATGGCCGCAATGCGGGCAAACAGGCGTCCCACGCCCTCCCCGCCCTGGGCGCGGACCGGATCGGCGCCCACTTCCGGGGCCGCCATCCGCAACGCGCCCGAGATGGCCGACAGCAACTGATGCGAGTGTTCGCCGGGAATGATCTTTAGCGCCAGCTCGGCCCGCTCCAGCGGATGATCCTTCAGCAACAGGCCGGCGATCATCTCCGCCACCGCCACCGCCTGGCCCGGCGCGCTGATCTGGTCGCCGCAGATCTGGCGCGGATAGCCACTGCCGTCGAAGCGCTCGTGATGCTCGGCCACCGCCCGGCCGACCGCGAACGGATAGCCGCCCAGCTCGTCGATCAGCATCTGTCCGATGCGCGGATGCACGACCACGTGCGACCACTCGTGCGGCAGCAGCCGCCTGCCGCGCGCCAGGTGGGCCGGCTCGATGTACAGCTCGCCGATATCGTGCAGCATGCCCGACAGGCCGGCCACCATCTGATCCGGCTCGCTCAGGCCCTGCTTCTGCGCCATGCAGATGGACAGCAGGCTGACCAGCACCGCGTGTTCCAGCGCATGGGCCCCGCTGCGGTCGGCCACGGTCAGCATCATCTCCAGCGCGCTGCCGAATTCCAGCTTCCCCAACTGCGCCAGCACCGAGGCGCCGCCCTTGCTGGTGGCGCGCACAATGTGCGCCACCGACGGGCTGGTATCGATCAGGCGGCTGGCGATGGCGACGATGGCGCGCGCATCAACGCTGCCGCTCGCCCGCACGCAACTTTCAAACGGTTGCCGCAATTTATGCAGGATCAGCTTTTCCTGGAGCGCGCGGGTGACCTGGGTGCCCTTGGCGACCAGCTTCAAGCCGCGCACGTCGAGGATGTCCACGATCACTTCCACCTCCATGACTTCAGCCACCGACATCACCTTTTCCAGGTAGTGGCGATTGACAGGGGCGGCGTGCAGGGCTGACATGGGGTTCCTTCCGGTAGCGGCGCAAGGCCGTAATTTCAACTACCAAAATGATAGTTGAAAGGTTACCGGATTGCAACATAGATTACTACGTAGAAATAAAAACCAGATTTACCGCCCGTGGCGCGCAAACAAAAAAACCGCATGTGGCGTTTAGGCACACATGCGGCTTTCGTATTCTGGCTCCCCGACCTGGACTCGAACCAGGGACCTGCGGATTAACAGTCCGTCGCTCTACCAACTGAGCTATCAGGGATTAGCACTACATTCAGGTTAAGCTTAGTCGCTCAACCCGAAGAAGCAAGATTTTAAAGGACTTTGGCGATCGCGTCAATAACGATGTCAATGTTGCGGGAATTGAGCGCGGCGACGCAGATCCGGCCGGTGTCGACCGCGTAGATCGACTGCGCGCGCAGCTGCTCGACCTGCGCCTTGCTCAGGCCGGAGTACGAGAACATACCGACCTGGTCGCTGACGAAGGCGAAATCATGGGCCGGCGCCTTGGCCTTCAGCTTGGCGACGAAGGCGACCCGCATTTCCTTGATGCGCACGCGCATGCCGGCCAGTTCGTCTTCCCACATCTGGCGCAGCTCAGGCGTGGTCAGCACGGTGGCCACCACTTTGCCGCCATGGACCGGAGGATTCGAATAGTTGGTGCGCACCACGCGCTTGAGTTGCGACATCAGGCGGCTCGCCTCTTCGCCGTTGGCGGCGACCACGCTCAGCGCGCCCACGCGCTCGCCGTACAGCGAGAACGACTTCGAGAACGAGTTCGACACCAGCAGCGGACCGCCGGCGGCGGCAAAGCGGCGCACCACGGCGCCGTCTTCGGCGATGCCGGCGCCGAAGCCCTGGTAAGCCATGTCCAGGAACGGCACCAGGCCGCCATTGGTCACGGCGGCGATCACCTCATCCCACTGGGCCGAGCTCAGGTCGGCGCCGGTCGGGTTGTGGCAGCAGGCGTGCAGCAGCACGATGGAGCCGCGCGGCATGGCCTTCAGGTCGGCCAGCATGCCGGCGAAGTTCACGCCATGGGTGGCCGCGTCGTAGTAAGCGTAGTTGTTGACGGTGAAACCGGCGCTCTCGAACAGCGCGCGGTGGTTCTCCCAGCTCGGATCGCTGATGTAGACCTGCGAATCGGGCGCGAAGCGCTTCAGGAAGTCGGCGCCGATCTTCAGTGCGCCGGTGCCGCCGATGGCCTGCACGGTCACGGCGCGCTTCTCTTGAATCACGGCGCTGTCGGCGCCGAACACCAGCTCCTGCACCGCCTTGTCGTAGGCGGCCAGGCCTTCGATCGGCAGGTAGGTGCGCGGGGCAGGCGCGGCGATCAGCATCTCTTCGGCTTTCTGCACGCACGACAGCAGCGGCACTTTGCCGTTGTCGTCATAATAGACGCCCACGCCCAGATTGATTTTGGCCGGATTCTGGTCGGCGTTGAAAGCTTCGGTAATGCCCAGGATAGGGTCGCGTGGTGCCATGTCGATGGCGCTGAACAAGCTAGGATTCGTCATGATAAGATTGGATTCGATTGGAAGCGGTACGCAGCGGTTGAAGGTAGACAGCGCCCAATGAAAAACTGCTTCAGGCCGCTGGCAGGCCATTATTTTAACAAAGGTCGGACAAGATGGCGGATTTACCAGTAGTAGTCACCCCAAACGCAACGGTAGTTACCTTCCCGGACTCGCCGTTCAAGCTGCACCAACCCTTCCCGCCGGCCGGCGACCAGCCCACCGCGATCAACCTGCTGTGCGAGGGCATCGACGACGGCCTGTCCTTCCAGACCCTGCTCGGCGTGACCGGTTCCGGCAAGACCTACACGATGGCCAACGTGATCGCCCGCAAGGGACGCCCCGCCATCGTCTTCGCCCCGAACAAGACGCTGGCCGCGCAGCTGTATTCGGAGTTCCGCGAATTCTTCCCGGAGAACGCGGTCGAATACTTCGTCTCCTACTACGACTACTACCAGCCGGAAGCCTATGTGCCGCAGCGCGACCTGTTCATTGAAAAGGATTCGTCCATCAATGAGCACATCGAGCAGATGCGCCTGTCCTGCACCAAGTCGCTGATGGAGCGGCGCGACGTCATCATCGTCGCCACCGTGTCGGCGATCTACGGTATCGGTAACCCGACCGAATACCACCAGATGATTTTGACGCTGCGCACCAAGGACCGCGTGTCGCAGCGCGACATCATCGCCCGTTTGATCCAGATGCAGTACACCCGCAACGAAGTGGACTTCGGCCGCGGCACCTTCCGCGTGCGCGGCGACACGCTCGACATCTTCCCGGCCGAGAATGCGGAACTGGCGGTGCGCCTGGACCTGTTCGACGACGAGCTGGAATCGATCCAGCTGTTCGATCCACTGACCGGCCGCGTCAAGCAGAAGATCCCGCGCTTCACCGTCTATCCGGGTTCGCACTACGTCACGCCGCGTTCGACCGTGCTGCGCGCGATCGAGACCATCAAGGTGGAGCTGCGCGAGCGGCTGGAGTTCTACCGCAAGGAGAACAAGCTGATCGAGGAACAGCGCCTGGAACAGCGCACCCGCTTCGACCTGGAGATGATGGCCGAAATCGGCTTCACCAAGGGCATCGAGAACTACTCGCGCCACCTGAGCGGCGCCCTGCCCGGCGAACCGCCGCCGACGCTGGTCGACTACCTCCCGAAAGACGCGCTGATGTTCCTCGACGAGTCGCACGTGCTGATCGGCCAGCTGAGCGCCATGTACAACGGCGACCGTTCGCGCAAGGCCAACCTGGTGGACTACGGTTTCCGCCTGCCGTCCGCGATGGACAACCGGCCGCTGAAGTTCGAGGAGTTCGAGCAGAAGATGCGGCAGACGGTGTTCGTCTCCGCCACCCCGGCCGAATACGAGCGCACCCACGCCGACCAGGTGGTCGAGCAGGTGGTGCGTCCGACCGGCCTGGTGGACCCGCTGATCATCGTGCGTCCGGCCAGCTCGCAGGTGGACGACCTGATGTCCGAGATCACGCTGCGCGTCGCCAAGAACGAGCGCGTGCTGGTGACCACGCTGACCAAGCGCATGTCGGAACAGCTGACCGAATACCTGAGCGATCACGGCATCAAGGTGCGCTATCTGCACAGCGATATCGAAACGGTGGAGCGGGTCGAGCTGCTGCGCGACCTGCGCCTGGGCACCTTCGACGTGCTGGTGGGGATCAACCTGCTGCGCGAAGGCCTGGATTTGCCGGAGGTGTCGCTGGTGGCGATCCTGGACGCCGACAAGGAAGGCTTCCTGCGCTCCGAACGCTCGCTGATCCAGACCATCGGCCGCGCGGCGCGTAACCTGAACGGTGTGGCGCTGCTGTACGCGGACCGCATGACCGATTCAATGGAGCGCGCCATCGGCGAGACAGAACGCCGCCGCGCCAAGCAGATCGCCTTCAACACCGCCAACGGCATCGTGCCGCGCGGCGTGCACAAGGTGATCCGCGACATGATCGACGGCGTATACAGCCCGCAGGATGCGAAGGAGGAGCTGCAGGTGGCGCAGGAGACGGCCAAGTACGAATCCATGAGCGAGAAGCAGATCAGCAAGGAGATCAAGCGCCTGGAGAAGACCATGCTCGATCACGCCAAGAACCTGGAGTTCGAGAAGGCCGCGCAGGTGCGCGACCAGCTGCATCACCTCAAGCAGCAGCTGTTCGGCGCGCCGGGCGCGGACAATATCGCCTGAGGCTTACTTGCTGGCTGACGGCGCCTTGATGAAAGTACTCAAGGCGTCGATCAGCTGCGGCGCCACCGGAAACTCGGGGCTGCCGTAGGATTTCTGCTGCATGGCCTCATCGTCGCCGACCATCTTCAGCAGATGGTTCATGCCTTCCACCACCACCAGCTTGGCCTTCGGCGCGGCGGCGGCCAGCACCTTCGCTTCCGACGGCTGTACCTGGATGTCCGACGTGCCTTGCAGGATCAGCACCGGCATCGTCAGCGCCGCGATCGCCGTGCGCGGGTCATGCTTCAGCGACGAGATCAGATACGGCTGCACCGACGGGTGATACAACATCATCAAGCCTGGCGGCACATCGTCGACCGTCTTGCCCTGCTTGAGTGCGGCCAGTATGCGTTCGTTCTGCGCTTCCAGTTCCGGCGGCAGCTTGGACTTGAGCTGCTCGCGCAGGATGTCGTCGAGCGGATGGCCGGCGCCGGCGATCAGCACGCAGGCATCGGTGGCCGCCAGCCTGCAGGCCTCGGCGGCGATCTGCGCGCCTTCGCTGTGCCCCGCCATCACCACGCGCGAGAAGCGCGGATCGGCGCGCAGCTTGCGCAGCCACGCGGTGGCATCGTCGATGTAGTCGTCCAGCCGCAGATCCTGCTCCTTCCACACCGGCAGCGCGCTGGCGCCAATGGCGCGCTTGTCGTAGCGCACCGACGCGATACCGCGCTGGGCCAGCGCCTCGGCCACCATGCGCAACGAATCGTTGGGCCCCGGCAGCAGCCGGTTGTTACCGTCGCGGTCAGTCGGGCCGGAACCGGCGTGCAGCAGCACCACGGGGAACTTGCCGCCGCCGTCAGGCAGCAGCTCCGTGCCATACAAGGTGCCGCCGCCCACATCCAGCGACACCGGCCGCTGGGCAGCATGGACCGACACCGACAACATCAACAAAGACAGCAATAGCTTGAAGCGCATACCAATTCTCCGATCAGTGAGGAAGACGTTTGTAGAGCAGCAGCGAATAGCCTACCGCCAGCGGCGCCCAGGCCAGCATCAGCGCCAGCAAGGCCCATATCGGGGCGCCCAGCCAGAGGGCGAACAGTCCCAGCAAGCCGCTGGCGACCATCAGCCGCGCGGCCAGCCGGTGCGTGGCGTACCACACGCGCTCGCTGGCCAGGGTCCAAGGCGTGCGGATGCCCATGAAGAAATTGCGGCGCACCTTGCCCAACGGGTTGCCGGCCAAAATAAGCAGCACGAATATGCCGGCAGGGATGGCCGTCCCCATCGGCACCAAGACCTGCAGCGAGGCCGCCAGCACCAGCGCGTAGACATAGGCAAGCAGGCCGACCACGACGCCGCTCAGATAGTAGTAGGTCGATTCAAAACCGTTGATCTCGAAGCGGCGCGGCGAGATCGCGGGCATCACCACGCCCAGCCAGGCCACCATCGCCATCATGCCGGGGCCCAGCAACCACAAGGCCGCCTTGGGGCCATAGCCATCGGCCACGCCGCCGGCGTTCCAGTGCACCGGCACCCGCGCGGGCAACTGCGGCCAGAAGTGGATGGTGGCCGCGCTGGCGACGCCAATCAGCAAGGCGCAAAACAGCAGATAACGGGTTTTCACTTTTTCCTCCCTTTGGTTTCGGCGCCGGCCAGGTCCATCATCCATGACAGCACATCCTGGAGCACCGTGGTGTTCAAGCCGTACCAGATGGTCTGCCCTTCGCGCCGGCGCGTAATCAGGTCGGCGTCGGCCAGCACCGCGAAGTGATGCGACATGGTCGGCTTGCTCATATCGAAATGCGCCGCCAGGTCGCCGGCCGTCATCTCGCCGGAACGCAGCAGGCGCAATATCTCGCGCCGCGCCGGATCGGCGATGGCTTTGAAGGCGTTGTTGGAAGCACTCATATTAAGGCAGTCATCTAATTAGACAGTTATCTAAATATAGGCCGACTTGAGGGCCAAGTCAAGCACCCTCCCCGCCTCGCCGCACTAAAGCGTCTTGACGAACTCGCGTATGCCGCCGAGCAGCATTTCGACCGACATCGCCGTCAGGATCAGGCCCATCAGCCGTTCGAAGGCCGTCATCACCTGAGGGCCGAGGACTTTCTGCAGCTTCTCGGCGCTGAGGAACACGGCCAGCCAGACCAGGCCCACGGCCGCCAGCGCCGCCACGTGCACCAGCACCTCGCCGGTGCTCTCGCGCGAGAACAGCAGCACCGTGGCCAGCGCCGACGGCCCTGCCAGCGCCGGGATCGCCAGCGGCACGATGAAGGGTTCACCTCCCTCGGTGCGGCCCAGCACGCCGTCCGGATGCGGGAAGATCATGCGGATCGAGATCAGCAGCAGGATCACGCTGCCGCCGATGCGCAGCGACACCTCCGACAATTGCAGCGCGGTCAGGAAGTGGCGGCCGAAGAACATGAAGACCAGCAGCAGCACGAAGGCGATCGCGCACTCGCGGATGACGATGCGCGAGCGGCGCTCCACCGGCACCGGGTTGAGCACGCTGGCAAACAGCGGCACGTTGCCGAACGGGTCGGTCACCAGCAGCAGCAGGATGAAGGTCTGGAAGAAGTTCTGGGTCATGGCATCCCTGGGTCAGATGAAAAACGGGAGCCGAAGCTCCCGTTTGCAGTGTACCACCAGATTCGGCTTAAACCGATTTGCGGCGGCGTGCCACCACACCCATCAGGCCCAGGCCAGCCAGCAGCATGGCGTAGGTTTCTGGTTCCGGCACTGGTGCGGTCTCATAGGTATAGGTCACATGGGCGTAGCCGTCCATCAGGATGTCGGTGCCGTATTTGGCATTGCCGCCCGAGGTCAGCGCCTGGCCAGAAACACCGGACAGGCTAGCCGAGTAAGTGCCGCCGCCGATGAAGGCACTCAGGTCACTTGGCTGGCTGAAGGTCAGCGCATTGCTGGTGGTCAGCGCGTCGACGTCGCTGTGCTTGCTGGCGCCGGCGGCCAGGGTGAAGCTTGGATCGATCCAGTTACCGGTGGTGACAGTCTTGCCAGCCAGGGTGGCGGTCAAGTCGCCGCCGGTATGGACGGTGAAGGTCGACACAGCGCCGCTGGTTGCCTTGTTCTTGATGTCGATCGTGCCGTAGATGGTATTGAACAGCTCGAACTGAACCGAAGTCAGCGTGCCCAGGTTGCCGTTGAACTGGGCAAAGCTCAGCGCGCCAGCATTGGATTCAACGTCTTGAATGGCGAGCGTAATAATCGGGGTGGTCTGCTTGGTCGCAGCATGCGCGCCAAAAGCGACAGTCATGGCCGCAGCCACAAACAGGGTCTTCGTGAATTTTTTCATTTTATATCCGCAATCGATGTCGTGAGAGTCTAGTCTTAAGCCTGCGTCGAGCGCGATTTGCGCTTGGCTGCGAAGGCGACGAGGCCCAAGCCCAACAGCAGCATGCCGTAGGTTTCCGGCTCTGGTACTGGGGCTGCGTTATAGGTGTAGGTGACTTGACCCAGGCCGGTGGCCGACGTGGTGTAGTCCGCAGTGATGCCGCTCGGGCTATCAGCGCTGCTGACTGCGGTGACGGCCAACAGGCCCGTAACGTTGCCGTGACCGGTGAACATGGCGAAGTAACCGCTGTTCAAATTGCCGGAGGCCGACAATACGGCGCTGCCCTGGCCAGCCAGCACGTCGGTGGTCTTCTTGTACGACGTGACGGTGCTCGAGAACAGGGACTTGGTGTCAGTGCCAAATACCGAGTGGTCCGGCAGCGTCAGGGTCATCGTCGACGACAGGTCGATGTCGACTTGCTTGTTGACATTCTTGGAATTGGACAGCAGTACCTCGCCGGACACGGTCGACGTGTAGGAGATGCTGATGCCGGTCAGGATACCCTTGGTCGGGTCGAATTGCTTAACGCTCAATTCGGTCAACAGATCGGTGTAGCTTGGACCAAAGGCAGTGATGTCATAGGTGGCGGTATCGGCCATCGCAGGAGCCGCGAACGCGCCAGCGGCTACGCAAATTGCTGCGGCTGCAAAGTTCTTCAATTTCATTCTATTCCCTTAAAAATTTGCCCAGTTGCGGCGCTGTGAGGTGGCGGCGGGCATGCTACCTGCTGACACTTGCATAATTAAAGCAATCTTAACACAAAATATCCTAATTGCATTTCTTTTTACACATCTAACAGATAGTATTTGCAACTTTAGTTGTATTTAAGAATGTATTTGTTGTCGATGGCATACAAATAAGAAAAGCGGCCAGTGGCCGCTTTTCTGTCGAGCAATAAACCGGCTTAGTTGCCGCTCTCGCCCTTCTTGATCCATGCCGCCAGCTGGTGCGGACGGATGCCGTCGTAGTCTTCGAACGGCTGGTGGATCCATGGGTTGTGCGGCAGTTCTTCCATCTGGTAGTCCGGCTTGAACACCGAGCTGCCCTTGGTCCAGATCACCGCCGAACGCACTTCGGTCACGCCTTCGAAGTTGTCGGTCAAATGCTTCATCACCTTGACCAGCGTGACGCCCGAATCCGCCAGGTCGTCGACCAGCAGAATGCGGCCGCTCAACGGGCCCTTGGTCATCGTCATGTACTTGGCGATGTCCAGGTCGCCGCGCACGGTGCCGGCTTCCTCGCGGTACGAGCTGGTCGACAGGATCGCCAGCGGTACGTCGAAGATACGGGAGAACACGTCGCCGGGACGCACGCCGCCGCGCGCCAGGCACAGCACCTGGTCGAACTTCCAGCCGGACTCGTGCACCTTGAGCGCCAGGCGCTCGATCAGGCGGTGGTATTCATCCCAGGAGACCCAGAGGTGTTTGTCGTTCGTTTGTGGGGTCGTCATTTTTGTGCAATCCTTTTATTACTCGAATGGATGACGCAGCACGATCGTTTCCTCACGATCCGGGCCGGTCGATACCATGTCAACCGGCACGCCGACCAACTCTTCGATACGTTTGATGTAAGCGCGGGCGGTGGCAGGCAGCGCCGCCAGCGACTTGGCGCCCACGGTGCTGTCGGTCCAACCCGGCATTTCTTCGTACACCGGCACGCAACGGGCGGCTTCTTCAGCGCCGGACGGGAAGATGTCCACGGCCACGCCGTCGATGGTGTAGCCGGTGCACAGCTTCAGCGTTTCCAGGCCGTCCAGGACGTCCAGCTTGGTCAGGCACATGCCCGTCACGCCGTTGATCTGCACCGAACGGCGCAGCAGCGCCGCGTCGAACCAGCCGCAGCGGCGGGCGCGGCCCGTCACGGTGCCGAATTCATGGCCCACTTGCGCCAGGTGATGGCCGACGCCCGCATCGGTAGGCAGTTCCGAAGGGAACGGGCCGGAGCCGACGCGGGTGGTGTAGGCCTTGGTGATGCCCATGATGTAGTGCAGCATGTTCGGACCGACACCGGCGCCGGCGGCGGCATTGCCGGCCACGCAGTTCGACGAGGTGACGAACGGATAGGTGCCGTGGTCGACGTCCAGCAGCGAGCCTTGCGCGCCTTCGAACAGCAGGTTGGCGCCGGCCTTGTGCGCGGCGTACAGCGCGCTCGAGACGTCGGTCACCATCGGGCGCAGGCGCGGCACGTAGGCCAGCGCGTCGTCCAGGGTCTTCTGGTAGTCGACCTTGGGCGCCTTCAGATAGTGTTCCAGCACGAAGTTGTGGTAGTCCAGGTTCTCGGCCAGCTTTTCGGCGAAACGGGTTTCGTTCAGCAGGTCGGCGATACGGATCGCGCGGCGCGCGACCTTGTCTTCGTAGGCCGGGCCGATGCCCTTGCCGGTGGTGCCGATCTTGGCTTCGCCACGCTTGGCTTCACGCGCCAGGTCGAGCGCCGAGTGGTAAGGCAGGATCACAGGGGCCGCATCCGACACCTTCAGGCGCGACGCGACTTCGACGCCGACCTTTTCCAGCTTGTCGATTTCGCGCAGCACGTCCGGCACCGACACCACCACACCGTTGCCGATGTAGCAGGCCACGCCCGGGCGCATGATGCCCGACGGGATCAGTTGCAGCGCGGTCTTGACGCCGCCGATGACCAGCGTGTGACCAGCGTTGTGGCCGCCCTGGAAGCGGACCACACCTTGTGCATGATCGGTCAACCAGTCGACGATCTTGCCTTTACCTTCATCGCCCCATTGGGTACCGATGACGACGACGTTTTTTGCGTTTTTCTTTGACATCACACTAACCTAAGTTTTTAAGAATCCAGTTGCTACCATTATCGTCGAGAACCAGAGCGCGATCGCACTCGAACTCGTCCAGTTCGTTGCTGTGACCCGGCATACTTTGGATCACGACCTCGCCGGACTTGCGCAGTTCGGCGATTTTTTCCTTCAATTCCGGCGCATTGCCCCACGGCGCGCGGATCGAATGCTTGCGCTCCGCGGTCGGCAGCAGGCGCGCCAGTTCGCGCAGGTCGAGCGAGAAGCCGGTGGCGGGACGCGCCCGGCCGAAGGCCTCGCCGACGTGATCGTAACGGCCGCCGCGCGCCACCGCGTTCGGCAGGCCCGGCACGTACAGCGCAAACATCGCGCCGCTTTCGTACTGATAACCGCGCAGGTCGGCCAGGTCGATCGCCACTTCGGCGCGATTGATGGCCGAGGCCGCCAATGCGGCCAGCTCGGCCAGCGCCTTGGCTATGCCCGGCAGGTCCGGCAGCACTTCACGCGCGCGCTTCAATACATCGACGTCGCCGTACAGGTTCGGCAATGCCAGCAGCGCGTCGCGCACCACCGGCGAATAATTCTTGGTCAGCGCCTGCAGGCCCGGCACGTCTTTGGCGCGCAGCAGCAGGTACAGCTGGGCTTCATCCTTCAACGCTGCGGCGTCGCCTTCGAGGATGGCGCGCAGCACGCCCACATGCGTCAGGTCCAGCCGCACTTCGGTGAAGCCGGCCAGGGCCAGCGACGCCAGCGCCAGTTCCTGGATCTCGGCATCCGCTTCCAGGCCGGCGTGGCCATAGATCTCGGCGCCGATCTGCAAGGGCTCGCGGGTGGCGTGCAGGCCCGACGGACGGGTATGCAGCACGCTGCCGGCGTAGCACAGGCGGGTGACCGAGTCGCGGTTGAGCAGGTGGGCGTCGATGCGCGCCACCTGGATCGTCATGTCGGCACGCAGGCCCAGCATGCGGCCCGACAGCTGGTCCACCAGTTTGAAGGTGCGCAGATCGGTGTCCTGGCCGGCGCCGGTCAACAGCGACTCCAGGTACTCCAGCAGCGGCGGCATCACCAGTTCATATCCGTACAGACGGAAATTATCCAGCATCAGACGACGCAACTCTTCAATCTTGCGCGCTTCCGACGGCAAAACGTCGGCGATATTCTCAGGCAAAAGCCAATTCGGCATGGGGAGGCAGTTTAAAAATGAACAATGTGGCGCACGCGCCGAGGCCCGTGAAGCGGAAGGCCGAACCTGATATTTTACGCGAAAATGCGTTGCGGGAGGGGAAAAAGATACGCCGGGGAGCCATTCGGCACCCCGGCGCAGGTCAGACTTTACTTTCCTGCTTTACTTCTTGCCGGCGGCCGGAGCTGCCGAACCGGCGGCGCCGGAGCCCTTGAAGTACTTGAAGAAGTCCGAGCTCGGGTCCATCACCATCACATCGCTGCGATTCTTGAAGGTGGCGCGGTAGGCTTCCAGGCTGCGGTAGAACTTGTAGAACTCCGGGTTCTTGCCGAACGCTTCGGCGTAGATCGCCGAGGCCTTGGCGTCGCCCTCGCCGCGGATCTGCTCGGCGTCGCGGTAGGCTTCGGCGATGATCACGGCGTGCTGGCGGTCGGCGTCGGCGCGGATCTTCTCCGATTCGGCGTTACCGGTCGAACGCAGTTCATTGGCCACGCGCATGCGCTCGGCCTTCATGCGCTCGTACACCGAGTTGTTGATCTGCTCGACATACTCGACGCGCTTGAGGCGAACGTCGATGATCTCGACGCCGATCTGCGACGACTCCGCCACCACCTTGGCGCGGATCGCCTCCATCACCTTGCCGCGCTGGCCCGAGATCACCTCGCCCACGGTGCGCTTGGTGATTTCCTCGTTCAGCGCCGCCTTGACGATCTGCGACATGCGGTCGCGCGCGCGGCCCTCGTCGCCGCCGAAGGTCACGTAGTACAGCTTGGGCTGGCTCTCGGCGCGGCCGATGCGCCACTTGACGAAGCTGTCGACCAGGATGTTCATCTTCTCGGCCGTGATGAAACGTTCGGCGTCCGGGGTCTCGATGGTCATGATGCGGTTATCGAGGTAGACCACGTTCTGGAACGGCGGCGGCAGCTTGAAATGCAGGCCCGGCTCGCGGATGACTTCCTTGATCTGGCCCAGCGCGAACACGATGGCGTACTTGCGCTGGTCGACCACGAACATGGTGGACGACAGCAGCAGGAACGCGACGAAGGCCGCAATGAGGGTACTGGCTATGCGGTTCATTAACGACCCTCCCGTTCACGTAAGGCGTCGCGGGCGCGTGAATCGCGCTGGCGACTGACTTCCACCTGCGGCATCACTTCGACCGGCAAGGCGGACGACGACGTCGAGGCGGCGGCCTGCGCGGCGGCGCGGGCGGCTGCGGCGGCGCTGTCGGTGGCCGCGGCCTGGGCGATCATCTTATCCAGCGGCAGGTACAGCATATTGCTGCCGGACTTGGCGTCGACCATCACCTTGCTGGTGCTGGTGAAGATCTGCTGCATGGTTTCCAGGTACATGCGGTCGCGCGTGACGCCCGGCGCCTTCTGGTACTCGGCCAGCACCTGCTTGAAGCGCGAGGCGTTGCCGGTGGCGTTCTCGGTGATCATCGAGCGATAGCCCTCGGCTTCCTGCAACAGGCGCGAGGCGCTGCCGCGCGCGCGAGGAATCACGTCGTTGGCGTAGGCCTGGCCTTCGTTCTTCTGGCGCTCGCGGTCCTGCCCTGCGCGCACGGCGTCGTCGAAGGCGACCTGCACCTGCTCCGGCGGCTGCACCGCCTGCAGGGTCACGTTCGAGACCAGTACGCCGGAAGCGTAGCGGTCGAGGATCTGCTGCATCAGCTGCTGGGTTTCGAGGGCGACCTTGTCGCGGCCCTCGTACAGCACGAAGTCCATCTTGTTCTTGCCGACGATTTCGCGGATCGAGGTCTCTGCCACCTGGCGTACGGTTTCCTCCTCGTCGCGGTTGTTGACCAGCCAGGCCACCGGGTCTTTCAGCTTGAACTGCACGGCGAACTGGATGTCGATGATGTTTTCGTCATCGGTCAGCATCAGCGATTCGCGCGCCTGCTTGTTCTTGATGTTGTTGCGGTAGCCGATTTCCACCATGCGCATCTGCGAGACCTTGACGGTTTCGTCGCTCTGGAACGGATACGGCCAGCGCCAGTTGAAACCGGAACCGGTCACATGGCTGATCTTGCCGAAGGTGTAGACCACGCCGGCCTGGCCTTCCTGCACGATGAAGGAGCCGCTGGCGAGCCAGATCAGGCCGATCACGGCGCCGATCGCGCCGGCGGTGGCGCGCATGCCGGCCAGGTCGGGACGACCGCCGCCGCTGGGGCCGTTGCCGCCGCCGTTGCCGTCGGGACGATTCTTCTGGCCGAAGAAGCTGTTCAGGCGCTGATTGAAATCGCGCCACAGCTGCTCCATGTCGGGAGGACCTTCGCCGGGCTTCTTGCCTTCATTGGCTTGCGGCTTGCCGTCTTTTTTGCCCGAGCCCCATTGGGGATCGTTCAGCGACAGCTTCAGGCCGAGACGTTTCATAAGTGACGAGACACGCATTAGTGTGATCCGACATGAGTGAGGGTGGGACTGCTATCCGGTTCCGCTGCTTCTTCGCCAGTGTCGCCAAGGTCATAAGCCTGATTGAGCCGGGCACCCGGCGCGTTCTTGGCCCACTCCACGATGGCGCCGCGCAAAAGGTCCAGTCCTTGACCGGTGCGCGCGCTGAGGAAAACGCGGGAAATCTTATCATATTCA
This sequence comes from Duganella violaceipulchra, assembly GCF_019166075.1. NCBI lineage: Bacteria > Pseudomonadati > Pseudomonadota > Betaproteobacteria > Burkholderiales > Oxalobacteraceae > Duganella > Duganella violaceipulchra. Next base: position 119,409 of record NZ_JAHTGR010000017.1, on the reverse strand, counting down.
TCCCGCTCGACCGACGGCTCCAGCCCGGCGGCGTCGATCTTGTTCCACACCAGGATCTGCGGGATATGATCGGCGCCGATTTCCTTGAGCACCAGGTTGACCTGTTCGATCTGCTCCATGCGCACCGGCGACGAAGCGTCGACGACGTGCAGCAGCAAATCGGCATGGATGGTCTCCTCCAGCGTGGCGCGGAACGCCGCCACCAGCTGGTGCGGCAGTTCGCGCACGAAACCGACCGTGTCCGAGATCACCACGTTGCCCACTTCCTGCCCCATGTACACACGGCGCGAGGTGGTGTCCAGCGTGGCGAACAATTGATCTGCGACATACACGCCAGCCTTGGTGACGGCATTGAACAGCGTCGACTTGCCGGCATTGGTGTAGCCGACCAGCGACACCGAGAACGTCTGGCTGCGGCCGCGCGAACGGCGCTGGGTTTCATGCTGCTTGCGCAGCTTGTCCAGGCGCGCGCGCAGGGCCTTGACCCGCTCGCCGATCAGACGGCGGTCGGTCTCGAGCTGGGTTTCACCGGGGCCGCGCAAACCGATACCGCCCTTTTGACGCTCGAGGTGGGTCCAGCCGCGGATCAGGCGCGTGGCCAGATGCTGCAGCTGAGCCAACTCCACCTGCAGCTTGCCCTCGTGGGAGGCGGCGCGCTGGGCGAAGATATCGAGAATCAGGCTGGTGCGGTCCAGCACCCGGATGTTCAGGCGCTTTTCCAGGTTGCGCTGCTGGGCAGGCGACAGGGCGTGGTTGAAGATGACGATTTCGACGCCGTGATCCAGCACGGCCAGACCGATTTCATCGGCCTTGCCGCTGCCGACGAAATAGGCGGCGTCCGGTGAGGAACGCTTGGCCGTGATCGTCGTCACCGGTTCCGCACCTGCCGAGCGTGCCAGCAGGTTCAGTTCCTCGACGCTGGCGGCGAAGTCGCCCTGACCGAAATCGATACCGACTAGAGCTGCGCGCATACGACGGTCAAGGCTGGGCGAGTTGAGAAGAAGCAGTGGTGCAAGCGCTTATTCCGCTTCGGATTCAATGTTGAGGTTGACGGCGCGTGCCGGTACCACGGTGGAGATGGCGTGCTTATAAACCATCTGGGTCACGGTGTTACGCAGCAGTACGACGTACTGGTCGAACGATTCGATATGGCCCTGCAGCTTGATGCCGTTGACCAGGTAGATCGAGACAGGAACATGCTCTTTGCGCAAGGCATTGAGGAATGGGTCTTGTAACAGTTGCCCTTTGTTGCTCATAACAGCTCCATTTTATGTTGTTGTGTTGGAATTGGAGGCGAAACGCTTAATTTCAAGTACGTGGCCCAGCGAAAGTCAAACAATTTTCGCTGAAACACCGTTCGCCATGCCGGGAATGGTGCTTCTAAGCCACTGTAACCTGTTTTTGTCTTTTTTGCAGGGCGCACCTGCAAAAAAAACCGCTTATTTCGACTGAGTTTTTGCGAACGGGTTTTTACCGGTGCGCAGTTCGATGCGCAGCGGCGTGCCCACCAGCTGGAAGGTGTCGCGGAAATGCTTTTCCAGGTAGCGCTTGTACGGCTCGCCGACCGCGTCCAGGGCATTGCCGTGGATGACGATCACCGGCGGGTTCATGCCGCCCTGGTGCGCATAGCGCAGCTTGGGACGGATCGAACCCTTGCGGCGCGGCTCCTGCTTCTCCACGGCCTCGATCAGGGCGCGGGTCAGCTTCGGCGTCGACAGGTTGCACATGGCGGCGGCGTAGGCCGCTTCAACCGACTTCATCAGTGGAGCGATGCCCTGCGACTTCAGCGCCGAGATGAAGTGCATCTTGGCGAAGGACAGGAAGTCCAGCTTGCGGTCGATGTCGATCTTGATCTCGTCGCGCTCGTCGGTGCGCAGACCGTCCCACTTGTTGACGGCGATCACCAGCGCGCGGCCGGTCTCGAGCACGAAGCCGGCGATGTGGGCGTCCTGCTCGGAGATATCCTGCTGGGCGTCGAGCATCAGCACGACCACGTTCGCTTCCGAGATCGATTGCAGGGTTTTCACGACCGAGAATTTCTCGATCGCCTCGAACACCTTGCCGCGGCGGCGGATGCCGGCCGTGTCGATCAGCGTGTACTGCTTGCCTTCGCGCTCGAACGGAATCTCGATCGAATCGCGGGTGGTGCCCGGCATGTCGAAGGCGATCACGCGCTCTTCACCCAGCAGGGTGTTGATCAGCGTGGACTTGCCGACGTTGGGACGGCCGACCAGCGCCAGCTTGATGCCGTGCTCGATCTTTTCCAGTTCTTCGGGATCGTCCGGACGCTGGGCGAAGGCCAGGTCCAGCGCCTCCTCCACCAGGTCGGCGACGCCGTCGCCGTGCGCCGACGAGATCGAGTAAGGCTCGCCCAGTCCCAGTTCGTAGAAGTCGGCGACGACGGCGGTGTAGCGCATGCCTTCCGACTTGTTTACGACCAGCATGACCGGACGGCCGCTTTTACGCAGGAAGTCGGTAATGGTTTTGTCATGCGGCGTCAGGCCCTGGCGGCCGTCGACCAGAAACACGACGATGTCGGCTTCGGCCACGGCCTGCTTGGTCTGCAGCGCCATCTGATGCATGATGCCTTCCTTGGCGACCGGCTCGAAGCCGCCCGTGTCGATGACGAGGAAGGGACGTTCGCCGACACGGCCCTCGCCATAGTGACGATCGCGCGTCAACCCAGGCAAGTCCGCCACCAGCGCATCGCGCGAGCGGGTCAGACGATTAAACAAGGTCGATTTCCCTACATTGGGTCGACCCACTAGTGCGATTACCGGCTTCATTTTATTACTCGACCGCGAGAGCGGTCACTGTCCCTGATTGGGTTTGGAAAATCAAATTCGTGCCGGCGATGACAGGGTCCGACTGGATCGGGCTGCCGTCGGTCGCGGCGCGACCTATTAATGCGCCATCTTCCCGTGACAGGAGATGGACATATCCCTGGTAGTCGCCCACGGCAATTGCACGGCCGTAGGAAACTGGCGTCGACAGGCGGCGGTAAGCCAGCTTGTCGTTCTTCCAGGCGTTGCTGCCGTTTTCACGGCTGTAGGCTGCAACTTCACCTTTGTCGTCGGAGACGAATACAAAACGCTGGTCCACCGCCACGCCCACATCGGACGAGGCTGGCTTGCTCCAGTGCGGCGCGCCGGTGACGGCGTCGAAACAGGCCACGCGGCCCTGGTACGACACGGCGCACACATCTTTTTCCAGGATCACCGGGGTACCGGCGATGTCGGTGACGCGTTCCAGCTCGGTGGCGCCGCGCGGTTCGCCGACCACCACTTCAAAGCGCGGCAGGCCGGTGGCCAGCACCAGCGCCAGCAGCTTGCCGCCCGGCTGGGCCACGTACACATTCGGGCCGTTGACCACCATGCCCGGCGCGTTGCGCAGGGTCAAGGCCGGCGTGGTGCGGGTGACGTTCCAGCGCTTGGCGCCGGTCTTGGCGTCATACGCGGTGATCAGGTTGTCGACGCTGCGCACGATGACCACGCCGCCGCCAACCACCGGCGACGACAGCACTTCGCTCGACGCCTGGCCTTTCCACAGCTGCTTGCCGCTGGCGTCATACGCAAGGATAACACCCTTGACGCCGCCGACCACAACCACCTCGCCGTCGGTGCCGACGCCGGCCGTCAGGTCGGTGCCGGTCTTGACGCGCCACTGCTCCTTGCCGGTGGCCGCGTTCAGGCGGGCCAGCGCGCCGCCGGCGTCGGCCACGTACAGGCTGTCGCCGGCCAGGGCCGGGGTAAAGACGGCGGTGCCGGCCTTGCCCATCGAGTATTTCCAGACCGTCTTGGGCGTGGTTCCGCCCTTCAGTTCCACCAGCGGCGCCGGCAGGTTCTTGGTATCTTTGGACGAGAACAAGGAACAACCGGCCAACATCGCAAACACGCTTGCAGCAATAACTTTTTCGGTAATACGCATTTTTTAACCTTGATCTGGAGGCGCCGGCTATGCTTGACATGGCCGGCGCCGATGAATTACGCTGCGTCCTTGGCGGCCGGCACGGAGCCGCCGATGGCTTCAAACTTCAGCTGGATCAGCTGGCGGCCAGGGTTTTTCTTGTCGGTCGCGTCCAGCGCGGCCTGGTAGGCGGCGCGGGCCTCCACCAGTTTGTTCTGCGCGACCAGGATGTCGCCCTTGCGGTCGGCCACGGTGCCGGCGAACTGCGGCGCCACTTCACCGGCCAGTACCTTCAGCGCTTCGTCGTAGGCTTTCTCGTCCAGCAGCAGGCCGGCCAGGCGCACCTTGGCCACCGATTTGAACTCGTCGCCGCCGTGTTCCGCCGCCCACTGCAGCTGGGCCTTGGCCGATTTGATGTCGTTCGCTTCGAAGCTGCTCTTGGCCGCCACCAGTGCGCTCATCGAAGCGTAGGCGGTGTTGCCGAATTTGCTTTCCATGTCGCCGGCGGCGCGCAGCACCTTGGCGTTGTCTTTCGCGTTCACGGCCGCTTGCACTTCGTCGTACAGCGCGGCGGCTTGCGTCGCCTGGCTGCGCTGGTAGTAGCTCCAACCAGTGAAGCCCGAATACGCGGCCAGGCCGGCGATCAGCACCCACGAGGTCAGATTGCCGTACTTGTCCCACCATGCTTTGAGGGTCGCAATTTGTTCTTGTTCTTCGAGATCGTATGCCATGTCAGTTCGTCTGCTAGAGGTTAAAGGAAATGCGAGGTTATTAAAAGTACGGCTTAGTGATTGCAATGCTCGTCGTGCACGTGGTGGTGATGGTCGCCGCTGTCGGTGATCTGGTCGACCACGAAATCGACGACGTCGTCGAACGGCACCGTCGATTGCTGGGCGCTGCCCTCTTCCGCGCGCATCGCCTTGACGCTGGCGGTGTGGTTGGCCACTTCGTCCTCGCCGATGATGACGGCGAACGAGGCGCCGCTGCCATCGGCTTTTTTCATCTGGGTCTTGAAGCTGCCAGGGCCGTTGGCGGTCGAGGCGTGCATCACGACATCCAGGCCGGCGTCGCGCAGGCGCTCGCCCAGCACGAAGGCTTGCAGCTGCGCCGCCTCGCCCTGATGCACCAGGTAGACGTCGCACTGGTCAGGCGCGGCCGGCTCGCCGGCTTCCTTCATCAGCTCCAGCAGGCGCTCGATGCCCATCGCGAAACCGACGGCGGGCGTCGGCTTGCCGCCGAAGGAGGCGATCAGCGGATCGTAACGGCCGCCGGCGCACACGGTGCCTTGCGAGCCCAGTGCGTCCGTCACCCATTCGAACACGGTGCGGTTGTAGTAATCGAGGCCGCGCACCAGGCGCGGGTTGATCACGTACGGGATGTTGTTGTGGTCGAGGATCTTGCGCACGCCATTGAAGTGGGCCAACGATTCCTCGCCCAAGTAGTCCAGCAGCTTGGGCGCGGCGGTGACGATTTCCTGCAGCGCCGGATTCTTGGTGTCGAGGATGCGCAGCGGGTTGCTGTGCAGGCGGCGCTTGGCTTCGGCGTCCAGCACGTCCTCGTGCTTTTCGAGATAGGCGATCAGGTCGACGCGGTGGCGCGCGCGCTCTTCGGCGTCGCCGATCGAGTTCAGTTCAAGGCGGATGTTTTCCAGGCCCAGGTCATCCCACAGGCGGCGGCACAGCATGATCATCTCGGCGTCGATGTCCGGGCCGTTGAAGCCGACGGCTTCGCAGCCGAACTGGTAGAACTGGCGATAGCGGCCGCGCTGCGGACGCTCGTGGCGGAACATCGGACCGGTGTACCAGACGCGCTTCGGACCTTCGTAGACCAGGTTATGCTCGATCACCGCGCGCACCACGCCGGCCGTGCCTTCAGGGCGCAGGGTCAGCTTGTCGCCGTTCATCGAGTCTTCGAAGGAGTACATTTCCTTTTCCACGATGTCGGTCACGGCGCCGATGGCGCGCGAGAACAGCGCGGTGTTTTCCACGATCGGCGTGCGGATCTGCTGGAAGCCGTAGCTCTGCACCACCGATTGCGCGGTGTTCTCGAACAGCTGCCACAGGTGCGAATCGGCCGGCAGGATGTCGTTCATGCCTTTGACGGCGACAATTTTTTCAGTTTTGGACATAATTCTTTTTCACGTAATTCAGTACGATTTCCTGGAACTCTTCAACGATGCGCTCACCGCGCAAGGTGGCGAACTTGGCGCCGTCGACGAACACCGGCGCGGCCGGCGATTCGCCGGTGCCCGGCAGGCTGATGCCGATGTTGGCGTGCTTCGATTCGCCGGGACCGTTGACGATGCAGCCCATCACGGCCACGTTCATCGCCTCCACGCCCGGATAGGTCTTTTTCCACTCCGGCATCTGGTCGCGCAAATAGGTCTGGATGTTGTCGGCCAGTTCCTGGAAGGTGGTCGAGGTGGTGCGGCCGCAACCTGGGCAGGCGATCACCATCGGCGTAAATTTGCGCAGGCCCATGGTCTGCAGGATCTCCTGGCCGACCACGACTTCCCTGGTGCGGTCGCCGCCCGGTTCCGGCGTCAGCGAGATGCGGATGGTGTCGCCGATGCCCTCTTGCAGCAGCACCGACAGCGCGGCCGTCGACGCGACGATGCCCTTGCTGCCCATGCCAGCCTCGGTCAGGCCCAGATGCAGCGGATAGTCGCAGCGCTTGGCCAGCTCGCGGTACACGGCGATCAAATCCTGCACGCCGGAGACCTTGCACGACAGGATGATCTTGTCGCGGCCCAGGCCCAGTTCCTCGGCGCGCACGGCGTTCTCGATGGCCGAGGTGATCAGCGCCTCGTACATCACCGCCTGTGCGGACCACGGCTCGGCGCGGCCGGCGTTTTCGTCCATGATGCGGGCCAGCAGCGCCTGATCCAGGCTGCCCCAGTTGACGCCGATGCGCACCGGCTTGTCGTAGCGCGCGGCCACTTCGATCATCTGCGCGAACTGCGTGTCGCGCTTGGCGCCCTTGCCGACGTTGCCGGGATTGATGCGGTACTTCGACAGCGCCTTGGCGCAGTCGGGATAATCGTTCAACAGCGTGTGGCCGTTGTAGTGGAAGTCGCCGACCAGCGGCACGTCGATCTCCATCTTGTCCAGCTGTTCGCGGATGTACGGCACCGCGGCCGCAGCTTCCGGCCGGTCCACCGTCAGGCGCACCAGCTCCGAACCGGCGCGCGCCAGTTCCTTGATCTGAATCGCGGTCTCGATCACGTTGGCGGTGTCGGTATTGGTCATCGACTGCACCACCACTGGGGCGTCGCCGCCCACCCAGATCTTGCGCTGGCCGTGCGAAACCAGCACGCTGCGGCTGGCGCGGCGATTCAATGGTCCCGAAGGAATAGCTGTTTGCGTTGAAGACATGGTTGTACTCGTGCTTTTAACTTATTTGACTTATTTGACTTATTTGATATTGACGCGCGAAATCGTACCGCCCGCGACCGGCGGCAACGCCAGCGGCGCGCCGCCCAGCGTGGCTTCCACGCCGCTCGGCTTGCCGACGATCAGCAGCGCCGGGTCCTTGATGTCAAAGGTCTCGGTGCTGCCGGCTTTCACCAGCCGCGAGATCAGCGGCGTCGTGCCCGGGCGGCGGATTTCCACCCACGAATCCTGCGTTACCTTCAGCACCAGCTGGCTGCCGTTGGCCGTCGCCGCGGCGGCGGCTGGCGGCACCACCTGCGCGACCGGCGTGGCTGGAGCCGGCGCTGGCGCCGGCGTTGCTGCGGCCGGCGCGGTGGTTGCCGGCGCTGGCGCCGCATCCGTCGCCGCGCCTTGCGGCGGCACCGAAATCAGCGGCACGCTTGGCGACTGCAACGGCGCCGTTTCCTGGCCCGGCTTAATCAGCGCGGTTTCGATCGGCGCGACCGCCACATCGGCCGGCTTGGGCGCCTCGACGGCGGCGCTGGCCGCTGCATCCTTGTCCGAACGCTGGAACAGCGTGGCCGGTATCAACCCTGCCTGGTAGGCGTAGGCGCCGGCGGCGGCCACCACCACCACGACCGCAACGCCGACCAGCCATGCGGCAGGACCAGGCGAACGTCCCGTCATCGACGGGAAGCGCGACTCGGTGAACGTGGCCGCGATTTCCTTGCGCGGCGGCGCCGCTTCGTGGCTGGTTGGCGAGATGACTTCGATCATCGCCACCAGCGGCGTGGCGTCCAGCTTCACGACCTTGGCGTAGGCGCGCACAAAGCCGCGCACCACGGCCATATTGGGCAGCGCGGCATAGTCGCCTGCTTCCAGCGCCTTGACCTGGCGCGGCGCCAGTTTCAGTTGATCGGCAATCTGTTCGACCGTCAATCCCATCGCTTCACGCTGGGCTGCCAGTTGTGCTCCGGGCGCGGCCAGGCTGCTGCCCTGGTCCTTTGGCGGTTCTGCCCACTCTGAATTCATTGGTATCCCTGTCTCACTCATCAAACGCCCCACGTTGATAAGCAGCATACTCGGTCGAACCGGGGTGGTGGCGGCGCAACTGCGTCGCCCAGCTGGTTTCCGCACCCGTGTCGCCCACTTTATGCTGCACCTTAATCCCGAGCCACAGCACATCGGCCGTCAGGCTCTCCATCTTTGCCACCTTGTTCAGACGGGTAATGAAGAAATTGGCGCGCACATAATCGCGCTTTTCAAAATAAACCCGCGCCAGATTGGCGTTGGTGGCCGGCAGGTCGGGCGTCAACTGCAAGGCTTGCAGCAGATAACGCTCCGCGCTGGCGTAATCCTTGATCTTCAGTGCGCAGGAACCGGCGTTGTTCGCGGCGTTGGCCGGCGAACGGTAGGCACGGTTGCCCAGCGCCGCATCGAACAGCGGCAGCGCCTCGGCCACGCGGCCGGCCTGGCACAGGAAAGAGCCGTAATTGTTGGCCAAATCCGGATTCGCCGGCGCCAGCTTGCGGGCGCGCACGAAGTTATCCTCGGCCAGGCCCTGCTCGCCCATCGCCTGGTAAATCAGGCCGCGCATGCCGTAGCCGTCGGCATAGTTCGGATCGGCGGCCAGCGCCAGCTTCACCTCGTCCAGCGCGAAGGTGTACTGCGCCTGCTCGAAGTAGCCGACCGCCAGCTGCATGCGGATTTCCACCTTGCGCTGCACGGCGGTCTGGTCCGATACGGTGGTCAGCTCGGCCTGGCCGCTCTTGCCACGCTCCGGTCCCGACGACGCGCAGCCGGCCAACGCCCCCGCCGCGCACAAGGCGACGAGGCTGAGCCGGCTACGCTGCGCCAGGAAGGTCATCAGGAACGGATCTCCACGATCTTGCCGAAGTCGGCGCCGAATTTCTGCTGGTACTCGGCCATTTTTTCCATGCGCTGGGCGACCTTGGTGCGGTCCTGGACTTCGCCGGCCAGCTGGCCGCAAGCGGCGTCAATGTCGTCGCCGCGCGTCTTGCGGATGGTGGTGACGATGCCGCCGTCGACCAGGATCTGGGCGAAGGCCTTGATGCGCGGGTTCTTGGAGCGCAGCAGGCCCGATTCCGGGAAGGGATTGAACGGAATCAGGTTGAATTTGCAGTTGACGCCGAACTCGCGGTCCTGCACCAGGGCCAGCAGTTCGCGGGCGTTGTCGTCGGAGTCGTTGACGCCGTCGAGCATGCAGTACTCGAAGGTGATGAAGTCGCGCGGCGCAAATTCCAGGTAGCGCTTGCAGGCGGCCATCAGCTCCTTGAGCGGGTATTTTTTGTTCAGCGGGATCAGGCTGTCGCGCAGCTTGTCGTTCGAGGCGTGCAGCGAGACGGCCAGCGCCACCGGCACTTCCTGCGACAGCTTGTCCATCATCGGCACCACGCCGGAGGTGGACAGCGTGACGCGACGGCGCGACAGGCCGTAGGCGTTATCGTCGAGCATCAGCTTGAGGGCGGTGGCGGTCGGCTCGAAGTTCAGCAGCGGCTCGCCCATGCCCATCATGACCACGTTGGTGATCTGGCGCTCGCCTTTCGGGCCGGGCTCGATGCCCTTGGTGCGGCGCAGTTCGAATTCCGCCATCCACAGCTGGCCGATGATTTCGCCCACGCTGAGGTTGCGCGAGAAGCCCTGCTTGCCGGTCGAGCAGAAGCGGCAGTTGACGGCGCAGCCGGCCTGGGTCGAGATGCACAGCGTGCCGCGGTTCTCTTCCGGGATGAACACGGTTTCGACCGCGTTGCCGTTGCCGACGTCGACCAGCCACTTGCGGGTGCCGTCGGTGGACGTGTGGTCGCTGATGACGGCCGGTGCGGTGACGTGGGCGCGGGTTTTCAGTTTGTCGCGCAGCGACTTGGCCAGATCGGTCATGCTGTCGAAATCCGACGCACCGAATTGGTGGATCCAGCGTTGCAGTTGCTTGGCGCGGAACGGCTTCTCTCCCAACTCGGCGCAATAAGCGATAAGTTGCGCGGGATCGAAGTCCAGCAAGTTGGTCAGAGGTGCGTTCATATTCTGGTTCAAAACAGTACTAATCATTTTTTCCGTTTCCGCACCGCGGCGCGGAAACGGATCTACTAAAAATTACTTACCGAAGAAGTAAGCGATTTCAACTTGGGCGGCTTCGACAGCGTCGGAACCGTGAACAGCGTTAGCGTCGATCGAGTCGGCGAAGTCGGCGCGGATGGTGCCTTTTTCTGCCTTCTTAGGATCGGTAGCGCCCATCAGTTCGCGGTTTTTCAGGACTGCGTTTTCGCCTTCCAGCGCCTGGATCATGACAGGACCGGAGACCATGAAGTCAACCAGATCCTTGAAGAAGCCGCGCTCTTTGTGCGCAGCGTAGAAGCCTTCAGCTTCTTCACGCGACAGTTGCTTCATTTGAGCAGCAACGATCTTCAGGCCAGCGCCTTCGAAACGGCTGTAGATTTGGCCGATGACGTTTTTTGCAACTGCGTCTGGTTTGATGATCGACAGGGTGCGTTCGATTGCCATTTAAAAAACTCCAATAAAAAGAAAGGTTTAAAACAAAATTGATAACTCAATCAACCTTTGATTTTACCATAGAACACCCCATATACCGAGAATCGGGCGTAGATAAGCTTGCAAGAGCGGCCATATTTGCCGGATTGGCGGGCAAATATTAGGACTATGGCTAGATTAAGCCATCTTTAAGCGGGTTTCGGGGCCTGTTTTGCGCATTTTTACCCCGGCGTGCTATCCTTTTGGCAAGCGGTATTTGAATCACTCTGAAGGAGGTTCCTTATGAACAACATGCAAAACACCTACGACCTGGCGGCAAGCCGCCAGTCGGTGCAGCACAAAGTGCTGCGCAACACCTACTGGCTGCTGGCGCTGTCGATGGTGCCGACCATCTTTGGCGCGGTGCTGGGCGTCTCGCTGCACCTGCCGCTGGGCGGCGGGCTGATGACGCTGCTGTTCCTGGCGGTGGCCTTCGGCTTCATCTGGGCAATTGAAAAGAACAAGGATTCCGGCCTGGGCGTGGCCCTGCTGCTGGGCTTCACCTTCTTCATGGGGCTGATGCTGACGCCTTTGCTGTCGCGCATCCTGGGCTTCTCCAACGGCGGCTTCCTGATCATGACCGCGTTTGGCGGCACGGCGTCGGTGTTCGCGGTGCTGGCGACCATCGCCACCGTCTCGAAGCGCGACTTCTCGGGCATGGCCAACTGGCTGTTTGCGGGCGTGGTGGTGATTCTACTGGCCTCGATCGCCAACATTTTCCTGGGCATCCCGGCGCTGGCGATTGTGATCTCGGTGGTGGCGATCGCGATCTTCTCGGCCTACATCCTGTATGACGTACAGCAGATCATCAACGGCGGCGAGACCAACTACATCCGCGCCACGCTGAACATCTACCTGGACGTGTACAACATCTTCGTCCACCTGCTGTCGCTGCTGGGCATCTTCGGCGGCAACCGCGACTAAGCGCACCCGCAACACCCTCGAAAGCCGGCCCAGCGCCGGCTTTTTTTATGGCGGGGGTCAAGTCTGACATTCGGACACGGCCTCTGCCGTAGCAACGGCTACGGCAGAGGCCGTGTCCGAATGTCAGACTTGACCCCCACGGTTAGCGGACGTGGAAGCGGGTGCTGGCGACGACCCGGGCGTTGGCGTCGATCAGGGCCAAATGGTGCGGGCCGGGGCTGGGGCGCCAGGCGTAGTCGGCGCTGGCCTGGCCCAGGTCGGCGCCATCCAGGCGCCAGTACAGCCCCTTCCCTGCCTGGGCCTGGAAGAACACGCGCTGCACGGCGTCCGGGATGTCGGGGTCGATGGCGATGATGCTGGCTTCGCCCGGATACAGGATCTTGGGCGCACGCTGCGTGTCCTGCACCAACGCGATGACCGGCGTTTCGGTGCCGGCGATGAACCACTCGCCGCGCGCCGACTCCAGCGCCGGCTGGTAGACGATCTGCTGGCGCAGCACGCCGGCCGGCGCTTGCGGCGCGCGACTGGCCTGGCCTCGGTGCAGGTAGTCCATCACATCGCGCCACACGGGCGCCGCGCCGGTGACGCCGGAAACGTCCCACATCGACTGACCATCGAAATTTCCGACCCAGGCGCCGACCGTGTATTTGTCCGAATAACCCATGCACCAGTTGTCGCGCATGTCCTTGCTGGTACCGGTCTTGACCGCGCTCCAGAATGTGGTGGCCAGCTCGTTCTTCAGGCCGAAGGTCAGGCTGCGCGCGGCGCGGTCGGACAGGATGTCGCCGACGATGAAGGCGGCTCTGGCATCGAGCACCCGGCGCGACGAAGGCGCGGCAGCAGCGCGCGGCGCCAATGTCACCACACCGTACATGCCGCCGTTGGCCAACGTGCGGTAGGCGTTGCTCAACTCCAGCAGCGACACCTCTGCGGAACCCAGCGCCAGCGAATAGCCATAGTAATCCGGCGACTCGGTCAGGCTGCTCAATCCCACGTCATGCAGGCGCTCGTAGAAGCGCTCCATGCCGGTCATCACCAATGTGCGCACCGCCGGCACGTTGAGCGAACTGGCCAGGCTGGTGCGCACGCTGACGTGGCCTTTGAAGTCCTTGTCATAGTTCTGCGGGATGTACAGGCCGGACGGCGTGGAGATGTCGATCGCCGTATCATCCATCACCGACGCCGCCGTGATCAGTTTGCGCTCCAGCGCCAGCTCGTACAGGAAGGGCTTGAGCGTGGACCCTGCCTGCCGCAGCGCCGCCACACCATCGACCTCGCCGCCACCCGAATTGCTGACGTAGGCCAGTATCTCGCCGCTGGCGTTATCCAGCACCACCAACGCGCCGTCGTTGACGTTGCGCTCCCTCAGCGTCATCAACTGCTGGCGCAGGGCTGTTTGCGCAAATCGCTGCAAATCGCCATCGAGCGTGCTGCGCACCGATTGGCCACCGCTGGTCAGCAGTTGCTGCGCCACTTGCGGCGCCTGCGGCAGCTCGGCCGCCAGCAACGGGCGGCCCATCGCAATCAAGGTCCGCAGCTCGATCTCGCTGCAGGTGGCCGGCGCCTTGAGCTCGCGCGACAGCGCACACGCGCGCTGCCACACCACCTTGGGCGCCGCGCCCGGCCCGCGCAGCAGGCTGGCCAGGATCATCGATTCGGTCAGGTTCAGTCCCGACGGCGCCTTGCCGAACAAGCCGCGTGCCGCCGCGCCCACGCCTTGCAGCTCGCCGCGGAAGGACACCAGGTTCAGATAGGCTTCCATGATCTGCGGCTTGGTCCAGGTGGCGTCGAGCTGGCGGGCGGCCTTGATCTGGTCCCACTTCTGGCCCCAGCTGCGGCCCTTGGCCGATGCCTGCAGATGCGGGTCCAGCTGGGCGGCCAGCTGCATGGTGATGGTGGAGGCGCCGCGCGGCCGGCTGCGGAACAGATTATCCCAAGCGGCCTTGGTGGCCGCGCTCCAGTCGACGCCTCCATGCTCATAGAAGCGCTGGTCTTCGGCTTGCAGCACCGCCGCCGGCAGGCTGGGAGAGATATCGGCCAGCGCCACCCACGGCAGGCGGCGCACCTTCATGTCGATGCGCAGCGATTGCACCGGCTGGCCGTGACGGTCCAGCAGCTGCGCTTCCGACGAGCGGTAGCCTGCGCGCACCTGCGCCGGCGTGGGCACGCCGGCATCAGCGGCGGATGCGGCCGGGCCGGCGACGCCGGCCAGCGCCAGCACGGTTGCTGCAATCAGTTTCATTTAACGCTCATCGGTGCGTTCGGCGTTTCGCCAAACATCTCCGGGCTGTACATCGCTTCGACGCGCGTGGTTGGCAGGTTGAACTGGCCCGGATTATTCAAGCGCACAGTGTACTCTACGCTCCACTTGCCTTTCGGGACAAACTGGTAGAACGCGTGATAGCCCTCGAAGGTGCGCTCCTCGAACACCGGCCACGTCCAGCCGCTGCTCTTGTTGCCGCTACTGAGCAGCTGCGAATCGCGTCCCAGGCCCGAGCCCAGCACCGTGGCGCTGGCCGGGATAGGATCATCCACCACCACCCAGGTCATGTCCGACTGTGCTTCCAGGTCCAGATGCACGCGATAGACGTCGCCACGCGACCAGACGCCGGCCTTCTTCTGCTCCACCGCCGTGATGGTCTTGGCGATCTTGTAGCCGCTCGATACCGGCGCCTTGAGCGGCAGCGCGGCCAGTGTCTGCACCGTCACCCACGGCTTGCCAGTGCCGGCGTGGGCCAGTTCCAACTCGCCGCTGCCGCGCGGCCATGGCAGCAGCACGCTGCCACCCTTGGTCGCGCCGCCGAAGGCGATGCTCTTGCTGGCCTGCGCCAGCGTGGCGCTGCTGGTGCCGGTCACGGCGACGTTCTCGAACTTCTGCGAGAACCGGTCGATCGCCAGCGTGCCCCAGGCATTGGCCACCGTCGTGCCCCAACGGCCTTTCTTCTGGCGCCCCAGCGCGCCGCGCGCCAGGCGGCCGATGTCTTCCTTCCAGGCCGGGTTGTCGACCATTGCCAGCAGCAAGCGGTTGGCGTTGCTGTCGGCGGAGGCCATCAGCCACCACCAGTCGTCGGTGCGTTCGGTCGAGAAGCCCATCGTCGTGCCTTGAAGGTTCAGGCGCGAACGCAGGATCTGGTCCGCCTGCGCCAATCGCTGCGCGTGCTGCGGCAGCTTGGGCGAACGCTTGAGCACCAGGTACCAGTCGATGACGGCGGAGGTCGGCCACAGATTCGGTTCGACCGAGAATGACTCCAGCGCTTCCGGCAAGATGCCGTTGGAACGCGACAGCGCCTCCAGCGCGGCCATCTTGCGGATCGCCAGGTCGGCGGTCGGCAGCGACGAGTAGCGCGTCACCTTGCCTTGCACGAAGGCCATCAGGCCGCTCTCCATGCGGCCCTTCAGTTCATCGGGAATGGCGTAGCCGGCTTCCTGTGAGGCCGACAGCACATAGGCGGTCAAGGTGTCGGAACCCTGCTGCATGCTGGCGAAGTACTTGACCAGGCCATCGGCGTCCAGGTGCGCCGGCAGCGTATCGACCGCCGACTGCCACATCGCCTTGTCATGCAGCGCGATGGCGCGCGAGCTGACCTGCTCGAAGCAGCGGTATGGATAATCCCTCATGTAGTCGCGCACGCCCGGCAGGTCGCTCCCGAGCCTGGCGCTGAACTGCGCCTGCACGCCGCCGCGTCCCGGCAGCGCGTCGTCCGGCAGGCGCACCTGCATGGACTGCTTGCCGTCCAGTTGCAGCAAGGTCGCCTGCGTGGTGCGCACCGACACGGCCGCCACCACCTTCTGCTTGACCTTCAGACGGTCGTGCGTCGCCGCACCGCCCTCGCCTTCCGCGACGATGCTGGCGCTCACGTCCCACGCCAGCGTGCTGACGGACAGCGGCACCTGGTAATCCCAGCCGATATCCTGCGCCTGCCCCGCCTCCAGCGATACCTGCTGCGGCGCCAACGCCTTGCCGCCCGCATTGGCGCTCAGCGCCACCTTGACGGCGGCATTCGTGGTGTTACGCAATGTGAAGCCGGCGCGGAACCGGTCGCCCTCGCGCACCAGCGCGGGCAGGCCAGACAGCAGTATCAGATCCTGCGAGCTGCGCACCTCGGTGCGGCCGGTGCCGAACAAATCGGCGTTGGCGCTGGCGATGGCGACGATGCGGAAGGCCGTCAACGAGTCGTTGATCGGCACCTGCACCGTGGCTTCCCCATTGGCGTCCAGCGTGACGCGCGCCTTCCAGAACAGCAGCGTGTCGAACAGCTCCCGCCCCGCGCCCTTGCCGCCGCCACCGCCGTGTGGCACGGCCTTGCGGCCGAAGTGGCGCTTGCCGACCACCTGCATCTGCGCGGTCGCCGTCTCCACTTGCAGGCTACGCTGCTGCATCATCGCCTCCAGCAGATCCCAGCTGGTGTTGGGCATCAACTCCAGCAGGCCGACATCGACCGCCGCCAGCGCCACCTCGGCGCCGGCGGGCGGCGCCGTGCCGTCCGAGCGCGTGACCTTGACCGCCACCGTGGCCTTGTCGCGGATGTTGTAGACCGGCTTGTCGGCCGTGACCTGCACCTTCAGCTCATTGGCCGACCAGCCCACCCGCAGCGGCGTGATGCCCAGCTTGTAGGCGGGCTTGCCCAGGTCGACCAGCGCGGTCGGCTGCACGCCGGCCACGCGGCCGCGCACCACCAGCGCCGACACGTACACATTCGGCGCGTAGCTGTTCTTGACCGGGATGGTGAACACCGGCGAGCTGCCCGACAACGGCCGCACATAGGTGTCGATGATGCCTTCGCGCTCCACGGTGATCAGCGCGGTCGCTTCGCGGAACGGCATGCGCACCTGGAAGCTGGCCGTTTCACCGGGCTCGTAGCGCTTCTTCTCCGGCAGCAGGTCGATGCGGTCGTTGTCGGTGGCGTTGAACCACCAGTCGGCGCCGTCGGCCACCCAGGTTTCGCGGTTGGTCATCGCCACGCGCTGCTGGCCGTCCTGCGTCTTGGCGCGCAGGATCAGGTTGCCCGACGCGGGCGCCTTGACCTGGCAGATCAGCAGCCCCTTGTTGTCGGTCCTGCCTTCGCAGGCGGCGCCCAGCGCCTTGACTTCGTTGTTGTTCTCGTAGGCGTAGAAGCCGCCGATCAGGCGCCGGCGGTGCGAGTACGACTGCCGCTGGAAGAAGTCCACCGACACCGGCGCATCGGCCACCGGCTTGCCTTGCAGGTCCAGCACCACCACCTGGAATTTCAGCGCGTCCTTGCTCAGCACCCAGCCGTCCGGCTGGATGCCGATCACGTAGCTGGACGGCCACAGGGGAATGCGGGTCGACACGGACAGCGTCTCGCCGTTGGCGTCCTGGTAGGACATTTCGGCCGTCAGGTCGTGCGGCGTTTGCACCGTCGGCAGCTGGTCCAGCTTGACCCGCGCGCCGCCGGCCTTGTCCAGTGTGAGGCTGCGGGTCTTGATGCCGGACAGGCCGCTGACCGCGCCGCCGTTGGCATCGGCATCGGCCTCGCCTTCCTCGAACATGCCCTCATCCTCGTCGAAGGCGCCGTTGCTGCGCTCCACGCCGGTCTTGACATCGCCGGTGCTGAAGGTGAAGTCCGCATAGTCCTCAAAGCTGACCGCCTTGTCCTGCACCACGGTGCGCAACTGCACCGCCGCGCCGCCGGCGCCGCCGCCGGACAGATAACTGAGCTGCACATCCAGATCCACCGCCGGCGCCTGGATGGCCGGCGTCTTCGGCCCTTGCAGCACGGCCTTCATGGTCGGCACGCGGAACTGCTCGACGCGGAAGCGCCCCGCCGTGCGGCCGCCCAGCATGACGGTGTACCAGCCTTGCTTGGCGTCGGCCGGGATCACCCACTGGTTTTCCGCGCTGCCGTTGGCGCTCCAGGCGATCGGCAGCTCATATTTCTGCTCGCTCCCTTCATGCATGACGAAGATGCTGCCCGGCTGCGCCTTGTGCGCGGCGTCGTGCCCGCCGACCAGTGCGATGCCTTGATTGACATGACGACGCAGGAAGTGCTTCATGTGCACCGTCTCGCCGGCGCGCAGCAGCGTGCGGTCGAACACCGTGACGGCGATGACGTTGTCGGCGTTGCTGCCTTCGGTCGGCAGGTTGAAGCGCCAGCTCTCGATGCCGCGCGTCCAGCTGGACAGCGTAAAGGTCATGTCGGCGCCATTGCGCGCGCTGATGAAGTAGCCGCCGGCGGATTCGCAGCTGCTCTCCGGCAGTTCCTGTGCGATGCCTGCCACGCCCATGCTGTTGGTGGCGCCCTGCCATATCTGCTTGCCGGCGCAATCGCGCACCGTCACCTGCGCTTGTGGCACCGGCTTGCCCTTGTCCAGCGACGTCACCCACACCAGCGACGACCGCGCGCCGCGCTTGAAGTGCGCCACCATATTGGTCACCAAGGCAGCAGTGCTGATATAGGCGGTGGATGGCTTGACGTTCAGCGCCGCGCCCAGCCTGGGGCTGGCCAGTTCGACCACGTAGAAGCCCGGCTTGCGCAGCGGGATGCCGACCACCTCGAACGCCTGGCGTCCGCCCGGCTTGGGCATGGTGAAGCGCTCGACCGCGCCGACCGGCGCCTTCCTGCTCTCGCCCAGCAGCGGCTGATACAGCGCGTCGCCATACAGTTCCTGCGGTTCCCAGCCATAGCCGGACATGCGGCGCAGCCAGGACATGATCTGGCGGTCCTGCTCATCCTGCGCGACGCCGCTGTCGTTGACGCGCAAGGCGGCGCCGTCGACCCGCGACGTGCGTCCGGCCAGGCTGCCCTCGACATTGCGCACCGTGACCGGCAGCAGGCGGTCGCCCTTGGCCTCGATGATGCCGAAGCGCGCCGGGAACTTGACCAGCGGCGGCTGCACATCCGTCAGCACCGTCATCGGGAAGCGCGCCTGGTTCAACAAGGGGCGCTTGGCGTCGTCCTTCAGGCCGGCCGGCAGCGACAGCATCAGTTTGGACTTCTCCGGGAACGGGCCGTCGATGGTCAGCGAGTTGACGTAATCGGCCTTGGCTTCTTCCTTGTCGACGCTGGCCTTGAAGACTTTTCCGCCAGGGCCGGTCAGCTTGACGGCCAGGGCATCGGCCATGCGGACCGGCGCCGTGAACTCCAGGCGCGCAGGCAGGAAGGGAATGCAGCCGCCGTTGGTTTTCAGCCTGTCGCAACTGAACTTGGCGCTGAATTCAGGCCGCGTCTTGTACGTCCAGGTCTGCTCCTGCGTGGTTGCGATGCCGCTGTCGGCCGCGATGCCCGCGCCCCAGACCAGCGACACTTCCGCGTTGGCGGGCAGGCGGCGCTTGCACTGCAGGACCGCCAGCGGCAGCTTTTCCAGGCGCTTGCTGCGCACCGTCGCCGTCGCGCCCCACACCACGCCGCGCGCCTTGAAGTAGACGGTCAGGTAGCGGTCCATGAAGGACTTGCGCTGCTCCAGTATCTGCTCGCGTTCCGCGCCGGCCAGCACCCGCACGCCGATTTTTTCGTTGATACCCTCGGCGCGGCACCATGCATGGGCGGCGACCGTTTCGTCGCTGGCCGGCGCGTCCAGGCCGAGGATGAAGATCTGCTGCTCGTCGATATCCGAGGCGCCCTCGCGCGGCATCGACTGCACGATGGCGGGACCGCCGGTGTTAAAGGCGAAGCGGCGTTCGCCGGCGAGCGGCTTGCCCGCCAGGTCCTTGGCGTCCTGCTTCAGCGTGAAGCTGCACGCCACGCCGGCCGGCAGGTCGCGGACGAAATCGTAGCTCCAGTTTTTGCCGTCGATCCAGCGGCCCTTGCCCTCTTCCGGACACTCGACGGTGAACGGATCGCCCAGCCGCATGTCGCCCAGCGGGACCACCTGGCCGCTGAAGCGCGCGGTCGCCTGCCGCACGCCTTTAACGACGCCGGAGGGAGAAAAGGAGGTGACGGAAGTCTGGGCCAGGACGGCCAGCGGCAGGCTGCACAAGGCGGCCATGCCGATAAAGCGGGACAGGAGGCGCATGCCATCTCCGGTGCTGATGAGGAATCAGACCAGTGTTGCAAACGCCCCCGGCAAAGTCAACAATATTACAGAAAAAACATCAGGCCGGCGCATCAACTCAGATTAAATACGGCCATCGATTCCACGTGCGAGGTGTGCGGGAACATATTGATCACTCCGGCCTTGTCGAGCACATAGCCGGCGTTGACCAGGATGCCGGCGTCGCGCGCCAGGGTCGACGGGCTGCACGAAACGTAGACGATACGCTTGGGCAGCAGGTCGGCGCGGGTCTGGCTCAGGGCCACCAGCGCTTCGCTCAGCGCCATGGCGCCGTCGCGCGGCGGGTCGATCAGCATGCGGTCGAACTTGCCCAGTTCGACCAGGTGATCGGCGGTGACCTCGAACAGGTTGCGGGTGTAGAAGGTGGTCTTGTCCGACAGGCCGTTGGCTTTGGCGTTGTCCTGCGCGCGTTCGGTCAGCGAGGTCAGGCCTTCGATGCCGACCACCTCGCGCGCCTGCGTGGCCAGCGGCAGCGTGAAGTTGCCCAGGCCGCAGAACAGGTCGGCCACGCGGTCTTCCGGCTGCACGTCCAGCAGGCGCAGGGCTTTGACCACCAGCACGCGGTTGATGTAGTGGTTGACCTGCGTGAAGTCGACCGGCTTGAACGGCATCTTGATGCCGAATTCCGGCAGCCGGTAGAACAGTGGCTGGTCCAGCGGATAGAAGGGGGCGGCCGTTTCCGGGCCCTTGGTCTGCAGCCAGAACTGGATATGGTGCTGGTCGGCGAAAGCCTTCAGCTTGACATCGTCGCCGTCGCCCAGCGGCGACATGATGCGCAACACCAGCGCGGTCACGCCTTCGCCGATCGCCAGTTCGATTTGCGGAATCTGGTCGAACAAGGTGAGCGAACCAATCAGCGCGCGCAGCGGCAGCAGCAGGTCCGACACATGCTTGGGCAGGATCAGGCAGCTCTTGATGTCGGCCACGAAGATGGTTTTCTTTTCGTTGAAGCCGACCAGCACCGTGTCCTTCTTGGCCACGTGGCGCACCGACAGGCGCGCGCGGTAGCGGTAGCCCCAGGTCGGGCCGTACATCGGACGCATCACCGACAGCGGACGCACCTTGCCGATGTGTTGCAGGTTATCTTCCAGCACGCGCTGCTTGATCGCCACCTGCGCGGTCGGCTCCAGATGCTGCATCGAGCAGCCGCCGCACATCTCGAAGTGCACGCACTCCGGCTTCACGCGCATGGGGGATTCGTGCAGCAGCTCGTCCATGCGCGCCATCTCCCAGTTTTTCTTCTTCTTGAACGTGGTGAATTTCACCGTCTCGCCAGGCAGCGCGCCTTCGACAAACACCACTTTACCTTGGGAGCCATCTTCATTTTTCAGATGGCCGACGCCGCGGGCGTCCATGTCGAGCGACTTGATGAAGATTGTATTTTCTTGCATAACGTTCAATGTTGGATAGGGAATGGCTGGCGCCGGCACTTAAATGCCGGGGCCAACATGATAGCAGAATGGGAATGAACTACAGCAGGGAATCGCGCACCACGCCGCGCGCGGCCATGGCGCGCTTCAGCTTGACCAGCGCTTCCTGCTGGATCTGGCGCACCCGCTCCCGCGTCACGCCCATTTCCTCGGCCAGCGTTTCCAGCGTGGCCGGATCGTCGTTGTCGAGGCCGAAGCGGCGCATGATGACGATGCGCTGCTTGTCGGGCAGCTTGGTCAACCAGTCGCGCACCAGCAAGGTCATCTCGTGGTGCTCGGCGCGCGCGTCCGGGCTGTCGTCGGCGTCGCCGGGCAACATGTCCATCAGCGACGATTGCGGATCGTTGTCCAGCGGCGCATCCAGTGAGGTGGCGTGCTCGGACAGCGCCAGGATGTCCTGCACCTCCTCCACCGGGCGGCCGACCAGCTCGGCGATGTCCTCGGCGGTGGCGTCCTTGCCGTTGTGGTGCTGGGCTTCGAGGTGGTATTTGCCGCGCAGGATCTGGTTCAGCTCGCGCACCATGTGCACCGGCAGGCGCACCGTGCGGGCCTGGTTCATGATGGCGCGCTCGATGCTCTGGCGTATCCACCAGGTGGCGTAGGTCGAGAAGCGGAAGCCGCGCTCCGGCTCGAACTTGTCGATGGCGCGCATCAGGCCGATGTTGCCCTCCTCGATCATGTCGAGCAGGACCACGCCGCGGTTGATGTAGTGCTTGGCGATCGAGACCACCAGCCGCAGGTTGTGCTCGATCATGGTCTGGCGGGCGCTGAAGTCGCCGGCCTTGGCCAGCGTGGCGTAGTGCACTTCCTGCGGCGCCGTCAGCAGCGGACGGGTGCCGATCTGGTTCAGGTAGTGCTGGGTGGTGTCGGTCGACAGTTCGGCCGCCAGCACCTTTTTCAGTTCGTCGACGCTTTCCAGCACCGCGCCCGGCTCGACGGTTTCCGCCTCGCCATCCGCAGCTTCGATGGCGACATCATCATTGCCCTCGTCCGGAAATTCGTCCGGGGCAGCGTCGTCATCCATCGGGTCGTGCGGCGTCTGTGTCATGGTTCAGCTAGCGGTTAGGCAGGAATCTGGACGGGTCCACCGGTTTGCCCTGCTGCCTGATCTCAAAGTGCAGCTTGACGGAATCGGCATCCGAATCGCCCATTTCAGCAATCATTTGTCCCTTGGTCACGCTCTGGCCTTCCTTGACCACAATAGTACGATTGTGGGCGTAGGCCGACAACAAGCTATTACTGTGTTTCACAATAACGAGATTACCATATCCACGGATGCCGCTGCCGGCATACATCACTTTTCCGGCTCCGGCAGCCACGACTTGCTGGCCCGCCTTGCCGGCGATGTCCACGCCCTTGTTCTTGCCCTCGTCGAAGGTGGCGATGACGCGCCCGTCGGACGGCCACATCCAGCTCAATTTTTCATCGTCGGCGCTGGCGGCGGTACCGGCGGCGGCCGGCGGCGCGGCGGTGACGGCGGGCGATGGCGCCGGTGCCGGCTTGACGCTGCCCTCGGCCTTGCCGTTGCCGTTGCTGTCGGCGCGCTGCAGTTCGGCCAGCGCGCTGTCCGAGTACGGCTTCTTCTCGCCCTTGGGCTCGGTTTTCTTGACCACGGGCGGGGCCGGCGGCGTCTTTTCCACCGGCGGCATGACGATGGCGCCGGTCTGCACGCCGTTGGCCGCGCTGTCGGGCGGCAGCACGCGCAGCACCTGGTCGACCTTGATATCGTTCGGGTTGGCCAGGTTGTTCCAGGTCACCAGGTCGCGGTAGTTCTGGCCGTATTCCAGCGCGATGCGGATCAGCGTGTCGCCCTTCTTGACGGTGTACAGGCCGCGCTCGTCGCGGGCGATCTGCGCCGTTTCGCTGGGGGTGGCGGGCTTGACTGGAGGCGGCACGGTGCGGTCGACGACCGGTGCCTGATTCGGGGTGGTGCTGCAGGCGCTCAATAAAGCGAGCGCAAAGCTCATGGCGAGCAAGTTACTTTTATTTGTCATTCTCATCTTAGTCTAATGATACGGGCACGTCATATCGTGCCCGGACGCAGCGGCACGAAATGGCAGTCTTCCAGCGTGACGCTGGCCCATTCTGCCTTGCCGATGCGTGTAATTAATTCCAGGTGCTGCGCGCGGACGCCCACCGGCGCCACCAGCCGGCCACCGATGGTCAGCTGTTCCAGCAGTGCTTGCGGCACTTCCAGGCCGGCCGCGGCCAGGATGATACCGTCGAACGGGGCCGCTTGCGGCAGGCCTAGCATACCATCTCCGTAGTGCAAGCGCAGGTTCGGCACGCGCAGCGGCCGCAGATTGGACTTGGCCAGCTCGTGCAGCGGCTTGATGCGCTCGATCGAATACACCTGCTGCGCCACGCACGACAGCACCGCCGCCTGGTAGCCGCAACCGGTGCCGATCTCCAGCACCCGCTGCAAGGGACCGCCGTTGCGCATCACCTCGATCATGCGGGCCACGATGTAGGGCTGGGAAATGGTCTGGTGGTGGCCGATCGGCAGCGAGGCGTCGATGTAGGCTTGCGAGGCCAGCGCCTCGTCCATGAACAGATGGCGCGGCACGCTCTCCATCGCCGCCAGCACCACCGCATCCTTGACGCCCTGCCTGGCGATGCGCTGCACCATGGCGCGGCGCACCGCGTCCGACACCAGCGGATTGCCGCGCGGCGCCGGCGCCGCCACCGGCTGCGCCCGTTCCATCGCGTAGCTGTGCGACTTGGACGGCGCCGCCACCGGCCGCGGCGTGGCATAACCGTGCTGCGGCGCCACGTGGCGGGCCGCGTTCTGGGTCGCCGTCTGCGGCGTCGCCACCGGCGCGAACACCGTCGCCTTCCTGGCCCCCTTATCGACTACCGAGGATAGCGGGAGGGGAAAACTACGGTTCTTGTCGTTCATGCCAGGGCCTTTGCCAATGCATCGAGTTGAGTTTTGTGGGTCAGGTCGATCTGCAGCGGCGTGATCGAGGTCTGGCCCTGGGCGCAGGCAAAGAAATCCGTGCCCTCGCCTGCGTCCTTGGTCGCGCCCGGCGGGCCGATCCAGAAAATTTCCTTGCCGCGCGGGTCCCTGGCCCGTATCACAGGCTCGGCCTGGTGACGGCGGCCCAGCCGCGTGGCGACCGGATTGGTCAGCTGGTCGTAGGGCCGGTTCGGGATGTTGACGTTGAGCAGATACGGCGCCGGCAACGTTGCATAATAGCGTTGGATGATGTCACGCGCATGACGGGCGGCGTCGTCGATGTGCTCCCAGCCGTAGGCGCCCTGCGAGAAGGCGATGGCCGGGATGCCGAACAGATAGCCCTCGGTGGCGGCGGCGACGGTGCCGGAGTACAGCGTGTCGTCGCCCATGTTGGGGCCGTTGTTGATGCCGGACACCACCAGGTCGGGCTTGTAGTCCAGCATGCCGGTCAGCGCCACGTGGACGCAGTCGGTCGGCGTGCCGTTGACAAAGTAGAAACCATTGGCCGCGCGCTGCACCGACAGCGGCCGGTCCAGCGACAGCGAATTGGAAGCGCCGGAGCGGTTGCTGTCCGGCGCCACGACCACGATGTCGGCGATGGACGCCAGGGCTTCCGCCAACGCGTTGATGCCCGGCGCAAGGTAGCCGTCGTCATTACTGATCAGGATTCTCATACGGAGATTTTACCTGAAGCAATGGCCTGACTGCGCGTACCTGCGGCCTCCAAACCAGATAAATTTGCGTTAGCGCGACGGCGGCCGGGAAGCGGACAAATGGCCGTCCAACGCCAGCAACTCTTCGGCCGCGCGGGTCCACAAGTCGCTGGCGCCGGGCCGCTCGCGCGGGAGCGGCGGCCGGGACAACGCGTCGCCGTAATCGGCCCCGGCGGCGTCCTGATGCAGCTCCGGCACCAGCGCCGGCTCGCCCATCCGCCCGCCGACCGGCCCGCCCAGTTGCACCTGCACGTCCGCCAGCTGGGCGCGCGCCTTGCGGGTGTCCAGGTGGTCCGGCCCCAGGCGCCGGATCTGCGCCTGGAGCACCGCCTCGAACAGGCTGCCGGCCGCTTCCAGCTCCTGCATCCGCAGCAAGGTGCAGCCCAGCGCGGTCTTGCTGCGCAGGGTATCGGCATGCTCGGCGCCCAGCAGGCGCTTGCGCGCCGCCAGCACCTGCTCCTGCGCGATGCGGGCGTGTTCGCTGTCGCCGCGCCGGAACAGCATGTCGGCCCGGCTGGCCTTGCAGGCCAGGGTCAGCAGGTGTTCCGAGCCCAGCAGGCGCAGATAGGCGTCCAGCACCGCGTCCAGCATGGCCAGCGCTTCGGCCGCCCGCCCCTGCTCGGCCAGCGTGGCCGCCAGGTTGGCGCGCGCCGCCAGCGTATCGAGATGCTCGCGCCCCAGCAGGCGCTCGCGCGCCTCGACGATGCATTCTTCGAGGAACTGCGCTTCGTCCAGCTGGCCCTGCACGCGCAGCACGCCGGCCAGATTGCTCTTGCTGGCCAGTGTGTCGGGGTGGTCTTCGCCCAGGCCGCGCTGGCGCAGGCTCATGCTCTCCTCGAAACACGCCAGCGCTTGCCGCAGCCGTCCTTCACGACGATAGAGTTCGCCCAGCAGGTTGAGGTCGCGCGCCAGCGGCTGCGACAGCGCCCGCACACCGCCATCCTCCAGCGCCCGGCGCGCATCGCCGATCGAGGCCAGCAGGTGAATCTCGCGGCTCGATTGCCACGGGAAATAGCCGCCGCCCAGCCAGTCGAGGAAGGCTTCGAAGGTGCGCGTCAGCGAAAAACGGTCGCCGCCCTGATCCATGCGCACCGCCAGCTGCTCGCCGTAGGCAAAGGTGCGGGTCTGTTGCAGCTGGACTTCGTCGAAATAACTGTCCAGCGACATCTGCGACATGCCGTAGCAGGAACACAGCAACTGTTCAAAGATCGGCTGGTAGCCCAGTATGCGCTGCTGCTGGTCGCCGCGCCGCCATTGCGCGCGCTGCGCGCTGTCGCCCATTTCGATGCGCGATGGCAGAGGATAGACCAATAATGGCCGCTGTTCGTCTTCATGACTGCGGCGATAGGCGGTCGCGCGGGTGACCAGCGCCTGCACGCCCTCCAGGCTTTGCCGGTTGGGCGTGAACACCACCACCAGCTTGCGCGGCAGCAAGGTCGTGCAGATGCCGGCGCTGTCGGTGCGGCCGGTGCGGGAATCGACCAGCACGTAACGGAAATGCCGCGCCAGATTGTCGGCAAAGCTGCGGAACAGCGCCGGGCAGCTGTTGAACAGCTCGTCCCAGTGCATCGCCGCCAGCCGCTCGCCGTAGCTGTCGTCGAAGCGGCCGGCGCGCATCAGGTACAGCTGGCTGCTCTGGTCGACCCGGCTGACATACTGCTCCCAGCCGACGGCGGCCAGCACTTCGCGCGCCAGCTCCTCCTCGTCCAGCAGCGCCGCCGTCCCCTTGCGTCGGCGCATTAGTTGCTCGCGGCAAGCTTCGAACAGTTCCAGCACGCCCGGCCCCTCGTCGTGGTGGTCGAAGTAATGATGCAGGCCCGGCGCCTCCAGGTCCCAGTCGATCATCAATACCGGCGTGGTGGCGTTCTGTTGTCGCGCCAACAACACGGCGATATTGGACAGGGCCATCGTGCGCCCCGTCCCGCCCTTGTAAGAATAGAAAGTGACGACTTCGCCGGTTCCAGTCAACGGCGGCAGCGACAAGGCAGTGATATCCATGGCAAACCTTTAGCGTGGGAAGTGTGGAGGAGGATGTGCACGCCATTCAGGCGGGATCTCCGGCATGACAAAACGGCCACAGTCATGCCCCGGCGGCGTGCATCGTTTTAGGTAGTGGTAATGCTCGGCAATGCGCAAAACAATTTTTTCTATGTCCGGCAGAAATTCGGGATTGGTTTTCAGATCGCCGCTGGCCAGCGTGTAGCGGGAAAAATCGACATACATGCCGGGTCCGGAAATTTGCGGCGGCAAACCGTCCGGGTGGCGGGTCATGATGACGGGGATGATCAGGTGGCTGGGCAGCGGGTACCACTGCTTGCGTTCACCTTCAATAAGTTGCATTGCTGCAAACTCGCGGCGGGTGTAGGCGTGGGCTTCGTACTTCGGTGTATAAATCACAATCATGCAAGCGCTCTCACACATGGCGCGCGCGATCTTTTGGTCCAGGTCGTCTCCGCCGCCAAGTTGCTCGCTATCAACAAAGAGTTCGTTCTCGTTGTCGAAGTGCGGCTCCAGGTAGCACTTGAGCGCTTCGACCAGATCGTTCTTGAACTTGCTCATGTACGCGTGCTGGCCGTGTGCATAACTGAAAAAGCAGCCGTGACGGATAGTCATGACATCCTCCGTTGCTGCCCTACAGAGTTGCAGCGTTTAACCAACTCTAACAATCGCCTCAGTCGACACTTTGTGCAAACGCAAACGTGCGGCAGGCCGAACTTTGCGCAAAACGGTGGCGGATTCAGGTATCATAAAAATCTAACGACCGTTCTATTTTTAAACCAAGGAGACCACCATGAAAGCTGTCGTATGTCAAAGCTGGGGATTGCCGGACACTCTCACCGTCCAGGAATTGCCCGATCCGCAAGCCGGTCCGGGACAGGTTGTGATCGATGTCAAAGCGGCCGGCGTGAACTTTCCGGACGTACTCATCATCCAGGGCAAGTATCAATTCAAGCCGGAGTTGCCTTTCGTTCCAGGCAGCGAAGTGGCCGGTGTGGTGCGCTCGGTTGCTGACGATGTGACAACTTTCAAGCCAGGTGACCAGGTCATCGCCTTCACTCCGACCGGTGGTTTTGGGCAACAACTAGTGGCGTCCGCGCAAGCCTTGGCGCCCATGCCGCCCGGTATGGATTTCGAGACGGCGGCGGCCATCACCCTCACCTACGGCACCTCGCATCATGCGGTGGTGGACCGTGCCGCGCTAAAAGCTGGCGAGACCATGCTAGTACTTGGCGCGGCTGGCGGTGTGGGGCTGGCTGCGATCGAGATCGGCAAAGCCCTTGGAGCCCGCGTCATTGCTTGCGCTTCGACCGATGAGAAGCTGGAAGTGTGCAAAGCGCATGGCGCGGACGTGCTGATCAACTACAGCACAGAGGATATGCGCGAAGCCATCAAGGCGGCCACCGGCGGCCGGGGTCCGGACGTGATTTACGACCCGGTCGGCGGTGAATATGCGGAGCCGGCGTTCCGCTCGATTGCGTGGCGCGGGCGTTATCTGGTGGTGGGATTCGCCAACGGCGACATTCCGAAACTGCCGCTCAATTTGACCTTGCTCAAAGGTGCGTCACTGGTCGGCGTGTTCTGGGGCGAGTTCGTCAAGCGCGAGCCGAAGGCCAACCTGGCCGGCATGCGTCAGTTGATGGGATGGTTGCAAGAGGGAAAGATCAAGCCGCATATTTCGGGCCGGTACAAGCTGGATGAGACGGCGCAGGCGCTCAACGACATGGCGGCCAGGAAGATCACGGGGAAGGTTGTGATCTTGCCTTAGCGGCAAACTGTCACCCCGCACTGCGCTCCGCTGGGGTCGGACCCCGCATGGGGTCCGACCCCGGTTGGCTTTGCGGGGTTCGCCGCTCACGCCAAGTTTGATACTAAAAGTTACTGATCGGAATTCTTGTTTTTAAAGAATTCGATCACTTCCGCCTGTTCGCGGGTGCGCTTGAAGGACGGCAAACTCTGCCAGATTCGCTTGCCATACGGCTTGGAAATCACCCGCGGATCGCACAACATCAGCACGCCGCGATCGCCTTCGTCGCGGATCAAACGACCGGCACCTTGCTTCAGGTTAATAATCGCCTCCGGCAAAGTGTGATGCATGAAGCCGTTCTTGCCCTGTTTTTCCATCACTTCGATGCGCGCGGCCAGCACCGGATCGTCCGGCGGCGCGAATGGAAGCTTGTCGATAATCACTAAAGACAGCGCATCGCCGCGCACGTCGACGCCTTCCCAGAAGCTTTGCGAGCCGATCAGCACGCCGTTTCCCGCCTTGCGGAACTGATCGAGCAGCTCGGTGCGGCCCTTGTCGCCCTGGACAAACAGCGGATATGGCAGGCCGCGCTTCTCGAATTCGTCGCGCAAACGCTCTGCGGCGCGTTTGACGGCGCGCAAAGTCGTGCACAAAAGGAAAGTTTTTCCGCCCGCCGCTTCGATAATCGGCAGCGCATGGTCCAGCACGGCGTCGGTGTACCCCATGGAATTCGGGTCCGGCAAGCCTTGCGGGACGTACAAAATCCCCTGCTGCTCGTAGTTAAACGGGCTCGGCCAGGTCTTCGACGGCTCGCCGTCCAGTCCCATTTGCTCGGAAAAATGGCTGAAATCATTCTTCACGGCCAAGGTCGCGGAGGTGAAAATCCAGCTGCGCGGCACGCCTTCGCGCTGGCCGTTGAAGATCGGCGCGATCGATAAAGGCGTCTTGTGCAGCTGCAGGGACGACGCATAAGCCTCGACCCAGAACACCGCCTCGGCGCCTTTTTCCACCCGCGCCTTGGGATCGAATTTCCAGTCTTTTAATTTTTGCGCCAGTTCCAGGCCGCGCTGGCGGCATTGTTCCAGCGTTTCCGCGCGGGCCGCCTGGGTTTCCAGCACCGCCAGCATGCCATCCAGCTCATCCTTCAGCGTCTGCAAAGCCGGGAAAAAGTCGCTCGACGGCGCGATTTGCGGCAGCGATAAACGGACGATATCTTGCGGGAAAGTCAGACGCAGGTCGCGCGCGGCCTTCTCCACCACCGTGACGACCTTGCCCCAGTCGGCGCCGTCGCGGGCATTGGACAAGCCTTCGGCCAGCACGTCGCGGCACAATTCCAGCACCTGCGAGGTGGAAAACGTGTCGCCGAAGAACAAGGTGGCGGTGTCCGGCAACTGGTGCGCCTCATCGAAGATCACGGTGTTGGCGGACGGCAGCAACTCGGCGATGCCGGAATCCTTCAGCGCCACGTCGGCGAAGAACAGGTGGTGGTTGACCACCACCACATCGGCCTGCTGGGCCTCCTTGCGCGCCTTCATGACGAAGCAATCCTGGTAATACTGGCACTCGGCGCCCATGCAATTGTCACGGGTCGAGGTCACCAGGTTCCAGATCAGCGCATTTTCCGGCACGCGGGCCAGTTCGGCCTTGTCGCCGGAGCTGGTCATCTTCAGGAAACGCGAGATCTCGCGCAGGTGGCCGACGTCGTCGCGCGAGGTCATGCGGCCGTTTTGCAGCGTGCGTTCCAGATGGTAATGGCAGACATAATTCGAGCGGCCCTTGAGCAACGCCACCGACACCGGCGCCTGCAAGGCGGCGCGCACGGTCGGGATGTCGCGCAGGAACAGTTGATCCTGCAAGTTCTTGGTGCCGGTGGAAACGATGGTCTTGCCGCCCCACAGCAACGCCGGCACCAGGTAGGCGAAGGTCTTGCCCGTGCCGGTGCCGGCCTCGGCGATGAGCGTGGTCTGGTTGGCGATGGCGTCGGCCACCGCCTTGGCCATCTCGGTCTGCGAGCGGCGCGGACGGTACTCGCCCACAGCCGGCCCCAGCGGTCCACCGGCGCCGAACAGGCGTTCGACCTCGGCGTCATGTTTTCCGGGGGGCTGGTCGGGCGTGGCGCCGACTACGGCGGGGATGGTGTCGGCGGGCGTGGGAAGGTGGTCGGTCAAGGTAAACTTAGTTGTGGCGCTGAGCCGGACTCAGGCCGGAACGTCGGGCACTAATTGCATTTTCAGCAGAGTGATATGGTCTTTCAATTGCAGCTTGCGCTTTTTGAGGCGGCGCAATTGCAGCTGGTCGTGATGGCCGTCCAGCGTGAGCAGGTCGATGACCGCGTCCAAATCGCGGTGTTCGACGTCGAGTTCTATCAGACGACGCTGGATATCTTGTACATCAGTCATAATTCTCAGTCTTTACCCACACAAATAGTTTCACTGGAACAACAAAAGTATTGCAAACAAACTGCGACACGGTGCATAGTTTAATCTACGGCGGGCTTGCCGCCAACATAATGATCGCTCACCCGTCGTCTAGGATACAGTGTCGCATATGAGCGCATACAAAATAGAAGCAGGCACTGCCCAACATATTGGAAACCGGTCCCAGCAAAACGACCGGGTGGCCCTGTACACGGCCGCCCAGGCGCCCGGCTATGTGATGGCGGTGCTAGCCGACGGCAACACCAGCGCCATCGGCTCGGACCAGGTGCTGTTGACCAGCAAACACTTGTTCGACGAAATGCGCGTCGGCGACACGCCCAGCATTCCGCGCCTGCAAGAATTGATGCGGAACATAGCCGAGGAAGCGCACCAGGTCATCAAGATGAACCCGATCGCCAAGACTGCCGAACCGCAAAGCGCGCTGGCGCTGATGGTGCTGACGCCGGCCGGCCAGGCGGTGTGGGCCCATGTCGGCGATGCGCGGGTGTACCGCTTTGACGGCGAGACCTGCGCCATGCGCAGCAACGACGGCGCCTACATCGAACACCTGGTCCAGCAGGACAAGCTGCCGCTGGAAGCGGCCAAGCGCCACCGCAGCTCCAAGCTGCTCAACAACGCACTGGGCAACAACTTCAACGCCCCCTTCGTGACGGCCGGCTACCACGACGGCTTGCAGGCGGGCGACGCTTTCCTGCTGTGCTCGGACGGGCTGTGGCAATTATTCAAGGACACGGAACTGGCCGCGGCCGTGGCGCGCAACACGCCGCGCCAGGCAGCCGAACGCCTGATCAGCAAGGCCGGCGAACGCGCCCAGGGCAAGGGCGACAACTGCTCGATGGCCATCATCAAACTGGTCGAACAGCCCAAGGAAATTCCGAACTACACCATCCAGAAAATGCGCCGCGCGGTCTGAGGCGCGGCACGCTGGCTACTTCCTGGCGGAGGCCGCGGCAGCGGCCGCCTCGGCGGCTGCCGCCTTCTTCTTCTCGGACGCCTCATGCGCGGCGCGCCTGGCGTCGCTTTCGGCCTTCTTCTTGGCGACCTGCGCCAGGCGTTTTTCCGATTCAGCCTGTTTCTGCGCGAACGCGGCGACATTGGCGGCGCGCTTGCCGGCGTCGGCCGCGTCCTGCTCTGCCTGACGCTTGACCTTGGCCGCATGCTCGGCTTCGCGGTTCACCAGCTTGCCGCCGTTAGGCGCCGGGCGCGGCGTTTCATCCACGACCTTGGCTTCCTTGGGCGGCAGCGTTGCGCGTTGCGCTTCGTCTGCCGCATCCTTGCGGGCGCGCTCGGCCAGGTCGGCGTCGCGCTTCTCGACCGAGTCGGCGCGCTTGAAATGTTGGGCCTCCACCTCGGTGGCGCGCAACTTGGCCAGCGCGGCGCGACGCTTTTCCTTGGCCTGGTCCAGGCAGTGGTTGACGAAGAACTTGGTGTAGCACACGCTCTCGCTGGCGGCGAATTCGTCTTGGACCACCGCACGGTCCTTGGCCACTTGCTCCAGCGTGGCGTTGGCCTGCTCGACCGAATGGGTCTGGCCGGCCGTCTCGGCCTGCACCGGCGCGGCCAGCGCCGCCAGGGCCGCCAGCGCGGCGACCGCAATCATCTCGCCCAGCGGTTTCAAACTTGGTCTCATATTTTTTTCCTGTTGCATCACGCCAGCGCGCCGGCCGCGGCGCGCTGCTCTTTATCCATGTACTCGCGCGATTGCATCTCGACGATGCGCGACACCGTGCGGTGAAATTCGTTGGCCAGCGTGCCGTTGGTGTACAGCTCTTCCGGCTCCACCTCGGCCGACATCAGCAGCTTGACGCCCTGGTCGTAGAACACGTCGATCAGCCAGGTAAAGCGCCGCGCCTCCGACGACATCGCGGCCGACATCATCGGAATCCCGGACAATATCACGGTATGGAAGCGGCTGGCGATTTCCAGGTAATCGTTCTGCGAGCGCGGACCGCCGCACAGGGTGTTGAAGTCGAACCAGATGATGGTGCCGGCGCGGCGCAGCGCACGGATTTCGCGCGCCTCGATGCGCACCACAGGATCTTCGTCGGCGGTCTCGGCGATGCGGGCATAGGCCTCGCGCAGCGCCTCGTCGGTATGGGCGTTGAGCGGCGTCAGGTAGGAATCGACCTGCTCCAGCGCGCGGCCGCGGTAGTCGACGCCGGCGTCGATGTTCATCACGTCCAGCTTGTCGTACAGCAGCTGGATGGTCGGCAGGATGCGGTCGCGGTGCAGGCCGTCCGGGTACAGCAGTTTTGGATCGTAGTTCGAGGTCATGATGAAGGACACGCCGTTGTCGAACAATGCGCTCAACAGGTTGTACATGATCATGGCGTCGGCCACGTCCGAGATGTGGAATTCGTCGAAACAGATCAAACGGTATTTCTTGGCGATGCGCTTGGCCACTTCGTCCAGCGGATTGGCGACGCCGGTCAGCTCGTCGAGCTGGCGGTGCACGCCGCGCATGAACTCGTGGAAGTGCAGGCGCGTCTTGCGCACCAGCGGCACCACCGAATAGAAGCTGTCCATCAAGAAGGACTTGCCGCGCCCCACCCCACCCCACATGTAGACGCCTTTCGGCACGCCAGGACGATTGATCAACCGCTTGAACGTGCTGGAACGCTGGCCCTTGTAGGCCACCCATTCGTCATAGCACAGCTGCAGGCGGTCGACCGCGCGCCGCTGGGCGGCGTCGGCCTTGAAATTGCGCTCTTGCAGCGCATGCTGATAAAACTCTTCGACGTTCATGTGTTCGATTCTTTGTGGCGGCGCGCAAATAAAAACGGGCGGACCGCAGTCCGCCCGCAGTCCGCTTAGGGGTGCTGCTTAGAAGTTCAGCGTGCGCTTGTCGATCGCCAGCGCAGCTTCCTTGGTCGCTTCCGACAGCGACGGGTGTGCGTGGCAGATGCGCGCGATGTCTTCAGCCGAAGCCTTGAATTCCATCGCCACGACCGCCTCGGAGATCAGCTCGGAAGCCATCGGTCCGATGATGTGCACGCCGAGGATTTCGTCGGTGGTCGCATCGGCCAGGAACTTGACCATGCCCGAGGTGTCGCCCAGCGCGCGTGCGCGGCCGTTCGCCAGGAACGGGAAGGTGCCGGCCTTGTAAGCCACGCCGTCCGCCTTCAGTTGCTGCTCGGTGCGGCCTACCCACGCGATTTCCGGCGAGGTGTAGATGACCCAAGGGATGGTGTTGAAGTTGGTGTGGCCGTGCTGGCCAGCCATGCGCTCCGCCACGGCAACGCCTTCTTCTTCCGCCTTGTGCGCCAGCATCGGGCCGCGTACCACGTCGCCCACTGCCCAGACGCCTGGCAGGTTGGTCTTGCAGTCGTCGTCGACGGCCACGAAACCGCGCTCGTCCAGCTTCAGGCCGACCTTGTCGGCGGCCAGGCCGTCGGTGTTCGGGGTGCGGCCGATCGAGATGATCAGCTTGTCGAACACGGCGGTCTGCGCTTCGCCCTTGGCGTTGTCGTAGGCCACAGTGACGTTGTTGGCGCCCTTGGTGATGGTGCCGATCTTGCAGCCCAGGTTGATGTTCAGGCCCTGCTTGGCGAACAGCTTGCCGGCTTCCTTGGCGATCTGCTCATCGACCGCGCCCAGGAACACAGGCAGGCCTTCCAGCACGGTCACTTCGGAACCCAGGCGGCGCCATACGGAACCCATTTCCAGGCCGATCACGCCGGCGCCGATCACGCCCAGCTTGGCAGGCACGCCTTCGATGGCCAGCGCGCCGGTGTTCGACAGGATCAGTTTTTCATCGAACTCCGCGCCCGGCAGGGCACGGGCGTTGGAGCCGGTGGCGATGATCACTTGCTTGGCGTTGATGGTCTCGTTGGCGGGCGCGGAGATCGTCAGCGGGTAGCCGTCCGCGGTGGCGGCGCCGGCGAACGCTGCGCGGCCGTGGAAGAAGGTGACCTTGTTTTTCTTGAACAGGAACAGGATGCCGTCGTTGTTTTGCTTCACAACGGTGTTCTTGCGCTTCAGCATTTGCGGCAGGTTCAGCGACAGACCGGCGACATCGATGCCGTGTTCCTTGAACGCGTGACCGGCGTGCTCGAAGTGCTCCGACGATTGCAGCAGCGCCTTCGACGGGATGCAGCCTACGTTGGTGCAAGTGCCGCCTGGGGCCGGGCCGCCCTTTTCATTTTCCCATGCGTCGACGCAAGCGACCGAGAAACCCAGTTGCGCTGCGCGGATCGCCGCGATGTAACCGCCAGGACCGGCGCCGATGACTACCACGTCAAATTGTTTACTCATTTTTTATTTTCCAATCAGTTCTCTTCTGGTACGAAAATCCATAGCAGAATGTAGATGGCGAGTCCGAAGCCAAAGGTCAGCACAAACAGTACGAACAGCAAGCGCCAGATCCAGGATTCAACCCCGGTGATCTGGCCCAGCCCGCCGCATACGCCACCCAGCCAGCGATCGGTGTTCGAGCGGCGTAATCGGGTGATGTCGTTGGAGATGCCGGAAGAGGCTTCCTTGTCCAGCAACCGGGCCTTGGCAGCGGCGAACTCTTCGTCCGACAGCACGCCAGCCTGGTGCAATTCGTGCAAACGCTTGATTTCTTCAGATACGCTCATTGATGACCCTCTGAGAATTCCCCGAGGCCCGGCCGGGCCTCGGGAGTCACGGCAAAATTACAGGTCCAGCAGCAGGCGTGCCGGATCTTCCAGCGCCTCTTTCATGGCGACCAGGCCCAGCACGGCTTCGCGGCCGTCGATGATGCGGTGGTCGTAGGACATTGCCAGGTAGTTCATCGGACGGATCACGATCTGGCCGTTTTCAACCACGGCGCGGTCCTTGGTCGCGTGCACGCCCAGGATGGCCGATTGTGGCGGGTTGATGATCGGGGTCGACAGCATGGAGCCGAAGGTGCCGCCGTTCGAGATCGAGAAGGTGCCGCCGGTCAGGTCGTCCAGGGTCAGCTTGCCTTCCTTGGCCTTGACGCCGAATTCACCGATTTTCTTTTCGATGTCGGCGATCGACATCTGGTCGGCGTTGCGCAGGATAGGCACGACCAGGCCGCGTGGCGAACCGACCGCGATACCGATGTCGAAGTAGCCGTGGTAGACGATGTCGTTGCCGTCGACCGATGCGTTGATGATCGGGTATTTCTTCAGCGCTGCCACAGCGGCTTTGACGAAGAAGGACATGAAGCCCAGCTTGACGCCGTGCTCTTTTTCGAACTTGTCTTTGTATTTGTTGCGCAGTTCCATGACCGGCGCCATGTTCACTTCATTGAACGTGGTCAGGATGGCGTTGGTCGATTGCGATTGGATCAGACGCTCGGCGATACGTGCGCGCAGGCGGCTCATCGGCACGCGCTCTTCCGGACGTGCGCCCAGGCTGGCGACGGTAGGAGCGGCGACTTGCTGCAGGGCCGGCTTGGCGGCGGCCGGCGCCAGTGCGGCAACGGCTGGGGTCGATGGAGCGGAAGCGGCCAGGGCGTCGCCCTTGGTCACGCGGCCGTCTTTGCCCGAACCGGCGACATCGCCAGCGCTCAGGCCTTTTTCCGACAGGATCTTGGCGGCAGCAGGCATGGCCACGTCGCCTTTGGAACCGCCGGTTGCGGCGGCTGCTGCTGGTGCTGGTGCGGCTGCTGCTGGAGCTGCTGCGGCTACTGGAGCGGCGGCGGCTGCAACGCCGTCGGTGTCGATAACAGCGATCAGTTCGTCAGCAACCACGGTGCTGCCGTCGCCCTTGATGATCTTGATCAGAACGCCGGCGGCTGGCGCAGGCAGTTCCAGAACTACTTTATCGGTTTCGATGTCAATCAGGTTTTCGTCGCGAGCGACTGCGTCGCCGACTTTTTTATGCCAGGTCAGCATGGTTGCTTCTGCTACCGATTCCGACAGCTGGGGGACTTTGACTTCGATTTGTGCCATGTAAAACTCCGTTTATTTTATTGTTGCGGCGCCCCGCCGCGTAGCAGCAGGGCGCTCCGTCATTAAGTGCGATTATTTGGTCAGGAGTCGTGCGACTCGCACGACGCCTTTGACCTCTATTTCGTCAGGATGAAACCTTTGAGCTTCGAGAACGCCGTCTCCAGCAGGTCTTTTTGCTGGGCGTAGTGCTTGTCGTAGTAACCGACAGCCGGCGATGCCGACGCTGGGCGGCCGGCGTATGCCAGGCGCTGACCTGCGTCCATGCTCTCGAAGATGTTGTGCTGAATCTGGAACCATGGGCCCTGATTCTGCGGTTCGTCCTGCGCCCACACTACTTCCGCCAGGTTCGGGAACTTCTTCAGTTCGGCAGCGAACGATTTGTGCGGGAACGGATACAGCTGTTCAACGCGGATGATGGCGGTGTCGGTCTGGCCGCGGGTCTTGCGTGCGTTGACCAGGTCGTAGTAGACCTTGCCCGAGCAGGCGACCACGCGCTTGACTTTCTTGGCGTCGATTTTCTCGTCGACTTCGCCGATCACGGTCTGGAATGCGCCCTTGGCCAGTTCGGTCAGCGCCGAACCTGCATCCTTGTTACGCAGCAGCGACTTAGGCGTCAGGATCACCAGCGGCTTGCGGAACTGACGCACCATCTGGCGACGCAGCACGTGGAAGATCTGCGACGCGGTGGTCGGCTGCACCACTTGCATATTGTTGTCGGCGCACAGCTGCAGGAAACGTTCCGGACGCGCGGACGAGTGCTCAGGCCCCTGGCCTTCGTAACCGTGCGGCAGCATCATGACCAGGCCCGAAGCGCGGCCCCACTTCACTTCGCCGGAGCTGATGAACTGGTCGATGACCACTTGCGCGCCGTTGACGAAGTCGCCGAACTGGGCTTCCCAGATCGTCAGCGTGTTTGGTTCCGCGGTCGAGTAGCCGTATTCGAAGCCCAGCACCGCCTCTTCGGACAGCACGGAGTCGATCACGGTGAACGGCGCCTGGCCTTCGGCGATGTTCTGCAGCGGCACGTAGGTGCCTGCATCCCAACGCTCGCGGTTCTGGTCGTGCAGCACTGCGTGACGGTGCACGAAGGTGCCGCGGCCGGCGTCCTGGCCGGTCAGGCGCACTGCGTAGCCCGAACCGACCAGTGACGCGTAGGCCAGATGTTCGCCCATGCCCCAGTCCAGGTTCAGTTCACCCTTGCCCATGTTGGCGCGGTCGCCCAATACTTTCTCGACCAGCGAGTGCACTTTGAAGTTTTCCGGCACGGTGGTGATGCGGGTGGCCAGGCGCTTCAGTTCGGTCATCGGCACGGCGGTGTCGGCCGAGTCGGTCCACTTGCGGTTCAGGAACGGCAGCCAGTCGACCGCGTACTTGTTCTTGAAGTTGGAGATCACTGGATCGACGGTGTGCTTGCCGGCGTCCATCGCGTCGCGGAAGGCCGCTTGCATCTGCTCGCCGCCATCGGCTGCGATGACGGTCTGCGCCACCAGCTTGTCCGCGTACAGCTTGCGGGTGCCTGGGTGGGTGCCGATTTTCTTGTACATCAGCGGCTGGGTCAGCGCTGGCGTATCTTGTTCGTTGTGGCCCAGTTTGCGGTAGCAGATGATGTCGACAACGATATCCTTCTGGAACTGCAGACGGTAGTCCATGGCGATCTGCGAAGCCAGAACCACGGCTTCAGGATCGTCGGCGTTCACGTGCAGCACAGGTGCTTCGATCATCTTGACGACGTCCGAGCAGTAGATGGTCGAGCGCGCATCGCGCGGGTCGGACGTGGTGAAGCCGATCTGGTTGTTGATGACGATGTGCACCGTGCCGCCCGTGCCGTAGCCGCGGGTCTGCGCCAGGTTCAGGGTTTCCATCACAACGCCCTGGCCTGCGAAGGCCGCGTCGCCGTGCACCAGGATAGGCAGCACTTGCTTGCCCAGGGTGTCGCCGCGACGGTCCATGCGCGCCTTGACCGAACCTTCAACCACAGGGTTGACGATTTCCAGGTGCGACGGGTTGAACGCCAGCGACAGGTGGACCGGACCGCCAGCGGTCGAGATGTCCGACGAGAAGCCTTGGTGGTATTTGACGTCGCCGGCCGGCAGGTCGTCGCCGTGCTTGCCTTCGAATTCCTCGAACAGTTCCTTGGGCGACTTGCCCAGGGTGTTGACCAGCACGTTCAGGCGGCCGCGGTGGGCCATGCCGATAACGATCTCCTGCACGCCTTTTTCGCCGGCGCGCTGGATGATTTCGTCGATCGAGGCGATGAAGGTTTCGCCGCCTTCCAGCGAGAAGCGTTTCTGGCCGACGTATTTGGTGTGGAGGTAGCGTTCCAGGCCTTCGGCCGCGGTCAGGCGCTCCAGGATGTGCTTTTTCTTCTCGGCGGTGAAGCTCGGGGTCGAACGGATCGATTCCAGGCGTTCCTGCAACCAGCGCTTTTCGGCCGGATCGGAGATGTACATGTACTCCGCGCCGATCGAACGGGTGTAGGTGTCGCGCAGGAAGTTCAGCAGGTCGCGCAGGGTCGCGGTCTCGGGGCCGAAGTAGGTGTTGCTGATGTTGAATACGGTGTCCATGTCCGCATCGGTGAAGCCGTAGAAGGTCGGCTCCAGCTCGGGAATCGATGGACGCTCCTGGCGTTGCAGCGGGTCCAGGTTGGCCCAGCGGGAACCCAGGTAGCGGTAAGCGGCGATCAGTTGGGTCGCGGCGACGCGCTTGCGGCCCATTTCAGCGTCGGCGGAGGCAACCACGGTGCGGATCGGGCCGGCTTTCGCGCGTTCGGCGAAGGAGGCGATGACCGAAGCGTGGGCGACGTCTGGCTTATTGGAACCGTCGACGGCCGGCACGTGCTGCATGGCGTCGAAGTAGGCGCGCCAGTTGTCTGGCACGGAACCTGGGTTGTTGAGGTACGCCTCGTACAGTTCTTCGACGTACGGTGCGTTCCCACCAAACAGGTAGGAATTGGACGTATATTGTTGCATCATCTTGCTCACCTTTCTTCGCGCTTCGCGAGGAATTAGCGGGTTAATCTAACCTTCCGCGACACGGCCTGACCGGTTAGCGGATTGCACATCAAGTTGTGGGGAAGGGCTATAGTTCTTCAGTACTACAAAAATCGGTCATTCAGGATAGCACCGGTATTGTATCCCAACAACCAATTCCGCGACAAAAAGCGTAACAAATGTTTCGGTACGCGTTTTCACTTAAACCGCATGGCTGCGCGGTTCGGGCGTAATGTTTCCATATATTTAACGGCTTTTTGGGCTGGCCGCGAAGGTTGTAGAATAGCGCTTTCTGATCCCGTCCGCCCTTCATGCACACCTTAGAGCAGTTACGCGCCGGACAACTGGCCGGCGTTCAGCGCCTGCAAATGTCCTGCGGCCTGACCGAGTTCCCGCAAGAGATATTCGACCTCGCCGACACATTGGAAATCCTGGATTTATCGGGCAACGTCCTGTCCTCGCTGCCGGACGACCTGCCGCGCCTGCGCAAGCTGCGCGTGATTTTCTGCTCCCTCAATCAGTTCACGACGCTGCCGGCGGTGCTGGGCGCCTGCCCCGCTTTGACGATGATCGGCTTCAAAAGCAACCAGATCCGCGAAGTTCCGGTCGCCGCGCTGCCGCCGGACCTGCGCTGGCTGATCCTGACCGACAACCAGGTCGAGGAACTGCCGGCCGCCATCGGCCACTGCGGCCAACTGCAAAAGCTGATGTTGGCGGGGAACCGGCTCACCGCCCTGCCAACCGAACTGGCCGCCTGCTCGCGGCTGGAACTGCTGCGCATCGCGGCCAACCAGCTGGCCGAGCTGCCGCTCTGGCTGCTCGACATGCCGCACCTGTCCTGGCTGGCTTACGCCGGCAATCCCTTCTGCGCGGCGGACGAACTGGCCGCTGAAACCAGCGCCGGCATCGCCGGTATCGCGTGGGATCGCTTGCAATTCCAGCAGAAGCTGGGCGAAGGCGCATCCGGCGTGATCCAC
Source organism: Duganella violaceipulchra (assembly GCF_019166075.1). Lineage (NCBI taxonomy): Bacteria > Pseudomonadati > Pseudomonadota > Betaproteobacteria > Burkholderiales > Oxalobacteraceae > Duganella > Duganella violaceipulchra. The sequence goes on along the minus strand of NZ_JAHTGR010000017.1, from coordinate 78,512 downwards.
CAGGCCGCGCTGCGGCAGGCCGACGGCGAACGGGCCGTGGCCGTCAAGATGTTCAAGGGCGCGGTGACCAGTGATGGCCTGCCCCGCTGCGAGATGACGGCCTGTGTGAGTTCGGGCGAACATCCCAGTCTGATTCCAGTGCTTGGCGAGGTGTACGATCACCCGGAAGGCGCGAGCGGCTGCGTGATGCCGTTGATCGATCCAGGCTTCGGCAACCTGGCCGGGCCGCCCAGCCTGGAGAGCTGCACCCGCGACACCTACCCGGATGGCAAACGCTTCAGTCCGGCGGAATTATTCGGCATTGCGGGCGGCATTGCTTCAGCTGCGCGCCACCTGCATGAACGAGGCATCATGCATGGCGACCTTTACGGCCACAACATCCTGCATTGCGACCAGGGCCGCAGCTTGCTGGGCGACTTCGGCGCGGCCTCGCTGTTCGCGCCGGGCGCGCCGCACGCGGGCGGCTTGCAACGGCTGGAAGTACGGGCCTTCGGCCATTTGCTCGATGAGTTGATGGCGCGTTGCGATCTGCCGGCCGCGCAGCAGGCGGCACTGGCGGAACTACAAGCAGCCTGCGTTCAAACCGATCCCGCCGCCCGGCCATCGCTGGCGGATGTGGAGCAGCGGATCATGGCGCTTCAAGTTTAACGCGGCGTGGCGTGGCCTAGCCAGGCCGGGTCGCGGGCGAACCAGTCCAGCAGGAAGTCCAACATCGCCCGCAGCGCCGGTGACATGTGCTGGCGCGAGGTGTAGATGCCGTAGATGCCCATCTGCTGCGGCGCGTAGTCCGGCAGCAGCGCCACCAGCCGGCCTTCGGCGATCAGAGGGGCCGCGCTGTACAAGGGTTGCAGCGCGATGCCGGCGCCCTCCTCGGCCGCCTTCAGCAAAATCAAATCCTCATTGGCCGACAGGTTGCCGCTGACCGGCACAGACACCGCCTCGCCATCGCGGTCCGTGAACTGCCACAGGCTCTTGCCGAAATACGTGTAGGTCAGGCAGTTGTGCACGGCCAGGTCCTCTGCCCGCAGCGGCGAGCCGCGCTCTGCCAGGTAGGACGGCGCCGCGCACACCACCGAATCGCACCAGCCCAGCTGGCGCGCGATCAGGTTCGGTTCCAGCGCGTTGGTGATGCGCAGCGCCAGATCGATGCGCTGTTCGACCAGATTGACGGCGCGGTTATTCATCTGCAGGTCGACCGCCGTGCGCGGGTAGCGCTTCAGGAAGGCCGTGACGGCGATCGCCAGCGCGGCCTGCGCCAGCGATTGCGAACAAGTGATGCGCAGCAGGCCTTGCGGCGTATCGGCATCGACGCCGCTGCTTACTTCCATCGTCTCGGCCAGCTCCAGCATGCGGCGGCAGCGCGCCAGCGTGAGGTCGCCGGCGTCGGTCAGGCTCAAGCGACGAGTGCTCCGGTGTAGCAGACGGGCGCCAGCCCACTGCTCCATCTCAGCCAGATAGCGCGTGACCATGGCGCGCGACATGTCCAACGCCTCGGCCGCCGCGATCATGCTGCCGCGCTCGGCGATGCTAACGAAAACCTGCGCTGCCGTGATCCTGTCCATCTATTCGTCCGATTTATGCAATTAACTGGTGCAGATTACCCTATTTTTCTATCGGATAAAGAAATTTAAGATGGCATCACTCCAACTTCACACGAAAGACCATCATGATCAAGCAAAGCCTGTTGTCCGCCGCCCTCGCCGCCACCGTTGCCGGCGCCACCGCCGCACCGCTGACACTGGAAGTGTTCAATCCGGGCGAAGCGGCCATCTTCCCGGTCGCCTCGGTGATCGTCAGCGGCGCCAAGGATGCGGTGCTGATCGACGCCCAGTTCTCGCGCGACGAAGCGCTCAAGCTGGTCGAACAGATCCGCGCCGGCGGCAAGCACCTGACCACGGTCTATGTCAGCCATAGCGACCCGGACTTCTACTTCGGCCTGGACGTAATCCACGCCGCTTTCCCGGACGCGAAGATCGTCGCCACGCCGCAAACCATCGCCGGCATCGAGAAGAAGAAGGATGCCAAGGTGGCTTTCTGGGGTCCCATCCTGAAAGACAACGCGCCGCAGAGCATCATCGTGCCGCAGCCGCTGCCTTGGCACACCATCCAGCTGGAAGGCCAGTCGCTGAAGATCGAAGGCCTGAAGGGCGCGACGCCGGACCGCAGCTATGTGTGGATTCCATCGATCAAGGCGGTGGTGGGTGGCGTGGTGTTGTTCAACGAGCTGCACGTCTGGACCGCCGACACGCAAACTGCCGAATCGCGTAAGCAGTGGCTGGCGACGCTGGACGGCATCGCCGCGCTGAAGCCGGCCACCATCGTGCCTGGCCACTTCAAACTGGGCACCGCGCTGACGCCGGACAGCATCGCGTTCACCCGCGACTATCTGGTGCGCTTCGAGGCCGAGACGGCCAGGGCAGCCAACTCGGCCGCCCTGATCGCCCGCATGAAGGAACTGTATCCGAGCGCAGGCCTGAACGGCGCACTGGATACCAGCGCCAAGGTCGCCAAGGGCGAGATGAAGTGGTGATGTAAAGAACGCGGTAGAACTAGACAAATGCATCTAGATATTTTATTCTAGATGCATTATCCCGCATTCCACCATCATCATGACCACTGCCCCACCGAAGCCCACCCCGTCCGAACTGGAAATGCTGCGCCTGTTATGGCAAAGCGGGCCGGCGACCGCCAAGCAGGTGCACCAGGCGGCGATGGAGGCGCGTCCCGACATGAACTACGCGACGGTGCTGCGGCTGCTGCAGGTGATGCACACCAAAGGCCTGCTGACCCGGGACGAAAGCCAGCGCGCCCACGTCTACGCGCCGGCGCAGGAGCAAGATTCGCTGCAAACCAATCTGTTGAAAGAGCTGATCCAGAAAGCCTTCTCCGGCTCCGGCAAGGCGCTGGTGCTGGCCGCGCTGCGCGGCGGCCATGTCAGCAAGAAGGAACGCGAGGAAATTCAGGCGCTTTTGGATCAGGAGAAATAGCGCGTCGATTTAAGGTTTCCGTGGAATTGTCTCAGCGTCTTCGATTGCCAAGTTGCCACCGTCGAGACGAATGACGCGTCCGGCCATGGCGATCGTTTCGGGACGGTGCGCTGCGCAAATCCGAGTAATGTCCAACCCGCTGATTAAATGATTAACCGCGCGCTCACGCAAAATATCAAGATGGCTAGTAGCCTCGTCAAGCACTAGAACTCGAGGCGACTTGTATAGAGCGCGAGCCAAAAGAATGCGCTGCTACTGCCGCCCAGAGAGAGTGGTCCCCATGTCTCCGGCTAGTGTAAAACAGGCCAACCCACATTCCGCAGCCTCAGTCTGCAATTGCAAAGGGACACGTTTTGTGCCGAACTCAAGATGAGATGTTTTCATTTTGCGGTAGCCCTGAGACAAAACGTTGTAATCGAGTCTAAAAGCGGAGTTCTTGAACGAATTAGACAGCGCTATCGTGGCCCAGCAATCGGCTTATATAGATCAACGTTTTTTCGCTCACTGTGGGTATCTGAAACCTTAGGCACCTGCGGCTGCGTCCCTGTGTTTGTCGAGAGGCAGTGCTCCAAGAAAGTCCGAACCTCCTTGGCGATGACAGGCATAAAACCCGGCTCAACCCAGTCCAGATCCCTACGCAGGGAAAGCAGGTGGTGACGATCAGGGAATCGAAGATATCGGATGCTGCCTCCCTGCTGGTTCAGCTCATCAACTAATTTAACCTGACGAGGCACGCTCACTTGTTTATCTTTACCCCCCCACATAAACAGCCCCGGAATTCCCAATCTGTGCATCACCTCAGCTGAAGCGACTTGACCGTAAAAATGCAAATGCCATAGGGCGTCAGTCATATCCGGAATTAGCACGCCATTTTTCTGGGACGTCCACTCCAGTTTTCCGGCTTCGGTGCCAGTATCGGTCTCTCGGCGAAACACCGCATACACGGCTTCCAGTTCGGCTTTCAATACATCCCGATTCTCGGCGTTCCAATATCCAGTCTTGCTGAACCACCCCTCGATCCCCATCACATTACCAATCCCACGCCCATAGCCCTCTTGAATCTCGCTATTGCTAACGATCCCATCGGCGTTAAGATCGAATTCAGAAAGAGTTTCCATCATGCGATCAACGGCCTGCCAACGAGTTAAGGACTCCAAGGGTTCGGCGGGTGAACCAATCGAAACTAAACCTCGCAACCTCACAAACCCTCTATCGGCAATCGACGCCGCGTGAACCAGCCCTTCAGAAAAGCCAAATAGGACCAGTCGATCACGAGCAGCTGGCATCACGCGCTGAACATGCATGAGCACCGCCTCTATGCTGCGTTGATACTTTTCAACGGTAAAGCCGGCGAGAATCCTGGCGTCCAGACACCGATGTCGCACGACATCAGCGGAGAGACCGGCCTTCAATATCGTCTCTCTACATTTCAGTTGAGGTCGGAGGACACCAGGGTTATCAAATCGGATCACTGCTACCCCCTCGCTGACCAGAGCGTTGGAGAGTTCTTTCAACGGCAGACGATCCGCCCAGACAGTCTCCATTGCCCGCACAAGCCAACCATCGCGATCGTTGGGATTTCCCGATGAGACGAAAGCCACCACGGGGCCGTGCCAACGATCAAGCTTCCCTCCGGGCCAATCAATTTGACCGGTAATCGCTTCCGTTCGCTCAGTTTGAGCTACCGAAAACTGGCGATGCTCCGCTGCAAAGGCAGTAGATGTTAGCGAGAGCAGAAGTATCGCAAAACCAAATAGTAACTTTTCAACGAAAATAGCTGACTTCATAGAACCTCCCTGCGAAAATTTCATGAATCGCCAGTGAGTGGCTCACCGGCGATTCAAACTATTCACCATGGATATGCCGAAAAGCAATTATTTGCTTATCTGGGGGATTGGCGTACAGACACTGGTTTGTTTTACCACGCAACCGCCTGCCGTCTTTTCGATTGCTGCGCCCTGAACTCCAAATGAGAATTTGGTGTATTGCGCGGTCTGGCAGGTTTGCTCGATAGTCTCGACGCATGAGTAGGTGGTTCTGGCTGGGGTACCTCCCACAGCGCCTCCCCCAGCGCCTCCCGCAGCAGCACCAGCGCTATTGGCGCCGTGAACACCGACGGCAAGCTGTAGCGTTCCAAGGCTAGAACCATCATCTTTCTTTCTAGTGATAGTGACTGCTTGATATCCCCCTCCTACAACGGCCGCTAATTCGTGGTGAGTAATTGCACGCATGATGTGAACCTCCAATGCTTGGTTAGATGGCCATTCGCATAGAATGGTTTGTTATCTTCGTGCGCCTATCTGGTGCACGATCTTTCCGGCGCAAGGCCGAAAATTCTGCACGAGTATCAACTTTTATGCTCTTTCACGGCACCCAGCATCGGCCCGAATAACCAACTGACAAGACGCTGCGGCCGCTGACGGATGTCCGCTTCAAGCCCCATCCCCGGCCTAAACTGCTGACGTTGCCCGGTGACACTTAGGAATTGTTGAGCAAGTCGGACAGTAATTCGATATGTAGGCTCCGAGCCTCCCGCAGACAGCGGACTCTGCTCAACGCTTACAATCGAACCCTCCAGGTATCCGTATTTCTGATAGGGGAATGCGTCTAAACGAAGTCGAACACTTTGTCCCTGCATGACAAATCCGATTGCGCGCGACGGCGCCAGGAGTTGCGCTTCCAACTCACCGCCAGTGGGAACGACTGTGGCTAGGGAAGCCCCCGCGCTCACCGACTCCCCTACCACTGCGGTCAACGAGGTAACCATGCCGGAAGCCGGGGCTACTACCTGAATCCGGGAATGCGCCAACTGCTCAGCGGACTCATGATCCAACATCGCTCTAGCGCGAAGTATCTGAAGATTGTTGATCGCGATTTGGCTATGAAGCTGCTCTACTTCTGATCTGGTTTGCGCCAAATCTCGCTGTGACTCTAGCTTGGCGCGTTCCAACGCCTGCAGTCGAGCAAACTGTTCGCTCTGTTCGCTCTCATGCTGCATTATTTGCAACTCCGAGACGTATCCTGCGTCCCGTAAGGAGCGATAGCGCGTCACTACCTGTGCAGCGATAGCCACGCGTTGTTTTTGAAGAGATATTTCCTGTTCAAATCGGATCAGGCCGGCAGCTATGAACTGAAGACGTTCGCTCAACGCTCTCTCGCGTCCTGCCCACTGCTCAACCTGAAGTGATTGTTCTCTTTCCAGTAACCTATATTTCTCGGCAAAGACAGCAGTAATACCCGAATCAATATTGCGGTTCTCTGAATTGCGCTCAGAAGACAGCTCATAGATAACTTGGCCCGCCGCTACCTTGCTCCCCTCGCGAACGTGGCACACTACAACGCGACCAAATTGCGGCGTTACCGCCTTAATGAGGCCGCCAATGGGCCTGATGTGCCCGCTCACCCGCACTCTCGGCGCGTATTCACTCGTCACTAGAAAAAAGCCAAGCGCGGCGACTAAGAACACGGAAGTCCATGCAGCGCAGCGCATCGACAGCGGCTGCATCAGCACTATCGCCCCCAGAGACTGACGCGTCTGCGCTGCCAAAACTTCCTCTCGAAATAGCATGCTGCTCATGTGTACCTCCTGCCCCAATCTCTGTGGTAGCTGTATGCTATTTTGATCGGATCTTCAGAAATGCCATTGCTGTATCGCAACTAATTACCAAAAACAAATATTCAGGATAGAAAGTGGTAACTGACATCTCCCAGCTAGCGACTTCCGCAACCAAGCAGACTTCGGGAAGTCGCGGCATCCAGCACTGACATGGGTTTAGTAACGATGCTTCAGTCGCAGCTGCACCAGATAAGGCAACGCTAGGCCCTGCCGGTCCCGACGAACGCCAGCGCGCCCAAGGCTATGCACCGGAGCAGGAGCAAGATTCGCTGCAAACCAATCTGCTGAAAGAGCTGATCCAGAAAGCCATCTCCGGCTCAGGCAAGGCGCTGGTGCTGGCCGCGCTGCGCGGCGGCCATGTCAGCAAGAAGGAACGCGAGGAAATCCAGGCGCTTTGGGATCAGGAGAAATAGCAGCGAGACCTTACAGCCCCGCGATCTCGGCAATTTTTCTTACGCCCGCGCCAATCCCGTTCGATGCTGTCTGATGATTCATCGCCGCCCACCCAAGCAGCGTCACCATAAGACCAAGCTGGGCAAGCCTTGCCGTAGCTCCAATAGCAACAAGGCGCGTGCAGCTCAAAAAGAACCCTGGTTGTTGGCGGTGTCGCCTCGTCTGAAGTCGCTCAGTGCAAGGGAGGTGATTCGTGCTTGCACAGGACGCATGCAGATTGAACAGACCTTTCGTGATCTGAAGTGCCAACGCTCGGCATTGGGATTGAGTACCTGCCAAACCCGCAGCGGGCCACGGATGGCTATGCTGCTACCCATTGGCGCCTCGGCTTCCTCTTCCTACGCGCTATGGATCATCGGTCTGGCAAAACGCCGCAGTGCCCCCGCTATCAACTACGGAAGTGTCAAGCAGTCGACGCCCACCTTGTCTGTCGTAGGCCTAGCCATGTTCTGGCTGGACCAGAACCGTCACCTCAAAATTACTCGAAGTCAGCTCACCATCGCTCTTGGCGAGCTGAGATCGTTAATCGCTATCTTCAAAATTTGAGGGGAAGGTTCAGGACTTGACCCTCCGTTGCTTTCTACTACAATGAGGCCCCATTCATCGGAGCCTTACTCATGATCAGCCGCTTTAACCACTGGCCCGAACGCCCTCACCCCGTCATCGCCGTCATGCTCGCGCTGGCCATTTGCGCCGCGCCCATCCTGCTGCCGCATTTCCGTTTGCAGGATTTGCTGGCCAATCTGTTCGCCTATTTCGCTTGCCTCATCGCGGTCTATCCGATCGCGGCACTGCTGCGCCGCAGGGTCACCGGCCTGCCGTCGATCTGGGCGATCGCCATGGTGCTGTTGCTGGGCGTCTGCCTGTATCACACCAACATCATCGCGGACACCGCCAACCTCCCCTGGCCGCAGCGCCAGCAGGTCGTCATCGACAAGTTCCTGTTCAACCTGCCGCAAGCGACGCTGGGCGTGATCGCCTGGTGGCTGCTGGTGGTGCGGCCGGACCGGCGGATGGAGTAGCAATCCTGCAGCGCATCCCCCAACCCCTATTGATCAAGAAACCAAAGTGTTTTCAAATTAATATTTAATTATTGATAATGCAATTTCCTTAATACTGCTCATAGGGGGCGTCTTGAAAATGAAAACCTGGTGTGCCGCAATGGCGACAAGCGTACTGTTTCTTGGCGCCGCGCAGGCTCAATCGTATATTTACAAAGACCTGACGCCCGACACCGGTGGGGTCGCGAGGGCAATCAACAACAAGGGCCAGATCGTGGGTTCCAGCTACATCGCAGGCGTCGGCGTCCATGCGACGCTGTGGAGCGTATCGACCTCCACCGGCCTCGGCTCACTCGGCCCGAACGGCAGCGCCGCCAGGGCGATCAATGGCAATGGCCAGACCGTTGGGTACTCCATGTTCCCGTCCTCTGTTCTGACAGCCACCACCTGGGATACTGCGACCGGGACCGCGCACGCTCTCGCGTCCGGCGTTGCAAGCAATGCGAAGGCGATTAACACCGCAGGCCAAATCGCCGGCAATACAACAGCAGAAGATGGCTCCTCAACGGCGACGATCTGGAGCGGCAACCGCACGACCTACCTGGCGACACTGGGCGGCAACGGCGCAGCCACCGGCATCAATGATCACGGACTGGTGGTCGGCAACACCTACCTGGACGGAGGTGAACTAGTGCACGCCACCGTTTGGAATGGCAAGGGCGTCAGCGAACTAGGCACACTAGGAGGCGCCGGCAGCGACGCGGAAGCGGTGAATAACAACGGCAGGATAGTCGGCGCCTCCCAACGGGTAGACGGCAGCTGGCAAGCGACGCTCTGGAACGGCGACAAGATCACCAATCTGGGGGCGCCCGGCAACGATGGCGGACAGGCTTGGGCGATCAACAACCGCGACCAAGTCGTCGGCTACACCTACGGGGACACCAACATCAACAGCCGCACCTGGCGCGCAACGCTGTGGGATGGCGGACGGATGATCGATCTCAACAACTTTCTCGACAGCGATTCCAGGGAGGCGGGCTGGGTGCTGACGCAGGCATACGGTATCAACGACAACGGCGCGATTGTCGGCGAGGCCATCAACTTCCTGACCTCCAGCCGACATGCCTTCATGCTGTCAGTCAGTGCAGTGCCAGAGCCAACAACGTACGTCTCGCTGTTGTTCGGCTTGGCCTGCCTAGCCATGGTCAACGGCCGCCGCAATTGGCGGCGCGAAAAAAAACGGGCTTGAAAGCCCGTTTTTTCGCGTGAAGCAACGACCGGCGATTAACGCTGGTCCAGCGGCTTGACGTCGCGGGTGGTCGAACCGACGAACAGCTGGCGTGGACGGCCGATTTTCTGTTCCGGATCGGCGATCATTTCGTTCCACTGGGCGATCCAGCCGATGGTGCGGGCCATGGCGAAGATACCGGTGAACAGCGACACTGGAATGCCCAGCGCGGACTGCACGATGCCCGAGTAGAAGTCGACGTTCGGGTACAGCTTGCGCGACACGAAGTACTCGTCGTTCAACGCAATCTTTTCCAGTTCCATCGCCAGCTTGAACAGTGGGTCGTCTTGCAGGCCCAGCTCTTCCAGCACTTCGTAGCAGGTTTCGCGCATCAGTTTTGCACGCGGATCGAAGTTCTTGTACACGCGGTGACCGAAGCCCATCAGCTTGACGCCGGAGTTCTTGTCTTTCACCTGAGCGATGAAGGCAGGAATGTTCTCGACGGTGCCGATTTCCTTCAGCATGTTCAATGCCGCTTCGTTGGCGCCGCCGTGGGCAGGGCCCCACAGGCAGGCGATACCGGCAGCGATACAGGCGAACGGATTCGCGCCCGACGAACCGGCCAGACGGACGGTCGAGGTCGATGCGTTCTGCTCGTGGTCCGCGTGCAGGATCAGGATGCGGTCCAGCGCGCGCACCAGCACGTCGTTGACCTTGTATTCTTCGCATGGATTGCCGAACATCATGCGCATGAAGTTGGCGCTGTACGACAGGTCGTTGCGTGGGTACACGAACGGCTGGCCGATCGAGTATTTGTACGCCATCGCCACCAGGGTAGGCATCTTGGCGATCAGACGGATGGCCGACACTTCACGGTGCTTGGCATCGTTGATGTCGAGCGAGTCGTGGTAGAACGAAGCCAGCGCGCCGACGGTGCCGACCAGTACCGACATCGGGTGCGCGTCGCGGCGGAAGCCGCGGAAGAAGAATTGCATCTGCTCGTGGACCATGGTGTGCTTGGTCACGGTTTCCACGAATTCGGCTTTCTCGACCTTGTTCGGCAGTTCGCCGTTCAACAGCAGGTAGCACGATTCCAGGAAGTCGGCGTTCACGGCCAGCTGCTCGATCGGGTAGCCGCGGTACAGCAGCTCGCCCTTGTCGCCATCGATGTAGGTGATCGACGAGTTGCATGCCGCAGTCGACATGAAGCCTGGATCGTAGGTGAACTTGCCGGTGCCGGCGTACAGTTTGCGGATGTCGATCACGTCAGGACCGACGGTGCCTTTGTAGATCGGGAATTCTACCGATGGGCTGCCATCGGAAAACGATAGGGTGGCTTTGTTATCAGAGGTGTTCATGGACTCTTCCTTCTTGGAGAGATGCGGCAAATAAAAAAAACGAAACTTTTCTGGGTGTGTCGTTACGCGCGACGCAGTCGCTGCAGCAGTGCGTGCACATGCGGCAGGTCGACCTCGCCTTGGGGCTCCTTGCGGGCCAGTACCAGATCCATCAGGTCATTGTCCGACAAATCGAGGAGCCGCGTGAACGCGTCCACTTCTTCGTCGGTCAATTCGGTTTCATGCGCATCGAGAAAACGGGTCAGGATAATGTCGTTTTCCAGCAGGCCCCGGCGGGAACGCCACCGCAGGCGTGCTCGGTTGGCGGGGTCGGCCTGATGCGCTGAGCTGTTCGGTTCAGTCATATGGATGTGCTACTTTATACGAAAACGGGCGGCGAGGCCGCCGCCCGTGTGGTGCCGCTTAGATCGCGCGGCGGACCATCAATTCCTTGATCTTGCCGATCGCCTTGTTCGGGTTCAGACCCTTAGGGCAAACGTCGACGCAGTTCATGATCGAGTGGCAACGGAACAGGCGGTAAGGATCTTCCAGGTTGTCCAGGCGCGCGCCGGTGGCTTCGTCGCGCGAGTCGGCGATGAAGCGGTAGGCTTGCAGCAGGCCGGCCGGGCCGACGAACTTGTCCGGATTCCACCAGAACGATGGGCACGACGTCGAGCAGCAGGCGCACAGGATGCACTCGTACAGGCCGTCGAGCTCTTCGCGCTCGGTCGGCGATTGCAGGCGTTCTTTTTCTGGACGGATCGAATCGTTGATCAGGTAAGGCTTGATCGAATCGTACTGCTTGAAGAACTGGGTCATGTCGACGATCAGGTCGCGGATCACCGGCAGGCCTGGCAGCGGGCGCAGCACGATAGGCTCGCTCAGCTCGTTCAGGTTGGTGGTGCAGGCCAGGCCGTTTTTACCGTTGATGTTCATCGCGTCCGAACCGCACACGCCTTCGCGGCACGAGCGGCGCAGGGCCAGCGAGTCGTCGACGTCGGACTTGATGCGCTGCAGTGCGTCGAGCAGCATCTTGTCGGTGTCTTTCAGCTCGACCGTCACGTCCTGCATGTACGGCTTGGCGTCCTGGTCCGGATCGTAACGATAAATTTTCAGTTTGAGAGTGCGTGCCATGTTCTAGCCCTTAGAAAGTACGTGGTTTCGGTTTGAAGGTATCAACCGTCAATGGCTTGGTAACGACCGCTTTGTATTCCAGTCGGTTGCCTTCCGAATACCACAGGGTGTGCTTCATCCAGTTGTCGTCGTCGCGTTGCGGGAAATCGTTGTGGGCGTGGGCGCCGCGCGATTCCTTGCGGGCCACGGCCGACGTGATCGTCGCTTTCGCGGTTTCGATCAGGTTGTCCAGTTCCAGCGCTTCGACGCGCGCGGTGTTGAACACCATGGATTTGTCCTTGAACGACACGTGCTTGCGACGCTCGTCGAGCACCATGATTTCCTTGGCGCCCTGGGTCAGCATTTCGTCGGTACGGAACACGCCGCAGTACTTCTGCATCGTGGCGCGGATGTCGTTGGCGACGCCCTGCACTTTTTCCGAGCCGGTCGAGGTTTCCAGCTTGTTCAGGCGGCCCAGCGCGAAGTCGGCGGCGTCCTTCGGCAGAGGCTTGTTCTCTTTCTGCTTCAGGTTGGACGCGACCACGTGGTTGCCGGCAGCGCGGCCGAAGACCAGCAAGTCCAGCAGCGAGTTGGTGCCCAGGCGGTTGGCGCCGTGCACCGAGACGCAGGCGCATTCGCCGATCGCGTACAGGCCGTTGACGACCTTCTGCGAACCGTCGGCGCCAGGCGTGACGACCTGGCCGTGGATGTTGGTTGGAATACCGCCCATCTGGTAGTGGATGGTTGGCACGACCGGGATCGGTTCCTTGGTCGCGTCGACGTTGGCGAACTTGTGGCCGATTTCCAGAATCGACGGCAGGCGCTTGGCGATGGTGTCGGCGCCGATGTGGCGCAGGTCCAGCATGACGTGATCCTTGTTCGGACCGCAGCCGCGGCCTTCCTTGATCTCCTGGTCCATCGAGCGCGACACGAAGTCGCGCGGCGCCAGATCCTTCAGCGTCGGAGCGTAGCGCTCCATGAAGCGTTCGCCTTCGGAGTTGATCAGGATACCGCCCTCGCCGCGTACACCCTCGGTGATCAGGACGCCCGCGCCGGCCACGCCGGTCGGGTGGAACTGCCAGAACTCCATGTCCTGCAGCGGCAGGCCGGCGCGTGCCGCCATGCCCATGCCGTCGCCGGTGTTGATGAAGGCGTTGGTCGATGCGGCGAAGATGCGGCCTGCGCCGCCGGTGGCGAAGATGGTGGTCTTCGCTTCCAGGATCATCGTTTCGCCGGTTTCCATTTCCAGTGCCACCACGCCGACCACGTCGCCTTCGGCGTCGCGGATGATGTCGATCGCCATCCACTCAACGAAGAAGTGGGTGCGGGCGCGGACGTTGCGCTGGTACAGCGTGTGCAGCAGTGCGTGGCCGGTACGGTCGGCCGCGGCGCAGGCGCGCTGCACGGCTTTCTCGCCGAAGTTGGCGGTGTGGCCGCCGAACGGACGCTGGTAGATGGTGCCGTCAGGATTGCGGTCGAACGGCATGCCGAAGTGTTCCAGCTCGTAGACGACCTTCGGTGCTTCGCGGCACATGAATTCGATCGCATCCTGGTCGCCCAGGTAGTCGCCGCCCTTGACGGTGTCGAACATGTGCCAGAACCAGTTGTCTTCCGCCATATTGCCCAGCGATGCGCCGATGCCGCCCTGCGCCGCCACGGTGTGCGAACGGGTAGGGAAAACTTTCGACAGCACCGCCACGTTCAGACCGGCTTCAGCCAGTTGCAGGGATGCGCGCATGCCGGAGCCGCCGGCGCCGACGATTACCGCGTCAAAGCGGCGGGTAGGGATTGCAGATTTGATAGCTGCCACGATTACACACTCCAGAGTATCTGTACCGACCAAACGGCACAAGCGACCAACCACAGGATGGTGGCGATTTGCAGGGTCAGGCGAAGGCCGACGGCTTTGACGTAGTCCATCCAGATGTCGCGCACGCCAATCCAGGCGTGGAAGAACAGGCCGAACAGGGTCACGGCGCTGATCAGCTTGAACCATTGTTGCGCGAACAGGCCAGCCCAGCCTTCATAGGTGAAGTTCTGGCCGGTCAGGAAGGAAATCAGCAGGATAGCGGTGTACAGCACCATCATCACGGCGGTCACGCGTTGTGCCAGCCAATCGCGCATGCCGTAGCCGGCGCCGACGACCAGGCGTTTTGGACCAATATTGTTATTTGCCATCTCAGAAAACTCCAAACAATTTGAGGGCGACGATCGCGGTCAGCGTCAGGCTGACGACCAGCACGCCAACGGACGATTTGCGGGCGGAATCCTTGTCCAGGCCGATGTGGGCATCCATCACCAGGTGGCGCACGCCAGCGCAGAAGTGATGCATATAACCCCAGACCAGGGCCAGGATGATCAGTTTGACCAGCGGGTAGGAAACAATCCCCTGGTAGTAGGCGAAGGAGATCTCGGAGCGCAAGCTCTGCTCCAACAGATAAAGCACGAAAGGCAGCAGTGCAAACATCATGAAGCCGCTGATGCGGTGCAGGATGGATACAATACTCGCCAAAGGCATGCGGTAGTTGGACAATTCGGTAACATGAATGTTACGGAACTCCGGCCGTTCTTTTTTTGGGGTTTCCCTTACGGCTTCTGACATAACAAGACCTCCTAAGCTTAAACAAAAATATCGAGACTGCGATTTTCGCCGATTTTCGCACTCATAACCAATATCTATTGTTACATATAACTAAAATAGTGTTTGGCGACACTATGCGACGGCTACTTTCTGTAGCTCAACGTATTATCAGCGCAACAATGCTACCGGGGTGTGACGGCGCCCTGTTCGCGCTGCCTGAAGCGGGTGTCAAGCTGCTCCAGGGTCTCCTAATTCAACTCATTGTGATAATGATGGCGCTCGGTGGAGTACAAGCCACGGCGCAATTCCACCGCCTTGTCGCCATAGGTGAACGACACACGCTCGGACGCCAGCAAGGGCGTATTGACGGGAACATGCAGCAATTCGGCGTCATCGGCGCCGGCGCAGACGGCGCGGATCTTTTCCGTCGCGCGTATCATGCGGGTGCCGAATTCGGATTCGAACAGGCCGTACATCGGGCCCTTGTATTCCACCAGGCGCTCGGCGGTCAGTCCCTTGAAGGTCATGCCCGGCAACCACAGCTCCTCGACGATGGTCGGCAGGCTGTCGAACGATTGCACACGCTTGATGAAGATGACGGCGTCGCCGGACTTCAGGTCGAGCAGGCGCGCCACGTCGGCCGGCGCGCGCATGCGCTTGACTTCGATGAATTTGCTTTCGGGGTAGTGCGGCACGCCCTCGTCGGGCATCAGGCGCAGGAAGCGGAAATGGGCGCGCGCCTCATGGTGGGTGGACACGAAGGTGCCCTTGCCCTGCTTGCGCATCACCAGGTTTTCCGCCGCCAGTTCGTCGATCGCCTTACGCACCGTGCCCTGGCTGACTTTGAAGCGGTTGGCCAGCTCCACCTCGCTGGGGATCAATTCACCCGGTTTCCACTCGCCCGATTGCAGGCTTTGCGTGATGAGCGCCTTGATTTGCTGGTACAGTGGGGAGAAAGTCGGCGACGGCGCGGCTGCGGAGCCCGCAGACGGTTCGGCAGCCCCGCCGTTGCTGACGGTGGAATTGCTGTTCGGATTGGGCGGGACGGAATTCATAGACCAAGATTTCACCACAAATGCCCGGTGCCGTCCAGCAAAAACAAGCAATAACTTATCTGTCTTATATAAGACATAAGATAGGATTGACAGATACCTGCCACACGCCTACACTCCCCGGCGAGACGCATTAGCTAACGCCTCGGCAACCATTCTAAGCGCTCAATTTGCAGTATGATTACGATTTCCCGGACCGGCACCGGTCCAGCTTCGAGAACGTTTTAATTCCCACTTTGGAGATTCATCATGGCTAAAACCCCAATGCGTGTCGCTGTCACCGGCGCCGCCGGTCAAATCGGTTACGCTCTGCTGTTCCGCATCGCCAACGGCGACATGCTGGGCAAAGACCAACCAGTCATTCTGCAATTGCTGGAAATCGCCGACGAGAAAGCCCAGAAAGCACTCAAGGGCGTCATGATGGAAATCGACGACTGCGCCTTCCCGCTGCTGACCGAGATGACCGCCCACTCCGACCCGATGACCGCCTTCAAGGATGTCGATCACGCAGTGCTGGTTGGCGCCCGTCCACGCGGCCCAGGCATGGAACGTAAAGACCTGCTGGAAGCGAACGCCCAGATCTTCACCGTACAAGGCAAGGCGCTGGACGCTGTCGCATCGCGCAACGTCAAAGTACTGGTGGTCGGCAACCCAGCCAACACCAACGCCTACATCGCCATGAAATCGGCGCCTTCGCTGCCGGCCAAGAACTTCACCGCCATGCTGCGCCTGGACCACAACCGCGCGCTGTCGCAAGTGGCTGCCAAGACCGGCACCGCCGTCAAGGACATCGAAAAGCTGTGCGTATGGGGCAACCACTCGCCTACCATGTACGCCGACTACCGTTTCGCTACCGTGAACGGCAAGGCCGTCAAGGACCTGATCAACGACCAGGAATGGAACGCCAACACCTTCCTGCCAACCGTCGGCAAGCGCGGCGCAGCGATCATCGAAGCACGCGGCCTGTCGTCGGCAGCATCGGCAGCCAACGCCGCCATCGACCACATGCACGACTGGCACGTCGGCACCGCCGGCAAGTGGACCACCATGGGCGTTCCTTCGGATGGTTCGTATGGCATCCCTGAAGGCACCATGTTCGGCTTCCCGGTGACCACCGAAAACGGCGAATACAAAATCGTCCAGGGCCTGGAAATCGACGCCTTCTCGCAAGAGCGCATCAACCTGACGCTGAAAGAACTGACCGAAGAGCGCGAAGGCGTCAAGCACCTGCTGCCAGCCTAAGTTCTGACACCACCCGCAAGTGGAACCGGTTAAACCACCGATCCGCCGCACCCGCCGCGCTGCCGAGAGCAGCGCGGTGTCTGTATCTACTCAAGATTCCCGCATGCACCCATCCGAGGTTTTATTCCAGGGCAATCGCCAGCCGCTGCTGCTGCCGGCCTGCGACCATTACGCCGGCTCCGAAAAGCTGATGCGCAAATCGATCGCCCTGCAACAAGAGCTTGGCCCCCTGTTCGACATCACCCTCGATTGCGAAGACGGCGCCAGCGCCGGCAACGAGGAAGCCCACGCCCGCCTGGTGGCGGAACTGCTGCTGTCGGACGATAACAAATTCAACCGCATCGGCGCCCGCGTGCACGATGTCGCCAGCCCGTTCTTCGCGCAGGACGTGGAGATCATCTGCGCCGCCGCCCAGCGCCTGGCCTATATCGTGCTGCCCAAGGTGCACGGCGCCAAGGAAGTGGCGGCCGCCATCAAGTTGATCAACACCCACGCCGCCAAGGCCGGCCGCAAGGACCTGCCGGTGCACGTGCTGATCGAAACCCACGGCGCGCTGCGCGAAGCCTACGACATCGCCGCCCTGCCCCAGGTGCAGTGCCTGTCGTTCGGCATCATGGATTTCGTCTCCTCGCACTACGGCGCGATTCCCGCCAACGCGATGCGCACGCCGGGCCAGTTCACGCACCCGCTGGTGGTGCGCGCCAAGCTGGAGATCGCCGCCGCCTGCCACGCGCACGGCAAGGTGCCGTCGCATAACGTGACCACCGAAATCAAGGACACGGCGGTCGCCGCCAACGATGCCCAGCGCGCCGCCGCCGAATTCGGCTACACGCGCATGTGGAGCATCCACCCGAACCAGATCAAACCAATTATCAAGACCTTCACGCCGCGCCTGTCCGAGGTCAGCGAGGCGGCCGCCATCCTGCTTGAAGCAGAGGCGAAGCAATGGGGGCCAATTTCCCAAAACGGGCGCTTGCATGACCGTGCAAGCTACAGATACTATTGGACCGTTTTACAGCGCGCCAAGCTGGCCGGGCTGAGCTTGCCCGAGTCCGCCACCACGCTGATGAACGGCAGCCCCACCGACCCCACACTGGAAACACCATGACGTCCATCTCCAAACTACTCCTGGCCTGCAGCTTCGCGCTGGCCTCCATGACCCTGGCCGCCGGCGCGCAAGCGCAGAGCACCGAGCCAGCCAAGAAATCCGTCAAGAAGGCGGGCAAGTCCAAAGCCGCCGCCAAGCCGGTCGAAACCAAGGCGCCGGATGAAGACGCCGACGAGCCGGCCGTCACCGACGCGGCCGTGACCGACTTCGACTGCGAACTGGGCAACAAGATCACCATCTACGCCAACACCAACGACGAAGCGCACATCGCGCTGCGCTGGAAGAAGCGCCTGCACCGCCTGACCCGCGTGGGCACCACCACCGGCGCGCAGCGTTTCGAAAACCGCTTGTACGGCCTGATCTGGATCGGCATTCCGGCCAAGGGCATGCTGCTGGACTCCAAGCAGAACCGCCAGCTGGCCAATGAATGCCGCAACGCCGAGCAACTGAAGCCGGTCGCCCCGAGCGCCACCGAGCCGACCAGCACCAAGATCACGATTCAGTAATACCGTTTTAGATTCAAACCAACCCCAAACCGAAGGGGTCTGACCCCATGCGGGGTCAGACCCCGGCCGCAGCGAAGTGCGGGGTGGTCTAGTTCCAAAGGGGCGCGCCGGCACGGGCGCCAGCACCACGGTTTTAACTTCAATAATAGACGATACCCACGAAGGAGAGGTCATGTCCCGCAACACTCTGAACACGCTTAAGGATTTCAACATTTCCGGCAAAAAGGGCAAGTTCTACTCCCTGCCAGCCCTGGAAAAGAGCCTGGGCGCCAAAATCTCCCGCCTGCCGGTATCGATCCGTGTTGTGCTGGAATCCGTGCTGCGTAACTGCGACGGCAAAAAAGTCACCGAAGAACACGTCAAGCAGCTGGCCAACTGGGGCGCGACCGCCGACCGTACCGACGAAATCCCGTTCGTAGTCGCCCGCGTGGTGCTGCAGGACTTCACCGGCGTACCACTGCTGGCCGACCTGGCCGCGATGCGCAACGTCGCCTACAAGATGGGCATCAACGCCAAGAAGATCGAACCGCTGGTCCCAGTTGACCTGGTGGTCGACCACTCGGTCACCATCGATCACTTCCGTGAAAAAGGCGCGCTGGACCTGAACATGAAGCTGGAATTCTCGCGCAACAACGAGCGCTACCAGTTCATGAAGTGGGGCATGCAAGCCTTCGACACCTTCGGCGTCGTGCCTCCCGGCTTCGGCATCGTCCACCAGGTCAACCTGGAATACCTGGCGCGCGGCGTGCACAAGACCGCTGACGGCGTCTACTACCCGGACACCCTGGTCGGCACCGACTCGCACACCACCATGATCAACGGCATCGGCGTGGTCGGCTGGGGCGTGGGCGGCATCGAGGCGGAAGCCGGCATGCTGGGCCAGCCAGTCTACTTCCTGACCCCGGACGTGATCGGCGTGAACCTGACCGGCATCCTGCGCGAAGGCTGCACCGCGACCGATCTGGTACTGACCATCACCGAACTGCTGCGCAAGGAAAAAGTCGTCGGCAAGTTCGTCGAGTTCTTCGGCGAAGGCACCGAGACGCTGTCGCTGACCGACCGCGCCACCATCGCCAACATGGCGCCTGAATACGGCGCGACCATGGGCTTCTTCCCGGTTGACGACGCCACCATCGAATACTTCGAAGGCACCGGCCGCACCAAGGACGAAATCGCCGCCTTCGCCGCCTACTTCAAGGCCCAGGGCCTGTACGGCGTGCCCAAGGCCGGCGACATCGACTACACCCGCGTGGTGGAACTGAACCTGACCAGCGTTACGCCTTCCCTGGCTGGCCCTAAGCGTCCACAGGATCGTATCGAAATCGGCAACGTCAAGAACAACTTCACCGAACTGTTCTCGAAGCCGACCACCGACAACGGCTTCAACAAAAAAGCCGAAGACCTGAACAAGACCTACACCACCACCAACGGCGTGAACGTGAAAAACGGCGACGTGCTGATCGCTGCGATCACCTCGTGCACCAACACCTCGAACCCGAGCGTGCTGCTGGCCGCCGGCCTGCTGGCGAAGAAAGCTGTCGAAGCCGGCCTGACCGTCGCTCCGCACATCAAGACCTCGCTGGCGCCTGGCTCGCGCGTGGTGACCGAGTACCTGACCGCCGCCGGCCTGCTGCCATACATGGAGCAACTGGGCTTCGGCGTGACCGCCTACGGTTGCACCACCTGCATCGGTAACGCCGGCGACCTGACCCCGGAACTGAACGCCGCCATCAGCAACAACGATATCGTCGCTTCGGCCGTGCTGTCCGGTAACCGCAACTTCGAAGCGCGGATTCACCCGAACATTCGCTCGAACTTCCTGGCATCGCCACCGCTGGTGGTGGCCTACGCCATCGCCGGCAACATGACCGTCGACCTGATGACCCAGCCAGTTGGCAAGGGCAAGGACGGCAAGGACGTGTACCTGGGCGACATCTGGCCGACCTCGAAAGAGATCGCCAAGCTGATGAAGTTCGCGATGAACTCGAAAGTGTTCAAGTCGAACTACGCCGACGTCAAGGGCAACCCGGGCAAGCTGTGGGAACATGTGTCGTCGACCGAAGGCAATGTCTACAACTGGCCTGCATCGACCTACATCGCCGAGCCGCCGTTCTTCGACGGCTTCGAGATGGTCCCGAAAGCGGCCGCCACCGGCATCACCGGCGCGCGCGCGCTGGGCGTGTTCGGCGATTCGATCACCACCGACCACATCTCCCCTGCCGGCTCGATCAAGGAAGACGGTCCAGCGGGCAAATGGCTGCTGGCCAACGGCGTGATGAAGGCGGACTTCAACTCCTACGGCTCGCGTCGCGGCAACCACGAGATCATGATGCGCGGCACCTTCGCCAACGTGCGCATCAAGAACCGCATGATTCCTGCCAAGGCGGACGGTTCGGCGGTTGAAGGCGGCATCACGATTCACCAGCCGACCGGCGAACAGCTGTCGATCTACGACGCGGCGATGAAGTATGTTGCTGAAGGCACGCCAACCATGGTGTTCGGCGGCGAAGAGTACGGCACCGGCTCGTCGCGCGACTGGGCAGCCAAGGGCACCCAGCTGCTGGGCGTGAAGGCTGTGATCGTGCGTTCGTTCGAACGTATCCACCGCTCGAACCTGGTCGGCATGGGCGTGCTGCCGCTGCAATTCATCGGCAACGACAGCGTTGAATCGCTGGGCATCACCGGCAAGGAAGTCTACGACCTGAAGGGCCTGGAAGGCGAGATCAAGCCACAGCAACTGGCTACCCTGGTCATCCATCGCGAAGGCAAGCCGGCACAGGAAGTCAAAGTGCTGCTGCGTATCGACACCCCGATCGAAGTCGACTACTACAAGCATGGCGGTATCCTGCCATTCGTGCTGCGTCAGCTGCTGGCTGCTTAATTCTTTAAGCTCCACCTAAAAAACGCCCTGCGGCCTCGGCCCCAGGGCGTTTTTTTATTTCACGCCATTGCAATCCGGCGTGCCGTTGGCCTGCTTCAGGTAGGCGGCCGCGCCGCCGGCCAGCGCCAGCAGCGTGGCCGCCAAGAGCGTCCTCATCACACTCACGACATGAAGGCCGACGGCACCGGCGAAGCGCAGCACGTCTTCCTGCGATTGCAGCTTGTCGGGTCGGGAAGGCATATCTGGCCTTGGCCGCCACCGGATGGCCCAGGAACGTCCGGGGAAAGCGGAAGGCTGGGATGGTCTTGCATGCCGGGGCTTCCCGTCTGATAACTGTTTGTGCGGCATTAGATGGCGACCGGGGGCGCCGCGTTCCCGGCTTGCGCAAACTTTGTCGCCGGGCGGCAATTTAGCGCTTCGTTCAGAACTAATATGAGGCTGCCGGGCGAATCAACTACAATACGGTCCATAAGGGTTATCATCTGCATGACTGATCCGCTTTATCCACTTTTATGAGACTCTTATTGCGCTATGCGTCGTCCAAATAAAGATTCATCCCATAAATTGTCTGCCGAGAGCCAGCGCTTGGTCACCTATGCCCTCGCAGTTGGGCAGGCGGCCAGCCGTATCGAAGAGCGGGCCTGGGAACACAGCCTCGATGCGCAGCTCCACAAACTCCTCAAGACCGGTCACCAGGAAACCATCGATTCGACCTTGAACAGCCTGTTCAAGGAAGACCTGAACGCGTACGACGTGTTGATGGATGGCGTGGAAGCGGTCAGCGAGTCGAGCAGCATCACTATCGAAACCGACGGCGTCGCCAAGCAGTACGACGTGCTGCTGGTGGCCGCGCCCATCCTGGCGTGGACCCGCTTCGCCATCGCCTCGGGCGCGATCCCGGCTGATATCCTGAGCACGCTGTCGGCGCACTTCTCGGCCCACCTGCTGGCCGACGGCACGCACATGGCGATGTCGCCGACGCTGTTCTCGATCGACCAGCTGCCGCGCAGCCATGTCGAGACCTATGCCAAGGTGCACAAGCTGGCGCAGGCCGCGCTCAAGGGCACTGTGCTGAAGCCCGACACCAAGGTGCCGGAGACGGCGCCCTTCCTGGCCGACACCCGCTACCTGCTGGTGGCCGTGGTGACGCCGGCGGGCGGCCCGCTGTTCCGCTGGCAGATGCCGGCCAACCAGGCCAACTTCGTGACCGAACGCACCAACGCGCTGGAGCAGTGGCGCGCGCAGGTCACGCCGACCATCAACCGTTTGCTGCCGGGTTGCGGCGTCGAGCTGCTGCTGCCGGAGGCTTACTACATGGCCTGCCGCGAGGCGGACAAATTGATCCGCCCGGTGTCGATCCGCGCTGCCGTGCATTACCTGACGCATACGCTGGCGGTCGAGCCGTCCGAACTGCGCGCGGTGATCGCCGGCTTCGGCGAGGAAAACGCCGACGGCCAGATCGACGAATACCGCGTGGCGTTCACGCAGCGTTCGTCGCCGGACGTGATCTACGGCGTGGTGTGGCCGCTGTACGGGCAGGAAGATGAGGAAGGCACGCCGCCGGAAGGTCCGCTGCAAGGCGGTCCGGGCGGCATCGTGCAGCAGCCGGTGACGCCGGTGGAGGAAATCATCAACAACCTGAACGAGGCCGGCATCACGCAGATCAAGAAGCACAGCGAGCGTTTCGTGGCCGAGTTCTGCGACGATTGCGGCGCGCCGCTGTTTGCCGACCCGGTCGGCGAACTGGCGCACGCGGAAATGCCCGAGGATACGCCTAGCGGCACCGAGCACTTCCACTGATGAAAAAAAGGCGGGGTCAGTTCCGGCAACGTGCCACGCGTGGCACGTTGCCGGAACTGACCCCGCCTTTTTCTTATTTTTTTGGTGCCGGCAGTGGTTGCGGCAAGTAGATGATAATGGGCTGCGGCTGCTGGGCGGCCATCTGCATGGCCGCCGATTGCGCCTGCGGCTTCAAAATCTGACCGAGCGTGATGCCGAGTCCGCCAAAACCGATAAACAAGCCGATCAGGCTGGCAACCATCCACTTATGCGTATCCGCCGACATCTTGTGCATTTCGGCACGCAAAGCCTCAATGTCCGCCTTCGTCGCCAGCGTCGGCAGGATGGCATTGTAGTGCGCCTCAAGTACGGCAAATCGCTCGTTGTCCATCTAACCAGCTTAGTACAAATCCTGAGCGCTACCAAGCCGAAAACGGATGCTTTATCAGGCTCGAGTTGAGGTAGCGCAGGTCATCCGTGACTTCGTCGCCGATCCAGTCCGGCTTGTCGAAGACCTGGTCTTCCGAGCTCAATTCGATCTCGGCCACGACCAGTCCGGCGTTCGCGCCGAGGAACTCGTCGACCTCCCACACGTTGCCCGCGTAGCTGATGCAGCGACGGTATTTTTCGATCAGCGGCTGTTCGCACAAACGGTCCAGCAACTCGGCGGC
Source organism: Duganella violaceipulchra (assembly GCF_019166075.1). Classification (NCBI taxonomy): domain Bacteria; kingdom Pseudomonadati; phylum Pseudomonadota; class Betaproteobacteria; order Burkholderiales; family Oxalobacteraceae; genus Duganella; species Duganella violaceipulchra. The sequence goes on along the minus strand of NZ_JAHTGR010000017.1, from coordinate 54,957 downwards.
GTCGGCCATCGGGATCGGATACTCCCACTCGCCGCGGGTGGCGCCGACGTTGCGGCCCTTGATCGTCATCACCGCCCGATCGCCCTCAATGCGCACCCGCACCACGCGGTCTTTGTGCGACGACAGATAGCCCTGGCGAAAAAACACCGGCTCGCCAAGACTTTTCCACGCATCGCCGCGCAGCAGGAACTTGCGCTCGATTTCAATGCCCATCTCAGGCGTCCAGCGACAGCAGGATAGGCTGCAGGATGGACGCGCCCAGCGCCGCGCTGCGGGCGCCGTTCCAGCCCACGTGCGGGTCCGGCAGGTCGGCGTTGTCCTTGAACGGCATCTCCAGCGTCAGCGCCAGGCAGCCGAAGTGGTGGCCGACGTACTTGGACGCCAGGGTCAGCATGTCTTCCTTGTACTTGCTGGCGGCGTAGCCGTATTTGTCCTGGAAGTCCGGGCTGGCGTTCTTGTAGCGGTCGATGAAGGCCTGCTGCTTGACGCGGCGCTCTTCGCTGAAGTTCTCCAGCATCTCGTTGCCGGCCACGAAGTTGTACGGCAGCGCCTCGTCGCCGTGGATGTCGAAGAACATGTCGATGCCGGTTTCGTGCATCTTCTGCTTCACGACCAGCACTTCCGGGCTGCGCTCGACCGATGGCGTCATCCACTCGCGATTGAGGTTGGCGCCCGAGGCGTTGGTGCGCAGGTTGCCGCGCACCGAGCCGTCCGGGTTCATGTTCGGCACGATGTAGAACACGCAGCGCTGCAGCAGCTTGCGGGCGATCGGATTGGCGTCGTCCAGCAGCGAATCGATCAGGCCTTCGACGAACCACTCGGCCATCGATTCGCCCGGGTGCTGGCGCGCGATGACCCAGATTTTCTTCTCCGCTTCCGGCTTGCCGATGACCACCAGATTCATGTCGCGGCCGTCGATGGTGTTGCCCAGATCCTGCACGCGGGCCAGCGGGTGCTCGGCCACTTCGCCCAGCAGGCGCAGGTGGCGCTCGAACGAATACGGCTCGAAGTAGGCGTAGTAGACGCTGTCGGTTTCCGGCGTGTGCTTGATGGTCATGACCTCGCCGTCGAAGGCGGTCGGCACGCGGAACCAGTTTTCGGTGTCGTAGCTGGCGACGGCCTGGTAGTCCTCGTAACCCTTGGCGTAGGTGGCCTGGCCCGCATTCAGGAAGCGCATGCGCACCTGCTGGCCACGCGCGCCCTGCAGGCGGAAGTGGAACCACTGGTGGATGTCGGCGTGCGAGTCCTTGCGCAGATTCAGTTCGATCTCCGCCGCGCTGTCCGCGCGCAGCACCTCGATGGCGCCGGAGTCGAAGTTTTGGCTGATTTTGATAGTCATGTCGATCCAATATGAAGTGAATGCCGATGACGCTATTTTACCAGCATGCTCCCTTCCGTCTGATAGCGGGCATGCCAGGACAAGGCCTGCTCCAGCACGTGCGGCGTCTGGCCGCCGCGCTTGAGCGCCGCGGCCAGGTAGGCGCGCAGCTGCGGGCGATAGTCGGGATGGGCGCAGTGTTCGATGATCAGCGGCGCCCGTTCGCGCGGCGCCAGGCCGCGCAGGTCGGCCAGGCCCCATTCCGTCACCAGCACGTCGACGTCATGCTCGGTGTGGTCGACATGGGCGGCAAACGGCACCACGCTGGAAATGGCGCCGCCCTTGGCCACCGATTTACTGACGAACATCGAGATCTGGGCGTTGCGCGCGAAATCGCCCGAACCGCCGATGCCGTTCATCATATGCGTGCCGCCGACATGGGTGGAATTGACGTTGCCGTAGATGTCGAACTCCAGCGCCGTGTTCAGCGCGATGAGCCCCAGCCGCCGCACCACCTCGGGATGGTTGCTGATCTCCTGTGGCCGCAGCACGATGCGCTCGCGGTACTGCTCGATGTTGCGGATGAATTTTTCATGCATCGCCGCCGACAGCGTGATCGACGACGCCGACGCCATATCCAGCTGGCCCGAGTCGAGCAGCTCGATCGCGCTGTCCTGCAGCACTTCCGAATACATGGTCATGTGACGGAACGGCGAATCGATCAGGCCATGCAGCACCGCGTTGGCGATGGTGCCTATCCCCGCCTGCAGCGGCCGCAGCTCCGGCCCCATGCGGCCGGCCTTGACTTCGCCCGCGAGGAAGGCGATCACGTGGCGGGCGATGGCGTCGGTCTCGGCGTCCGGCGGCAGCGCGTTCGAGGGGCTGTCCGGGCTGTCGGTGATGACGATGGCGGCGATGCGGTCGGGGTGCACCGGAATCGAGGTCCAGCCCATGCGCTGCCACGGCGCCAGCAAGGGAATCGCGCCCCGGCGCGGACGCGCGCCAGGAATGTAGATGTCGTGGAAGCCCTCCAGCGCCAGCGGCGCGCTCAGGTTGATCTCGACGATCACCTTGTCCGCCTGCTGGGCGAAGTTGGCCGAGTTCCCGACCGACATGGTGGGCACGATGCCGCCGTCCGGCGTGATCGCCACCGCTTCGATGACGGCGATGTCGACCGCCTTCAGGTCGCCCGAGCGCAGCTGCTCCGCCGTCTCCGACAGATGCTGGTCGATGAACATCACCTCGCCGGCGTTGATCTTACGGCGCAGCGCGGCGTCGGCCTGGAACGGCATGCGGCGCGCCACCACGCCGGCGTTGGCCATCAAGCCGTCGCTATCGTTGCCCAGCGAGGCGCCGGTCAACAGGTTCAGGTTCAGCGGCTCGGCGCGGGCGCGCTCGACCAGCGCCAGCGGCAGCGCCTTGGCGTCGCCGGCGCGGGTGAAGCCGCTCATGCCGACGGTCATGCCGCTCTTGAACAGTTTGGCCGCCTGCGCGGCGCTCATCACTTTTCCCATCAGCGCCTGGTGGCGGATACGGTCTTCATACATGGCGATCTCCTCATTCTTTGATTCAGTATAGAATTCGAAGATCAGTCGCTGCATGACTTAAATTCTCACTTTCCAGTCGTATTATTCATGGACCTGCGATCGCTGCGCTACTTCGTCGAAACTGTCCGCCTGAACAGCTTCACCCAGGCGGCGGAGTCGCTGCACGTCACGCAATCGACCATCAGCAAGATGGTGCGCCAGCTGGAGCAGGAAGTCGGCGCCCAGCTGCTGATACGCGACGGCCGCAAGCTGACGCTGACCGACACCGGCAACGTGGTCTACGCGCGCGGCGAGCAGATGCTGGCAACCATGGGCCAGTTGGCGGCGGAAGTGCGCGACACCCAGGCCGCGCGGCGCGGCCAGCTGACGATCGGCATCCCGCCGATGATCAACCTGCTGTTCACGCCTGTGCTCAAGGCCTTCCGCCAGCGCCATCCCGACATCGCGCTGACGCTGAGGGAGGATGCCGGGCAGGCGCTGGAGCGCCAGGTGGCGTCGGGAGAACTGGAGATCGGCATGACGGTGCTGCCGGCCGATCCGCAACTTGATTTGCAGACGGCGCCCATCGCCAGCTACCCGATCTGGGCGCTGGCCGCGCGCGGCACGTTCCAGAAGCACCGCACCACGCTCAAGCTGAAGGCGCTGACCGGCATGCCGCTGGTGCTGCTGAAGGACGATTTCGCGCTGACCCGCAGCCTGCGCCACGCCTTCAGCGCGGCCGGCTTCGAGCCGCAGATCGCCGCGCAAAGCGGCCAGTGGGACTGGCTGGTGGCGATGGCCTCGGCCGGCATGGGCGTGGCGCTGCTGCCGGAGCCGTTCATACACCGGCTGGCGATCGGCCATCTGGACGCGGTGCGGCTGGTGGAACCGGAACTGCAGTGGCAGGCGGCGCATGTGTGGCGCGGCCCCTACCTGTCGCACGCGGCGCGCGCCTGGCTGGACGTGTGCCGCGACGTGCTGCGCGCCTAGCCTAGAGCGGCGGCAGCTCGTGGATGGCGATGCCCTCGATGGGATCGATCTCGAGGTCCCATGGCCGCAGCGCGATCATGCGCTGGGTGTCCTCGTAGCCGGCCTGCCAGCGGGCGCGGATGCCGGCGGCGCTGAAGTCGATGTCCTTGGTGTGGTCCTCGCCGCCGACGCGCGGGGCCTTGAGCGACACCACATGCATGGTGGTGCCGCAGCCCCACGCGGCCAGCTCGCGCACCTCGGGCGACATCGCCGCTTCATCCGACAGGTGCAGCGTCAACTGGCGGATCACGTGGCGCAGCCGGTGCAGCTTGCGCTGCTGCTCGATATTGCTGGCGCGGCTGGCGTACTGGATCTCCTTGTACTTGTCCAGCACCTGCAGCATGCTTTGCGGCTCGCTGCCGTCCGGGTTCCACACCTGCACCGAGAAGATCACCGAGCTGCGGCGCGGCTCGTCGTCCAGCACCGCCTCGATCGGCGTGTTGGAATAGATGCCGCCATCCCAGTAGGGCTGGCCGTCGATGCGCACGGCGGGAAAGGCCGGCGGCAGTGCGCCGGAGGCCATCACGTGCGAGGCGCTCAGCGTGTCCTTGCGGCTGTCGAAATAGCGCATGCCGCCGGTGCGCGCGTTGACCGCGCCGACCGTGAAGCGGGTGTCGCCCTCGTTGAGACGCTCGAAATCGACCAGCGTATCGAGCGTGGTGCGCAGTGGCGCGGTTTGATAGTAGGAGGCGTGTTCGATGCCGACCTTGGCGTTGGGATTCCACCACGAGGAGGGATTGGGTTCGAAGAATGCCGCTATGCCCTGCCCCATCGTCACCGCGTTGGCCAGCGCGCGCGGCATGACGGAAAAGCCCAGCGCGTTCTGTTCCATGCGCTGCCAGAACTGGCGCAGCCGGTCCATGCGGTAGCGCGGCTCGTTGCCGGCGATGATGGCGCCGTTGATGGCGCCGATGGAAGTACCGATCACCCAGTCCGGCTCGACGCCGGCTTCGTGCATGGCCTGGTAGACGCCCACCTGGTAGGCGCCCAGCGCGCCGCCGCCTTGCAGCGCCAGTACGACTTGTCCCGGCATCGAAGGAGACGAGAGACGGGCGGGTTTGCGATTCAAGTGTGACCTCCGGAAGGATGCGGACTACGCTGCACTGCACCATGCGATTGTAGTGCAATTCAGCGCAGCCCGCAGACTTCCTTTATGCCACGATCACACCCTTGGCCGCCAGCGCGGCGCGCACGCCGGCGCCGTAGGCCGGGTCGGCCTGGTCGAAGTGGGCCAGCTGGCGGGCGATGATCTCGGCGTTCACCTGGCTCAGGGGACCGGCGATGTTGTCGAACAGGTTCTGCTGCTCCTGCGCCGGCATCAGGCGGAACAGATTACCGGCTTGCGTGTAATCGTCTTCCTTGCCGCGGCCGTCGTAGCGGGCCGCGCCGCCTTGCAGTGCCAGTGCCGGTTCGCCGTGGCCCAGGCCCTGCGGATGGCTGCCGCCCGCTTCGGTGGCCGCGTAGTTCTGCTCGGCGCCGCCGTTGGCGATCGCCATCGCGCCGTCGCGCTGCTGGTTGTGGAAGGGGCAGCGCGGCGCGTTCACCGGCAGGTGCTGGTGGTTGGTGCCGACGCGGTACAGCTGCGCGTCGTGGTAGGCGAACAGGCGCGCCTGCAGCATCTTGTCCGGCGAGTAGCCCAGGCCGGGCACCACGTTCGATGGCGACAGCGCGGCCTGCTCCACTTCCGCGTGGTAGTTCAGCGGGTTGCGGTTCAGTTCAAACACGCCGACCGGAATCAGCGGGAAGTCCTTGTGCGGCCAGACCTTGGTCAGGTCGAACGGATTCCAGCCGGTGCGCGCTTCCCATGCGGCCAGCTCGGCCTCGGTGGCCACCTGCAGCCTGACGTCCCACTGCGGGAAGTCGCCGGCGGCGATGGCGCCGAACAGGTCGCGCTGCGCGTAGTCCGGGTCGGTGCCGGCGATGCGGGTCGCTTCGGCGGCGGGCAGGTTCTTGATGCCTTGTTTGGTCTTCAGGTGCCATTTGACGTAGACGCGTTCACCGGCGGCGTTGATCATGCTGAAGGTGTGGCTGCCGAAACCGTCCATGTGGCGGTAGCCGTCCGGCGTGCCGCGATCCGAGAACAGCATCGTCACCTGGTGCAGGCTTTCCGGCGTCTTGCTCCAGAAGTCGAACATCATGGTCGGCGATTTCAGGTTGGTCTGCGGATCACGTTTCTGGGTGTGGATGAAGTCGGGGAACTTGATGCCGTCCTTGATGAAGAACATCGGCGTGTTGTTGCCGACCAGATCCCAGTTGCCTTCCTCGGTGTAGAAGCGCATGGCGAAGCCGCGCGGATCACGTTCGGTGTCGGCGCTGCCCTTCTCGCCGCCGACCGTGGAGAAGCGCACGAAGGTGTCGGTCTTCTTGCCGACCTCGGAGAACAGCTTGGCCTTGGTGTACTTGGTGATGTCGTGGGTGACGGTGAAGCTGCCATAGGCGCCCGAACCCTTGGCGTGCACCACGCGCTCGGGGATGCGCTCGCGGTTGAAGTGCTGCAGCTTTTCGATCAGATGGAAGTCTTGCAGCAGCAGCGGGCCGCGCGGGCCTGCGCTGGCGGAGTTCTGGTTGTCGGCGACCGGGATGCCGGAGGCGGTGGTGATTGGCGGCTGGCTCATTACTATGACTCCTCGTTGTTTGGTAGTGAAATCATTCTACCGGCGCAACGCCATAAGTAAAACCTATATATATTTATGGAATCGATAGTCACAGACAATGAGCATGGACAAAAAAATGGGGTCAGTTCCGGCATTCGGACACGCATGTCCGAATGCCGGAACTGACCCGGTGTTTTATGTTTTACGCTTCGGCGATGCGCTTGGCGATGTGGGCCAGCGCTTCTTCCACCTGGTCGACCAGGATCAGGCACAGGTCGCCCTCTTGCAGGCGGCCCAGGGCGGTGTCGATGGCGAGGAACTCGCCGTAGATCTCCTGGATGTGCGAGGTGCGCGGGGCGCCGTTCAGGCCGGAGCGCAGCAGGCCCACCACTTCGCCGTCGACGCGGCCGCGCTGGCAGGCGTCTTCATACAGGATCACGTCGTCGAAGGCGCGGCCGAGGATCTGCGTCTGCTGCGTAATGTCCTGGTCGCGGCGGTCGCCGGCGCCGCTGATGACCACCGCGCGGCGCTTGGCCGGCATGGTTTCCACCGCCTGCACCAGCGCCAGGATGGCGTCCGGATTGTGGCCGTAGTCGGCGATCAGCGTCGCGCCCTTGTAGTCGAACACGTTGAAGCGGCCGGGCGCGTTGTCGGAGTCGTTGGCGAAGGTCTTCAGGCCGAGGCGGATCGCGTCCCAGCTGATGCCCACGCCCCACGCGGCGGCGACCGAGGCCATCACGTTCTCCACCTGGAAGCCGATGGTGCCGTTGCGGGTGATCGGCACTTCCGACAGCGCGATGCGCTGCAGGTGCTTGCCTTCGGCGGCGACCAGGTGGCCGTCTTCCACGTACACGGTGCGGCAGCCTTGCGCCAGGTGCGTGGCGATCACCGGGTGACCGCGTTCGGCGCCGAAGAAGATCACCTTGCCGCGGCAGTTGGCCGCCATGCCGGCGACGATGGGATCGATCGCGTTGAGCACCGCGAAGCCGCTCTCGGAGACGTTCTGCACGATCACGCGTTTCAACACGGCCAGGTCTTCCACCGTGGTGATGTAGTTCAGGCCGAGGTGGTCGCCGCTGCCGATGTTGGTGACGACGGCCACCTGGCAGCGGTCGAAGGCCAGGCCTTCGCGCAGCACGCCGCCGCGCGCGGTTTCAAACACCGCCGCGTCGACGTCCGGGTGCAGCAGCACGTTGCGCGCGCTGCGCGGGCCGCTGCAGTCGCCGCTGTCGGTCTGGCGGCCTTCGATGTAGACGCCGTCCGTGTTGGTCATGCCGGTGCGCAGGCCGCTGGCGGTCAGCAGGTGGGCGATCAGACGCACGGTGGTGGTCTTGCCATTGGTGCCGGTGACGGCGACCACCGGAATGCGGCCGTTCTCACCCGGCGCGAACATGGTGTTGACGATCGCTTCGCCGACCGCGCGGCCCTTGCCGAACGATGGTGCGATGTGCATGCGCAGGCCGGGGGCGGCGTTGACTTCGACCACGCCGCCGCGCTGGTTCTCGATCGGTTGCAGCACGCCGTCGCAGACCACGTCGACGCCGCAGATATCGAGGCCGATCATCTGCGCCGCTTCCACCGCGCGCGCCGCCACTTCAGGGTGCACGTCGTCGGTGACGTCGGTGGCGGTGCCGCCGGTCGACAGGTTGGCGTTGTTGCGCAGGATGACGCGCTGGCCCTTGGCCGGGATCGAATCGGCTTCCAGGTCTTGCAGCGCCAGGCGCGCCAGGGCGATGTCGTCGAAGCGAATCTTGGTCAGCGAGGTCGAATGGCCGCTGCCGCGGCGCGGGTCGGCATTGACGATGCTGACCAGTTCACGCACGGTGTGCACGCCGTCGCCCACCACCTGCGGCGGATCGCGGCGCGCGGCGGCCACCAGCTTGTTGCCGATGACGAGCAGGCGATAGTCGTGACCCGGCAGGTAGCGTTCGACCATGATGTCGTCGCGGAATTCCCTGGCGGTGTGGAAGGCCTTTTCCAGGTGCTCCTTCGACATCACGTTGACCGTGACGCCCTTGCCCTGGTTGCCGTCCTTCGGTTTGACCACTACCGGCAGGCCGATTTCCAGCGCGGCCGCCCAGGCGTCTTCCGCGTCTTCGACCGAGCGGCCGATAGGCACCGGCACGCCGGCCGCGTGCAGCAGTTTCTTGGTCAGTTCCTTGTCCTGCGCGATCGATTCGCCGATGGCGCTGGTGCTGTCCATTTCGGCGGCCTGGATGCGGCGCTGGCGCGAGCCCCAGCCGAACATCACCATGCTGCCTTCGGTCAGGCGGCGGATCGGAATGTCGCGCGCGACGGCGGCGCTGACGATGGCGCCGGTGCTCGGGCCCAGGCGCACGTCTTCATCCAGGTCGCGCAGTTCATTGAGCGCGCCGGTCAGGTCGAACGGGGTGTCGGCCAGGGCGGCGTTGATCAGGTTGTGCGCCAGCGTCAGCGCCAGGCGGCCGACCGCTTCTTCGCTGTACTCGACCACGGTCTGATAAATACCGTCTTCCAGCGTGGCCGTGGTGCGGCTGAAGGTGACCGGGCAGCCGGCCTGCGCCTGCAGGCTCAGCGCCGCCACTTCCAGCACGCGCGCCAGCGGCACGGCGTCGGTGTGGCCGGTGGTGTGCAGGGCGCCGATGGCGGGAAAGCGCGCGTGCAGGCGCTGCTCGAAGCCGGGCAGCGTGGCGATCGACTGCTCCTCGGGCGGGCACGATACGATCACTTCCACCGCCGTGTGGTGGCTCCAAAGATTCGGGCCGCGAAGGGCGCGGGTGCGGATGACTTCCATAAATCTGCTTGTTCTTTCCGTGATGTATCAGTGATGAGTTCGCTTTGGGTTCGCATCGAAGGTGCGCAGGCCGGCGCCGATCAGCTCCGGCGACAGGCCCAGCGCCCAGCCGGCGGCGATCGCGGCCAGCACGGCTTCCGGCGGCACCAGCGGCGACAGCGGCAGGCTGGCGACATCGTCGTAACCCTGGGCCAGCACGATGCGGCGCGCTTGCTGGTCCTGGCGCTGGAACACCACGCGCTTGCCGTCCTGGCGGTGTTCGGCGATGGCGGCCAGGTGCTCGTCGACGCCGTAGAAGATCACTTCGCCGTCGCACAGGTCGGCCATGTCGACCACTTGCGCGTCGGCGGCGTTGAGCACCGCCACGCCGCTCGGCAGGATGACGTCGACCTGGGTACGCAGCACGCCGTACAACTTGTCGTGGCTGTCGATGTGGAACTCGGCCACGTCCTCGAAATCGCTGACGTCGGTGACCACGCCGACCGCGCACTTGTCGTAGGCCAGGCCTTCGGTCAGGATCATGCGGGCGCTGGCTTCGAACACGCCGGCTTCGACGTTTTTATTCAGCAGCAGCCGTTCGCCGGTTTCCCAGTCGCTGAAGCCGTCCTTGGGCAGCAGGCGGCCGTTGACGAACAGGCCGTCGGCGCAGGCCAGGCCGACCTTCTTGCCGCTGATTTGCAGCAGCCAGGCGATCAACCGCGAGGCCATGGTGGCGCCGTGCTTGCCGGCGATGCCGACGATGGGCATGCGGCCGCTCTGCTCAGGCGCGAACAGGTGGTCGACGATGGCCTCGCCGACGTTGCGCGGCTCGCCGCTGGCCGGCTTCAGGTGGGCCAGCAGGCCGGGACTGGCGTTGACTTCGATGATGGCGCCGCCCTGCTCTTCCAGCGGACGGGAGATGTCGGCCGCCACCACGTCGATGCCGGCGATGTCCAGGCCGACCACGCGCGCGGCCAGCGTGGCCATCGCGGCCACCTGCGGGTGCACCTGGTCGGTGACGTCGAAGGCGACGTTGCCGTTCGGCTGGATCAGCACTTTCTGGCCGTCCTGCGGCACGGAATACGCGGTCATGCCCTGGCGCTCCAGCTCCAGGATGATCTCGGCGCCATGCTCGGGCGCCAGCGCGTTCAGCGGCGCATCCTCGGTGGTGCCGCGGCGCGGATCGGTGTTGATCTGGTCGTCGACCAGCTCGATGATGTTGGAGCTGCCGTTGCCGGTGACCCACAGCGATTCGCCGGCGGCGGCGGCGATCAGGCGCTTGCCCACCACCAGCAGTCGGTGTTCGTTGCCGGCGATGAAGCGCTCGACGATCACGCTGGTGCTGTCGCCCTTGCGCGCGGCCAGCGCGTAGGCGGCGGTGACATCGGCTTCGGTCATCAGGTTGAGCGAGACGCCGCGGCCGTGGTTGCCGTCATACGGCTTGACCACCACCGGCACGCCGATGTCCTTAGCGGCCTCCCAGGCCGCTTCGGCGCTGGTGACCAGCTCGCCTTCGGGCACGGGCACGCCGCACGACGCCAGCAGCGACTTGGTCAAGTCCTTGTCGCTGGCGATGCCTTCGGCGATGGCGCTGGTTTCTTCGGTCTCGGCGGTCCAGATGCGGCGCTGCATGGCGCCGTGGCCCAGCTGCACCAGGTTGCCGTCGGTCAGGCGGATAGCTGGAATCTTGCGCACGGTGGCGGCGTCGACGATGTTGGCGGTGCTCGGTCCCAGGCAGACCGACTCGACCAGGTCGGTCAGGTCGATGACGGTGGCGGCCAGGTCGTAGGGCTGATCTTCGATCATCGCCATCAGCAGGTCGCGGCCGGCGGCCAGCGCGGCGCGTCCGACCTGCTCCTGGCGGGTGCGGAAGGCCATCTTGTACAGGCCGGTGCCGTCGCCGATCTGGCGCGTCTTGCCGAAGCCGGTTTTCATGCCGGCCAGGTTTTGCAGTTCGAGCACCACGTGTTCGAGGATGTGGCCGGCATACGTGCCGTCGCGCAGGCGCTCGAGGAAGCCGCCGTGCTCGCCCACGCCGCAGCGGTGGACGATCAGCCCCGGCAGGATCGCGGTCAGGCGCTCATACAAGCCAGGCAACAAATTCGAGGGAAATTTCTCCAGTTCGCCAATATCCAGCCACGCCTCGATCACCGGGCGATAGGTCCAGATGTTGGGGCCGCGCAAATGGGTTACGCGGAGAACTTCTATGTCTTTCTTCTTGGTCATGTTTCTATTCTTGTATCTTTGTTATCAGCCGTGGCCAGCCCGCGCCGTATTTTAACCTCTGTACCACCGCCGGCGGCCAAATTGCATTTGGTCCACCCTGCGCGTGCGTTATACTTGCCGCCAACAAAACACTGGTTTTTCTTGATTTCTGTCAAGGATGTAAGCAATGACAGAATACCGTAAATAAAGCACTTATATCAGTCGCAACGTCGACTAGTACCACCTTTGTTCCACCTTTTCGCCACCGGAGTACGCTGCACGATGACAACAGAACAACTTTCCTCCAACTCCAGCCAGAGCGAGCTTCCTGAACGCTGGCGTTCCGAGATACAGGCACAACTTTCCCAAGGGGAAAACGTTGTAAGTGCCCTGGAGGTTGACCTGGATGAACAACTTCGTTTCGCCAAGGGGATAATTCTCGTCACCGAACGCGGCGTGCTGGCGCGCGCGCCAGGCCGCGGCGACTGGCAACGTTGGCCTTTCGCCAAGGATCTGCTGCTGAAGCACCACGACCACGCGGGCGTCGGCCACCTGGAGCTGATCGACGACAGCGGCCGCCTGGCCGCCTGGCGCTTCACCCTGGGCCAGAACCTGCACGCGATCCGCCTGGTCGAGCAGTTCGGCGCGCACCGCGACAGCCATGCGCTGGGCGTGCCGGTGGCGCGCGAGGAAAAGAATGTCTGCCCGAGCTGCAAGGCGCCGCTGGAGCCGGATCAGGAAGAATGCCCGATCTGCACCAAGGTGGTCTACACGCCGCCGTCGACCTGGACCTTGTTCCGCCTGTGGCGCTTCGCCAAGCCGTACAAGCTGCCGCTGGGCTTCGGCTTCGCGCTGATGCTGCTGTCGACCGGCGCGCACATGATTCCGCCCTACCTGACCATCCCGCTGATGGACAAGGTGCTGATTCCCTACCAGAACGGCCAGCCGGTCGATGCCTCGCTGGTGGCGCTGTACATGTCGGGCCTGGTGGCGTCGGCGGTGCTGGCATGGGTGCTGGGTTGGGGCAAAACCTATGTGCTGGCGCTGGTGTCGGAGCGCATCGGCGCCGACCTGCGCACCGAGACCTACGACCACCTGCTGCGGCTGTCGCTGGAATACTTCGGCGGCAAGCGCACCGGCGACTTGATGTCGCGCATCGGCAGCGAGAGCGACCGCATCTGCGTGTTCCTGTCGCTGCACTTGCTGGACTTCGCGTCGGACTGCCTGATGATCATCATGACCGGCGTTATCCTGTTCTCGATCGATCCGTGGCTGGCGATCTTCACGCTGCTGCCGCTGCCGTTCATCGCGTGGCTGATCCACGTGGTGCGCGACCGCCTGCGCACCGGCTTTGAAAAGATCGACCGCGTCTGGGGCGAAGTGACCAACGTGCTGGCCGATACCATCCCCGGCATCCGCGTGGTGAAGGCGTTCGCGCAGGAGTCGCGCGAAGCGTCGCGCTTCCGCACCGCCAACAAGCACAATCTGGCCGTCAACGACAAGCTCAATAAAATCTGGTCGCTGTTCTCGCCCACCGTGTCCTTCCTGACGGAGCTGGGTTTGCTGGTGATCTGGGTGTTCGGCATCTACCAGGTGTCCAAGGGCCATATCACGGTCGGTGTGCTGTCGGCCTTCATCGCCTACTCCAGCCGCTTCTACGGCCGCCTGGATTCGATGAGCCGCATCGTCTCGGTGACGCAGAAATCGGCGTCGGCCGCCAAGCGCATCTTCGATATTCTCGACCACGTGTCGTCGGTGCCGGAGCCGGTCAATCCGGTCAAGCTGGCCAAGGTCGATGGCAACATCACCTTGCGCGAAGTGGGCTTCCGCTACGGTAACCGCGCCGTCAACCGCGGCATTTCGCTCGACATCAAGGCCGGCGAGATGATCGGCCTGGTGGGCCATTCGGGCTCCGGCAAGTCGACGCTGGTCAACCTGATCTGCCGTTTCTACGACGTGTCGGAAGGCGCGATCATGCTCGATGGCGTGGACATCCGCTCGTTCGCGGTGTCGGACTACCGTCGCAACATCGGCCTGGTGTTGCAGGAGCCGTTCCTGTTCTTCGGCACCATCGCCGAGAACCTGGCCTACGGCAAGCCGGAGGCGACGCGCGCCGAGATCATCGCCGCCGCGCGCGCCGCGCATGCGCACGAGTTCATTCTGCGCCTGCCGCAGGGTTACGATTCGATGGTGGGCGAACGTGGACAGGGCTTGTCCGGCGGCGAGCGCCAGCGCATCTCGATCGCGCGCGCGCTGCTGATCGATCCGAAGATTTTGATCCTCGACGAGGCCACGTCCTCGGTCGATTCCGAGACCGAAAAAGAAATCCAGCGCGCGCTGGAGAACCTGGTGCAAGGCCGCACCACCATCGCCATCGCGCACCGCCTGTCCACGCTACAGAAGGCCGACCGTCTGGTGGTGCTGGACCGCGGCGTGGTGGTGGAAGAAGGCCCGCACGACGACCTGATGGCGCGTGAAGGCGCCTACTTCCGCCTGTATCAGGCGCAGGCCCGCAACGTCGACACGGATCTCGACGACAGCGCCGGCAAAGAATAAGAGAACAAGCATATGACGACGACATTTGATTTGACCCGCAATCCCTTTGGCCGCCTGGTGTTGACCACGGCCGCGGGCGAAGTGCACGAGAGCGTGGCGCCGGTGCGCGCCTTCCCGGTGCAGGCGCCGGACGACGGCATCGCGCTGGTGAGCACCGATGGCAAAGAGGTAGGCTGGATCGACCGCATCGAGGACTTGCCGGCGGCCGTGGGCCAGCTGGTGCGCGAGGAGCTGGAGGGACGCGAGTTCATGCCGGAGATTTCGCGCATCAACAGCGTGACCAGTTTCGCCACGCCGTGCACCTGGTCGGTGGCGACCGATCGCGGCGACACCGAGTTCGTGCTGCGCGGCGAGGAAGACATCCGCCGGCTGACGGTGGACACGCTGTTGATCTCCGACATACACGGCATCCACTACCTGATCCGCGACGTGCGCGAGCTGGACAAGCACAGCAAGAAAATCCTCGACCGCTTCCTGTAAGCGCGTGCTGTCAGTGCGGCCGGCGGCGGAACCAGCCGGCCAGCGATAGCCGGTCGTGCGTGGCCGGCAGCACTTCATGCGGCACGTCGGCCGACATGAACAGCACCAGCCGGCTGCCCATCGGCGCGATATCGCAGCTGGGCGCGTCCAGCGGATGTACACGCAGCGCGCCGCCCTGCTCCACCTGCCAATCCGGGTTCAGATAGATCACCGCCGAGACGGTGCGCAAATCGTCGTCGCGGAAACGGTCCAGATGCTTGTGGTAGGCGGCGCCGGGCGCGTAGTGCGCGAAGTGGCTTTCGTAGCTGTCGAGGCCGAGGAAGAATTCCCGGTTCAGCGCCAGGCGCAGGGACTCCATCACCTGCAGATAGCTGTCGCAGGCGGCGGACTGGCCGGCTTCCAACCACAGGATGCGGTCGCCGCGTATCTCGCTGCGCACCGCCTGCGCGGCGCCACGGCCGACGCCGGCCAGCGCCAGCGCGCCGGCGCGGCATTCGGCCGCCAGGGTCAGCGTCAACTCATGCGATAAAAACAGGTTCTGCTGCGACCAGCCGTGCAAGGCCAATCCATCGAGTGTCAGTTGATGCAGGCCATAGTCGCTGGCGGGGAGTTCATTGGGCATAGGACTCCTGGTGAGCGGCCATGGTAACACCCCTTGCCCAGACCAGTCCGGCACACTTCTGATTTGGCGCAATGCGATCTCAAAAATCAACCGCAAGATGAATCCGTGCGCCCGTCAGTCCGGGCCCGAAAGGCCTACAATGAAGCTCCCGGATCCCAAATCCTTTGTGCCTCCACGGACCGTCCCCAAACCCAAACGCCGGAAGCGCAAACCCAAGCCGGAGCAGCCTCAGCCGAAGAAAGGGGAATGACATGGAACTGGACAAGGAGCAATTACAGATTGAGTTGCGCTACGCACAGCGCTTTTGCCAGCGCAGCGTGCGCTTCTATCGACGCATACAAACCGCGCTGACCTTCATTAGCTTGCTGGCCGGCAGCAGCGCCATCGCAGCTATCTCAGCACAGATGCCGGTCGCAGCGACCGGGATGCTGGCGGCTTTCTCCATTTTCGGCATACTCAATTTCGCGATACGCCCGGCCGAGAAAATTGCGGCGTTGCATGCCGACGTGCGTAAATATGCGGCGCTGATCACCAAGTCCGATCTACTGGACGCATCTGCCATCCAGCATCTATTGCATGAAGCCAGACAAACCGATGCCGAGGAAATCGAGCCTCTGCGGGCGGTGGCATACAACGATGTCATGTTGGAGATTGACGAACCGGACTCGCTGATTGAACTGAGTCCGATGCAAAAGTTGATGGGCGTTCTAGCGTGATTCCGCCAGCCGGCCGCGCACGGCGTCGACGAAGGCGTCGGGCTTGTCGAGGCTGATGCAAATGCGAGTGACGGACTGCGGGCGGCCGAAGGCATTTAGCAATGTGCTGCCGGCTTTCAGGTTCAGCTCCACATTCAGGCTACCGAACTGGCGGTAGCGCAGCAGGCCGCGCTGGCGGCTGATGTCGTCGCCACAACGCGCCACCGATTCGATCAGGTGATACGGCACCATGCGGTCGGCCGCGAACACGCCGTAACGTATCAGGATCGCCTGGTCGTCCAGCGACACCGGCCGCCATTGGCTGGCGCGGTACTCGGCCACCAGGTACAGCACCGACCACACGCTGAGCACATCGACCACCCATGCAAACAGCGGCCGCACCGACACCAGGTGCAGCATCAGGTGCGACAGCGGCATCTCGAACAGCATCACCATGATCAAGGCGAACTGGTTGGAGACGTTGCCGTCGTTCTTGTCGTAGCTGAAGTGCTGCTGGCCGGCGAAGCGCAGTTGATCGCCTCGCCGCATGAACAAGCCGTAGTACCAGATCCGCGCCTCGAACAGCGCGAACGGCGCGAAGCCGGTGCCGGCGAAGCGGCCGTGGATGGCGCTCGCCAGCGCCTGGTCGGCATTGCCGCTCAGGCGCATCAGCCCCCTGATACGACGCACCATGTACAACAGCAAGAACAGCTCCAGCGCGCCCTGCACCACGGCCAGCAGCGGCCAAAGCCGCTCGATGCCGCGCCACAGGTCCTTGCTACCGTTGGGGATGATCAGGCTGCCGAAGGCAAATCCGGCCATCGCGAACACCAGCCACTTGAGCAGGAAAACCTTCCATGACGGGCGGAACATGAAGTAGTACAGCAGCGGGAAGCTCACCAGCAGGTCGCCCAGCAAAGGCCAGTCGGCCATGTTGCGACCGTAGTCGTTGGCGATGAACGGCACGCGGAAGTAGAAGTAGTGCGCCGACATGGCCACCAAGACGATCAACGCAAACCAGTGTTTTCTTCCGATGCCGGCAATCATGGACACTCCCCGTGTGGTGGATACGGAGAGTATAGCCGTCTATTTAAAAGCTTTCACGAGCGCGTCCAGTTTCACCTTCAGCGACTGGTCGTGGTGGCTGACGGGCGGCACTTCGCGCTTGACGCCAAGCAGCTGGTACACCGCCATTTGCGCCGCCCGCACCGAGTATTCGACGGTGAACACCACATCTTCCGCCACCTCGACGAACTGGCTGACGAAGGCCAGGTTGCGCGAGTTGGCCGGCACCGGCAGCGGACGATCGCTCGTAAAGCGCGGCATGAACATGCTGGTGATGTAGGGCATGCGGCATGGGATGCAGTTCGCCTTGGCCATGATCTCCATGTCGAAATTCAGATGGCCGCACAGTTCGCGCAGGATCTCTTCGCCGCTGCAATCGGCCATGGGCTTGGCGACGAAATTGCCGATGCGGTCGGGGTGCAGCGAATAGCCCCAGAACACCTGCACGCCTTCCGGCTGGCCGGCGAAGTGCGGCTGGTGGGCCAGCACGATCGACATCAGCCAGTTCGAGTCCTTGAACGTCACCAGGCCGCCGGTGCCGGCCACGTTGCCGCTGAACTGCTCCATCTTGTCGAAGAACGCAGGGTCCTTCAGCGTGACCGTGAACGACTCCCACCATGATTCCGGAATGCTGGCATTGAAGGCGGCCGGATTGCCGAACTGCGGACGGTCCACCGCCAGCTTTTCCCACAGCGCCCAGCCCTGGCTGTCGCGCTTGTCCAGCTTGGGCGGCGCGTTGCGCATGCTGCCGAAGCTCGATGCGTCGGTCATCGAGCCGTTCTGGAAGAACACCAGGTCGTGCGGGGCGACGGCAATGGTCACGGCCTCGCCGTTGCGGGTACATTGCAAGGCGGTGGCGGTCAGCGTGCCGCCCTCCTCCAGCAGCTCGATGTCGTCGACCTTGCAGTTGCGGACGATCTGCACGCCCTGCTGCTGCAGCCAGTGCTGCAAGGGGCGCACCAGCGAATCGTACTGGTTGTAGACGGTGCGCTTGACGCCGGCCAGCGTTTCGATGCGCGAGAACTCCATCATGAAGCGATGCAGGTAGCGCTTGAACTCCACCGCGCTGTGCCACGGCTGGAAGGCGAAGGTGGTGGCCCACATATACCAGAATTTGGTGTCGAAGAATTCCGGCGACAGCCAGTCGGTGATGGCGCTGTTGCCCAGTTTTTCCTCGTCGGCTTCGGCCAGCGCCAACAGCTCGGTGCGGTCCTGCATGCTGAAGCCCATCGACGTCACGTCGACACGGAAGCGGTTGCGGTCGACCAGGCGGGCCTGCGAGTGGGACTTGTGCATCTCGTTGAAGGCGACGGTTTCGTCGTAGACGCTTTGGCCTTCGTGCTCCAGCGAGGGTATCCTCTTGAATAGCTCCCAGGTGCATTCGTAGTTGTCGGTGGTGAGCATGCGGCCGCCGCGCAGCGTGTAGCCGGTGTCCGCGTTGCCGCCGCCATCGAGGCTGCCGCCGGCCAGCGGCATCGCCTCGAAGATGGTGATGTTTTTGCCTTCGACGCCGCCGTCGCGGATCATGAAGGCGGCTGCGGACAGCGAGCCGATGCCGCCGCCGACCAGATATGCTTTGATGTTATTGCTCATGGCACGACCCTTTTGAGTAAGTAAGTTGCCATGATAGTGGGGCTTGTCTTGCCAAAAAAGCCGCACTTTACGCCAAAGCAGCATATCCATGCGCCAGATCAAAAATTCAAAAATATATCGGCCGCTCAGGAGGGGGCGACCTACGCACTCCTTCTAGCAAACCTGCTGCTCTCCTTACTGAAATCTACTGAATTCTGCTTCGGATTACTGAGTGGCGCGCCCTGAGCCCGAGGAAGTCCAATTCAGTAGGATTCAGTAAAAAATTCAGCAGGTTTGCTAGAAGGAGCGCGCGGGTACACCCATGGTGGATATACCCGCGGCAAGTTACTGCTCCGAATACATGCCGGCGTATTTCAGGCCGAAGTACAGGATGAAGGTGTAGCAGGCCGCAGGGACCAGGAAGGACATCTGCAGGCTGATGGTGTCGGCCAGCAGGCCTTGCGCGAACGGCACCAGCGCGCCGCCGACGATGGCCATGCACAGCACGCCCGAACCCTGGCCGGTCAGTGGACCGAGCTTGTTCAGCGCCATCGAGAAGATGGTCGGGAACATGATGGAGTTGAACAGGCCGACCGCCAGCATCGCCCACATCGCCAGCTGGCCGCCGCTGAAGATCGCGGTCAGCACCAGCGCGATCACCGCCGCCGAGTTGAAGGCCAGCGCCTTGCCTGGGCTGACGTAGCGCATCACGGCGAAGCCGATGAAGCGGCCCACCATCGCGCCGCCCCAGTAGTAGCTGACGAAGGGCGCCGCGTCGGCAGGCGACAGGCCGGCCACTTTCGCGTCGCCGATGAAGTTGATCATGAAGCTGCCGATACTGACTTCGCCGCCCACGTACAGGAAGATCGCCAGCGCGCCCAATACCAAATGGCGGTGTTGCAGCACGGCCGACCAGCCGGCGCTTTCACCGTCCGCCTGTTCGGCGTCGATGATCTTGGGCAGGCGCGCCAGCGCGAACAAGACCGCCAGCGCCAGCAAGGCCGCCGCCAGCACCAGGTAAGGGCCTTGCACGCTGGCCGCCTGGGTTGCATGGTAGGCCGCCATCTGCTCGGCGGTCAGCTTGGCCATGTCGGCGGAGCTCATCACGCCGCCGGCCAGGATCAGCATGCCGCCCAGCGTGGGCGCCACGGTGGTGCCCAGCGAATTGAAGGCCTGGGTCAGCGTCAGGCGGCTCGACGCCGTCTGCGGATCGCCCAGCACCGTCACGTAGGGATTGGCCGCCACCTGCAGGATGGTGATGCCGCCCGCCAGCACGAAGAAGGCGATCAGGAACAGCGTGTAGCCGCTGGTCGCCGCCGGGTAAAACAACGCGCAGCCGGCGGCCGCGATGGTCAGGCCGGCGACGGCGCCGTTCTGGTAGCCAATCTTCCGGATCAGCATACCGGCCGGCAGCGAGACGATGAAGTACGCGCCGAAGAAGCAGAACTGCACCAGCATCGCCTGCACATAGGTCAGCGTGTAGACCGCCTTCAGGTGCGGGATCAGCACGTCGTTCAGTGAGGTCAGCAGACCCCACATGAAGAACAGGATGGTGACGATGATCAGCGGGCCGGTATTGCCGCCGCTCTGCGTCTGGCCGCCCGACATCGGGACGGCTGGGGAATATTGTTCCATGCTTTGGTAGTCTCCTGAATTTTATTTAAAGTCGCCGCACGCCAGCGCATCCTTGTCTTTGGCGGCGCCGCCAACGATCTGGATGTTGGCGAAGCTCGCGGCGAACGGCGCATCGGCTGCCACGCTGAACGGCGTGCTCAGTGCCGCCAGCGACAGTCCCTTGGCGCTGAAGCAGGCCAACGGGATTTTAACCGTCTGCTTGCCCTTGCCCGCCACGCGCTGGAACACGGTGCTGGCGTCCAGCTCCACCGTTTCGATGCCGACGCTGACCTTGCCCTGCGGCGCAGCCGACACGATAGCATCAAATTGCAGCGCGCCGTCGGTCGCAGCGAAGGCCGGCAGCTTCTGCGCCTTGGCCGCCTGCGCCTCCAACTTGGCCACGCCGGTCCAGGTGAGGCGCTTGGCGTCCTGCTGGGTGTTGATCTGCGCGGTTTCGACGGTGACGGTCGGCAGCTTGAAGACGGCGTTCAGGTCCGCGCCCAAAGCCACGCGCTGGCCGCCGCTGTGGACATACAGCGCGTAGGTCGAACGGTCGGCCGGCGCGTACACCGGCACTGCGGTGGTCTTGCCGCAGCCGCCGGCCGGATAGCCGGCATCCAGCAGCGGCAAGGCGCCCTTGCTGGAATACGTCAAGCCATAGCCGTATTTGAACAGCGGATCGTAGGCCGCGTCGCCAACGTTCAGCGGAGACTGGCAGGCCGACTTCGGCCACGAGAACGACAGCTTGCCGTGGAAGTCCACATAGCCCTTGCCGTCGGCCTTGCGGAACAAGACGTCCGAGACGCCCTTGCCTTCGGTGCCAGGCAGCCACGCCGAGACGAAGCTGTCCGACAGGTTGAGCAGATCGTTGACGAACAGCGGACGGCCGGTCACCAGCACCGTCACCACCGGCTTGCCCTTGCCCGCCACCGCCTGCAACACCGCCAGGTCCTCGGGATGGCGGCCGGTCAGGCGCAGCGTGCCCGATGGGCCGATGTCGCCGTCGCCTTCCGCATACGGCGTCTCGCCGATGACG
Organism: Duganella violaceipulchra; assembly: GCF_019166075.1. Taxonomy (NCBI): domain Bacteria; kingdom Pseudomonadati; phylum Pseudomonadota; class Betaproteobacteria; order Burkholderiales; family Oxalobacteraceae; genus Duganella; species Duganella violaceipulchra. The sequence continues at coordinate 33,893 of NZ_JAHTGR010000017.1, read as the reverse complement.
GCGATGACGGCGTCGAACTTGCCGACGTCGACGCCGGCGGCGTTTTCGCTGAAGGTGACGTTGTCCGTGCCTGCGGCGTCGCGGATGCCGGCCAGGATGGTGTCGCTGACCGGGTAGTCGCTATTCTTGTTGTCGGTGCCCTGCCAGGTCAGCGACCAGCCGCCCGACTGGTTGGCCATGCTGTCGGCGCTCTTGCCGACCACCAGGATCTTCTTGCCGCGCGCCAGCGGCAGCACGCCGCCGTTGTTCTTCAACAGCACCAAGGATTCGCGCACCGCCTGGCGCGCCAGCGCGCGCTCCTGCAGCAGCTCCTGCTTGCCGGCGTAGATGTTCTGCGAAGGCTTCTTGCCGTCGAACAGGCCGGCGCGCAGTTTCACGCGCAGGATGCGGGTCACCGCGTCGTCGATGCGCGCCATCGGGATCTCGCCCTTCTCCACCTGCGCGATGGTGTTGGCGATGAAGGCCTTCCAGTGTTCCGGCACCATCACCATGTCGACGCCGGCGTTGATCGAGGCGGCGCAGCTGTCGTTGGCGCAGCCCGGCACTTCGGCGATGGCGTTCCAGTCGCTCACCACCAGGCCGTCGAAGCCCATCTTGGTCTTCAGCGCGTCGGTCAGCAGCTCTTTACTGCCGTGCATCTTGCCGTGGTCCTTGCCGCCCTTGACGTCGTTCCAGCTGTTGAAGGACGCCATCACCGTCTGCACGCCCGCCTGCAGCGCCGGGTAGTAGCCCTGGGCGTGGATGTTGATCATGTCCGCCATCGTCGACTGGTTCTCGCCGCGGTCCTTGCCCTCGGCCGTGCCGCCGTCGCCGATGAAGTGCTTGGCGGTGGCGACCACGCTGTTGTCCGATTTCAGGTCGCCCTGCAGGCCCTTGACGTAGGCGCCGGCGTAGTCCTTGACGATGGCCGGGTCTTCGGAGAAGGATTCGTAGGTGCGTCCCCAGCGGTCGTCGCGCACCACGGCCAGCGTCGGCGCGAACACCCAGTCGATGCCGGTGGCGCGCACCGCCTTGGCGACCGATTTCGCCATCTCGCCTATCAGCTTGGCGTCGCGCGCCGCGCCCAGGCCGATGTTATGTGGGAACAGCGTGGCGCCGTACATATTGCTGTTGCCGTGCATGGCGTCGATGCCCCAGATGACCGGGATCTGCACCTTCATGTCGGTGGCCATCGAGGCGTCGTAGTAGGCGTCGGCCAGCTTGACCCAGTCGGCCGCGCTGGCGTGCTTGTTCCCGTCCGGCCAGCTGCCGCCGCCGTTCAACACGGAGCCGATGTAGTACTTGCGGATGTCGTCCGGCGTGCTGAATTTGATTTCCGGCTGCGTCATCTGGCCGATCTTCTGCGCCAGCGTCATGCCGGCGACGATCTTGGCGATACGCGCTTCCATTGCTTTGTCCTGCTTCACGGCGCTGGTGATGTGCGGCCAGTCGGCGAGCGGCTTGGCGGCCGGCGCGGCGGCGCTTGCGATGGCGCCGCCCAGCGCCAGCGTGGCGGCCAGCACGGCGCGGCGCAGGATGTGGTTATTGGTCTTCATTCGTGTAGTCGTCTCCGTTGTTGATGTTGTTTTATGCTTCGCGCAGAAAGGCGCTGTACCACTGGCCGCTCTGCTTGAGGATGCGGCCTTGCGTCGGGTAGTCGATGTAGGTCAGGCCGAAGCGGCGCAGATAGCCTTCCGCCCATTCGAAGTTGTCCAGCAGGCTCCAGGCGAAGTAGCCCTTGATGTTGCCGCCGGCGGCGATGGCGTCGCGCACGGCGGCCAGGTGGCGGATCAGGTAATCGCGCCGCGCCGTGTCGTTGACGGCGCCGTCCGCGTCCAGGTGATCGTCATACGATGAACCGTTTTCGGTCACGTACAAATCGCCGGTCGGATAATCGCGCGCCACGCGCTCCAGCAATTCGACCAGGCCTTGCGGCGACACTTCCCAACCGAAGTCGGTGCGCTGGCGGTCCTGCGGATAGACGATGGAGGTGCGCAGCGGATACTGGTCCGGCGCGTCCTTCACCACCTCGGGGAAGTAGTAGTTCACGCCAAGGAAGTCCATCGGAGCGGCGATCGCCTCCATGTCGCCCGGCAGCACCTGCGGCGCGTCCTGCCCCACCAGTTGCAGCGCCAGCTCGGGATAACCGCGTCCATACAGCGAATCGAGAAACCAGCGGTTGCGCAGCGCGTCGTGGCGCACAACGGCCTGCTGGTCGGCGGCGCTGTCGCTGGCGGCCTTGACCGGGTGCAGGCTCAGGGCGATGCCGACCTTCGCGCCCGGCACGTTGGCGCGTATCAGCGGCACCGCCAGGCCGTGCGAGACCAGCACGTTGTGGCACACCTGCAGCGCCAGCGGCAGACTCTTGTTGCCCGGCGCGTGCATGCCGTCCCAGTTGCCGTGCATGGCCGTGCACCACGGCTCGTTGTGCGTGATCCAGTGCTGCACGCGGTCGCCCAGGTGCTTGCTGATCACGTCGGCGTAATGCAGGAAGGCGGCTATGGTGGCGCGGTTGGCCCAGCCGCCCTGGTCTTCCAGGTACTGCGGCAGGTCCCAGTGGTACAGCGTGCACCACGGTTGCAGGCCGCGCGCCAGCATGCCGTCCACCAGCTTCGAATAGAACGCCAGTCCCTTGGCGTTCGGTTCGGCGTCGACGCCGTTGAAGATGCGCGGCCAGGCGATCGAGAAGCGGTAGGAGTTCAGGCCCATGGACTGCGCCAGGTCCAGGTCCTCCTCCCAGCGGTGGTAGTGGTCGCAGGCCACGGCGCCGCTGGAGCCGTCGCGCACCTTGCCCGGCGTGGCGCTGAAGGTGTCCCAGATCGACGGCACGCGCCCGTCCTCGGCGGCCGCGCCTTCGATTTGATAGGCCGATGTCGACACGCCCCACAGGAAGTCGCTGGCAAAGTCGGAACGCTGGATCGCCGTAGGCAGGTCGGTAAGAATCATGGTCATGGTTTTAGTTTTTGTGGGCGAAGGGAGTGGGCGGTACGGTGGCGTTCATCCATTTGATGACGGCTTGCTGCGGTTCGTAAGGCACGCTGCCGAACAGGCGGAACAGGTTTTCGATCTCGGCCAGCGAGGCCGTGTTGAAGTCCAGCTTGGGGATGCGGGCGCCGGGCGCGTTGGTCACCATGCCCCAGCTGCCCTTGCCCTGCCCGCCCCGGTTGGACAGCAGCTTGTAGGACCAGGCGGTCGAGGCCCAGCCGTTGGCGACGTAGGCATCGAAGCTGGCGCGCGTGACCTGGCCGCCCAGCTCCGCGCCCATCAAGGCCCACGGCTGGAATTCGCCGATGAAGTAGGCGGTGTCCAGCTTTTCCTGCTGGGCCTTCCATGCGCAGACGCCGCCCTTGCCGCCGGCGCCGCATTGCAGCCAGTCGCGGTGCACGTCGGCGCCCGGCTTGCCCCAGCCGAAGTGGCCGGGATAGGGATGCATCTCGAACGCCACGTTGACCTGGCCGTGCTCGGACGGTTTGCCGTAGGCGTCTATGCCCTTGCTGTGGCCCGGCAGGATGATCACATGGTTGGGATCGACCTTGCGGATCTCGCGGTACAGCGTGTCCATGACCACGGCCAGGTTTTCCGGCGTCGTGCCCCACGGTTCGTTGAGGATGCTGTAGCCGGCCACCGCGCCACGGTCCTTGTAGCGCGCGGCGATCTGCTGCCACAACCAGATGGTGCGCGCCTGGTATTCCGGCGTGTCCCAGTACTGGTTCCGGCCGGCGCAGCCGCTGTGGTGTTCCCAGCCCTGCGAGCCGACCGCGCCGTGCAGGTCGAGGATCACGTAGATGCCGCGCTGCTCGGCCTCATTGATGGCCTGGTCCAGGTAGCGCCAGGCGTCGGCGCGCAGCTGGCGCGGATTTTTCTCATCTTCCAGCACGCTGTAGATGAAGGGCAGGCGCACCAGGTTCAGCTTCAGTTTGGGCAGCATGTCCCAGTCGCGCCGGGTGATCCAGTTGTCGCGGTACAGCGCGTACAGGCGCTCGCGCTGGGCGTAGCCGAAGCGCCGGTCCAGCACCGCCTCCAGCTTGCACTGGTCGTCGATGCCGGCGCCGCCCTGGCCCATCATCCAGAATTCCTGGATCAGGTAGTTGCCCAGGTTGACGCCGCGCAGCGCCGGCGCGCTGCCGTCGGCGGCCAGCCAGCGCGCGCCCTCCGTGTGCAGCATGGGCAGCAAGGACGGCCCGCCCTGCGCCTCGGCGGCGCCGGCCAGCAGGGCTGTCGCCAGCCAGGCGGTGCTCAGCAATCGTGTCGTGACCATCCAGCGCCTCTCCGTGTGGAATCGTTTCCAATATACTACAAAAAAAGAGCGTGCGACCGGCGCACACCCTCATTCTTTACCGCTGCTCAGCGGGCGGCGCCAGCGACGCGCGCTGCGTCACCTGCACGCTGTAGGCGCGCTCGACCGGCCGCTTCAGCTCGTAGCAGCGGTTGAGCAGGAAGTTCAGGCCGTTCAAGGTCATCTCGCTCCACGGGATATGCACGCTGCTCAGGCGCGGCGCGGTGAATTCCGCGCTGTGCGTGTCGTCGTATCCCAGCACCGAGACCTGCTCCGGCACCGCCACTCCCGCCTGCTGGAAGCAGGACAAGGCCCCCACCGCCATTTCATCGTTGGCGCAAAACACCGCCGTGTATGCGTAGCCCGACGCCAGCAGCTGCTCGGTGCAGGCCCAGCCGCCCTCGGGCGAAAACTGCCCATCCTCCATCCACACCGACGCCGGAGCGATGCCGGCCGCCGCCAGCTCCGCCATGAAACCGGCGATGCGCTGCTGGTTGTCCGGCGCGCTGGCGCGGCCGGCGATCACGGCGATCCGGCGGTGGCCCAGCTCCAGCAGGGTGCGCGCCGCCAGCCGGCCGCCGGCCTCGTGGTCGACGGTGAAGCACTGCTCGGCGATGCTGGCGTAGCCGTGGTTGATCACCGCCACCCGCGACTGGAACGGCCCCAGCGCCACAAAATCCTCGTCCTCCAGCGCGTTGCTCATCACGATCAAGCCGTCGCTGCCGCGCTCGATCAGGAAGTTGACGCCCTCGATCGCCTGCTGCCGCGCATCGCCCTCGCCGACGCCGAAGGCCACCACCATGTTCAAGCCGCTGGCCCGCAGCGCCGTGTAGATCGACTGCAGGATCGGCGTGTAGAACGTCCCGCTCAAATACGGGATGTACACCCCGATCATCTGCGAGCTGCCCGACAGCAGCGAGCGCGCCGCGTGCGACGGCCGGAACTCCAGCTCCTCGATCGCCTTGCGCACCTTTTCCAGCGTCGCCTGCGACACCGAACCCTTGCCGCTGATCACGCGCGACGCTGTGCCCAGCCCTACTCCCGCCAGGCGGGCTACGTCTTTGATGGTTGCCACAGCTTCCCTTCTCCGTTCAGTCGGCGGCAAGCATACCCCATCGCGCCCGGCGGTGACAAGCGCGCCGGCGCGCTCAGTCGCGCAGCGCGGCGGCGATGCTCTTCTGCGCCTTCTCCACCGGCATGCGGGTGTTCCAGAACGCCGTCAGCACATCCTGCAGCGCGCCGTTCTGGTCGGGCGTCAGGTAGACCTCGATCATGCCCAGCGGGCGCGCCTTGTCCTTCATGATCGCCATGCCGGCCTGGGCGCAGGCGTCCATGCTCGACACGTCGATGTCGCTGCGCACCGGCAGCGAGCCTTTGAGCTTGCTGAACGCCAGCTGCGCGGCCGGCGCCAGCATGGTGGTGGCCAGCAGCTTCTGCGCCTTGACGGCGTCGGCGTTGGAGGTCTTCGGGAACACGAAGGCGTCGCCCTGGATCAGATAGGGCACGGCCGGGCCCAGGCCGGCGATGCAGCCGTAGTCCTTGCCGGCGCTCTGTTGGGCGGCGGCGAACTCGCCCTTGGCCCAGTCGCCCATGATCTGCACCCCGGCCTTGCCGCTGATGAGCATGGCGGTGGCGTCGTTCCAGTTGCGGTTGGGCGAGCCGGCGTCGACATAGCCCTGCAGCCGCTTGAAGGCCACCAGCACCTTCCTGAACGCTTCCGAATTGAGCGCCTTGGGGTCGCGTTCGCGCAGCACCTGCAGGTACAGCTCGCGGCCGCCGACGTTGGCCAGCATGGCCTGGAACACGATGTTTTCCTGCCACGGCTGGCCGCCGTGCGCCAGGCCGACCAGGCCGGCCGCCTTGAGCTTGTCGAGCGCGGCGAACAGTTCATCCGGCGTGGCCGGCTCCTTGACGATGCCGGCCTTCTTGAACGCCGCCTTCGAATACCAGATCCAGGTCGACATGTGGAGGTCGACCGGCAGCGCGTAGTAATGGCCCTTGACGCGGATCACGTCGAGCATGGCCGCCGGCATCAGCTGGTCCCAATGGTCGCGCGCGGCGATGTCGTCGACGTTGTTGAGCGAGCCCTGGTCGATCAGGTCGCGGAACTGCTTGGTGGTGTTGAACTGGGCGGCGCTGGGCGGATTGCCGCCGACGATGCGGTTGATCGCCACCGCCTTGGCCTGGTCGGCGCCGGCCACGGCGGTGTCGACCCAGACGCCGCCGGCGGCGCGGTAGGCCTCGGCGAACTTGCGCACCGCGGCCGACTCGCTGCTGGAAGTCCACCAGTGCATCACTTCGGCGCGCGGCCCGGCCGCCGGCGCGGCCGCGTGGCCGGCGCCGGCGGCGGCGACGGCCACGCCCAGCGCGGCCAGCAGCGACGCGGCCGCGCCGCCCCTACGATGTTTGCTCATCCTGTCTCCTTGTGCGCCGATGTGCCCCGGCGCTGTGCTGGTCTGGTTTGCGATCTTAGCCGTTGCCGCCGTCCCGGGCAAAAAAACCGGCGCCGCACAGGGCGCCGGCAACTTCGCGACCGAAGAGACACGGTATTGCAACAAGCTTTGGAAACGTTACCAATTGATGCGGACGAATATAGCATTCATTGTTTTTGAGTGTCAACCGACAAATGGCGGCAGCCGGCGCCGGGCCGGCCGCCGCCGCGCTTACACGCCTTCCGGCACGAACACGCGCAGGCGGTGGCCGTCGCGGTCGACGGCCACGAAGGTGTAGCCGAAGTCCAGCGCCACCGGACGCTGGGCGATGGTCACGCCGCGCGCCGACCAGTCGGCGTGCATGTCGTTGACCACGGTGCGGTCGCCGACGCTGATGCACAACTCGCCCCCGCCGCCGGACGCCAGCGTCTTCGGCTCGACATGGTCGCGCGACCACAGGCCCAGCTTCAGGCCGGACGCCAGCACGAACAGCGCGAAGGTCGGCGCCACGTCCACCGGCTGCTGGCCCAGCAGGTCGGCGTAATAGGTGGCGCTGGCGACCGGGTCCTCGACGTACAACAGAACAAAGTTAGGGCTGATCATGGGGGTTCTCCTTGAGGTGATTAAGGTAGGCGCGGCGCGCTGTCCCGGCGCCGCATGAACAGAATGCTAACGGCAGGCTGTGACAGTTTCTGTCAGGAGCGTCGCGCTTGTCCCCGATCAACTGCGAATATTTCCACGTGGATAGACTGTAGCGGTATCGACACCCAGGAGGCCACGCATGGACACCCAACGCCGCACGCCGCGCCGGCTGCGCGGCTCCCTCGCCCTGCGCCGGCTGCGCGGCGCCCTCGCCCTGCGCCGGCAGCGCGGCGCCTTCGCCCTGATGCTCGGCGTGGCCATGGTCGGCCTGTTGCTGCTGGTGGGCATGGCGCTCGACCTCGGCCAGCTGTACACCCGCAAGGCCGAGCTGCAACTGCTGGCCGACGCCACCGCGCTGGCCGCCGCGCGCGAGCTGAACGGCACCAGCGCCGGCGTCGCCAGCGCGCTGACCAAGGCCGCCGACGCCGCCGCCGGCGTGCACTACCAGTTCGGCCAGTTGCCGGTGGCCTGGTCCAGCGCCGCCCTGCGCTTCAGCGCCTCGCCGGACGCGGCCGGCAACTGGCTCAACGCCGGCGCCGCCCAGGCCGCGCCGGACGGCCTGCTGTACGTGCGCGCCGACAGCGGCCTGCTCGACGCCGCCCACGGCCAGCTGCAGACCGTGTTCATACGGCTGCTGGGGAGCGGCTTGGACACGGTCAGCACCGCGGCGCGCGCGGTGGCCGGCCGCCTGACCATCGCCGCCACGCCGCTGGCGGTGTGCGCGCTGTCGAACACGCCGGCCGCCGCCCGCGTCAATTCCGGCGGGTCGGGGCCGCTCAACGAGCTGGTGGAGTACGGCTTCCGGCGCGGCGTCGGCTACGACCTGATGCAACTGAACCCGAACGGCCTGGCGCCGGAGCATTTCGCCATCGACCCGCTGTCGCCGCCCGGCAGCCCCGGCAACGCCGCCAACACCGCCGACAGCGTGCTCAGTCCCTATGTCTGCGCCGGCACACTGCAGATCCCGCGCCTGCAGGGCGGCGCCATCACGGTCAGCCGCGGCTTCCCGCTGGCCAGCCAGTACCCGCAGCTCAATTCGCGCTTCGACCAGTACACCGGCGGCGCCTGCTCGCCCAACGGCGCGCCGCCCGACGCCAACGTCAAGTCCTACGTCTACACGGCGATTCCCTGGATGAGCACGGCGCGCAACAACCAGGGCGCCAAGAAGGTCGCCGACGCCGCCAACGGCAAGCTGTGGACCGTGGCCGATCCGCTGCCCTCGCCGGCCGGCACGCTGGGCGCCGACTACGGCCCGCTGTGGTCCTACGCCAAGGCCGTGCCCTTCGCGTCCTACGTGGCCGGCGCCGCCGAACCGGCCACCGGCTACAGCACCTACGCCACCAGCAACTGGCCCACGCTGTACGCGCCCGGCGTGCCGGTCGCCAGCGGCTACCCGGCCAGCACGCCCTACCTGGCGGTGGCGGGCGCCAACTACCAGGCGCCGTCCGCCGCCAACCTGCCGGGCCTGCGCCAGCGCCGCGTGCTCAACGTGGCGCTGCTGGCCTGCCCGCTGCCGGCCGGCGGCACCGTCAGCGCCACTGTGCTGGCGGTGGGGAAATTCTTCATGACGGTGCCCGCCAGCGCCACCGCCCTGACCGCCGAATTCGCCGGCGCGGTGCCGGACCAGGCGCTGGGCGGCGCCGTCGAGCTGCTGCCATGAGCCGGCCCGCCCCGTCCCGCCCATCGCGCCGGCCGCGCGGCATCGCCGCTGTGGAAATGGCGCTGATCCTGCCGGTCTTTGTGCTGCTGCTGGCGCTGCCGCTGTTCCTCGGGCGCGCGCTGTACCACTACCAGATCATGCACCGCGCCGCCCACGACGCCGCGCGCTACCTGGCCTCGTGCGCCACCATCGACTACAAATCGCCGGCCCGCGTCGCCGACGTGCAGGCCGCCGCGCGCACCCTCGTCGCCGCCGAGCTGGCCGGCGCCAGCGCCGGCAGCTACCCGCCCGCGGTCGGCGTCAATTGCGACGGCGGCCTGTGCGGCGGCTTCGCCGTGCCCACCACCGTCAGCGTGCAAATCATCACCCTGCTGGAGGACGATGTCTTTCCCGACATTTCCTACAACCTGGTGGGCAGCAACGGCCTGCAGCTCAATGTCACCGTGACGATGCATTATGTCGGCAACTAGGCCAGCACGCGCCTTGCCGCGCGGCACGATCGCGATCGAATTCAGCCTGTTGTCGCTGCTGTTTTTCACACTGCTGTTCGCCGTCATGGAAGTGGCGCGCGCCATGTATTTGCTCAACACCTTGCAGGAGGTGACGCGGCGCGCGGCCGCGCTGGCCGCCGTGAGCGACTTCAGCGACCCGGCCGTGATGGACCTGGTGCGCCAGACGGCGCTGATGCGCACCGGCCCCGGCATGCTGACGCTGGGCCAGCCCGTCACCGACGCCCACCTGCGCATCGACTACCTGTCGCTGGCGCGCGCGGCCAATGGCGACCTGACGCTCACGCCCATCCCGAGCGGCAGCCTGCCGGCCTGCGTGGCGCGTGCGCGCCTCAATTGCGTCGCCGATCCGAACGGCGCCAGCTGCATCCGCTTCGTGCGCGTGCGGCTGTGCGCGCCGAACGGCAACAGCTGCGACCCGGTGAGCTACCAGGCCGTGGTGCCCTTGTTCAGCCTGCCGGCGACCTTGCCGACCGCGACCACGATCGTCAAGGCCGAGTCGCTCGGCTTGCAGGCCGGCAGCCCGCTGTGTCCCTAGCGCCGGCTTATTCCAGCTTCCACACGTACTCGAGGGTTTGCCATTGATCCCCGCCCGGCGACAGGAATTTGCACTTGGTGATGCTGGTCGAGGCCGCCTTGTCGAGGTTCTTGAAGCCGCTCGACTTGCTGACCTTGGACTCCTGCACCTTGCCGTCGGCCGTCAGCTTCAGGCTCAGCACGACCGTGCCCTTCTCTTCGTTCATCAGCGAGGCCTTGGGGTACTCGATCACGCACGGCACCTTGGGGTCGAGCGTCGCCATCTTGTCGGCGGCGAGCGCCGGCAACGTGACCGACAACAGACTGAGCGCAGCAATGGCATAACGTTTCATGGATATTCCTTATGGTGGAGTGAGGGGATGACCCCTGGTTGCCGCCGGCGACGGCGATGCCGCCGGGCGCACTTCGATCCTACGCTGGCGCACGCCAGCCTGTCGATGGCGGGCGGCGAGAGTGTTGCTTTTATGCAAAACTGGCGCCGCCACGATACTAGTGGCATCGCGACGCGCCAGCGTATATGCTGATGACTTGGCTTCATGATTGAAAGCACACGCAAATGAAGCGCCGCTCCCTGATACGGCTGGCATTGCTGCCGTGGCTGCCCGCCATGGCGGCGCCGGCCAAGCCGGTGGTCAACGTCTCCACCCTGGTCGGCGACGATCCCGCCACGGACGTCGCCGAGCTGGTGCTGCGCGAAGCCTACAATCGCCTGGGCTACCAGCTGGCGGTGCACCGCTTGCCCGGCGAGCGCACCCTGATCTACGCCAACGAAGGCCGCATGGACGGCGAGCTGTATCGCAAGCTGGGCATGGACCGCAGCTACGGCAACCTGATCATCGTGCCGGTGCCGCTGCTGACCTACGAGATCGTGGTCTTCACGCACGGCACCAATTTCATCCTCAATGGCTGGGACAGCCTCAAGCCCTACACCATCGGCCACGTGCGCGGCATCAAGATCGTGCAGGAAAACACCATCGGCATGAAGACCGAGGCGGTGCCGACCATGACCCAGGCTTTCCAGAAAATGATGGTGGGACGCACCGACGTGGTGGTCGGCAACCGCCTGTCCGGCATGGCCGTGATCAAGCAACTGAAGCTGGACGAGGTGGTGATGCTGGCGCCGCCGCTGGCCGCCTTCCCGGTCTACCACTACCTGCACAAGAAGCACGCGGCGCTGGTGCCGCAGCTGGCCGCCGTGCTGCGCCAGATGCGCGCCGACAAGATTATCGAAAACATACAACAGCGTGTCGCCGCCGGGTCCTAGGCGGGCGTTCCTCCTACACTCTTGCAAGCGAAGTCCGCAACGAACGCCGGCCGCCGCCGCTTACACTGTTCTTTTGATCAAGAACAATTGGAGAGCGGAATGCTCTATCTATCCAGCCGTGGGCGAGAATTCCTCAACATGGTCGGCGCATTGGTTGTTGATGAATGCGGCGACGAAACACTGATCGGCCTGACGGTGCCGGAATCGGACTATTTCCTGAAGCACCAAGAATTTACCGACCAGCGCCTGATCCACCAAGGCGCCTCCCGCTTCCAGGTATTGATGGATCGCCATTTGCTCGCGCGCCAGCAGGCACTGCCGCTCAAGCCGGCCTGACGCGGCGCTCACATGCCGTGCATGCGCTTGAACAGGCCGCCCAGGTCGAGATACTGCGCGCCGACATACAGGCCGATGCAAGCGGCGACGATCAGCGCCGCCACCACGGTGGATTTTTTCATGGTGTTTCCTTTCAAAGACTGGCAAGAGATAGCTGTATGCTGAGGCGCGACGCCGCCCAGGCCGGCAAGCCGCTGGCCAGCAAGGCGCCCAGCAGCACCATCGCCGTCCAGGCCAGGACGCCGGCGCCCGACACGGTCAAGGGGAAGGCCAGCCCGAACAGCAGCTCGCCCAGATAGGCGCCGATCGCCGCCGACAAGGGCAGCGACAAGGCCAAGGCCAGCGGCACGCTCATCAACGCCACCAGCACACCCTCGCACAACACATTGCGCAGCACCACGGCGGAACTGGCGCCGATGCTGCGCATGACGCCGAACTCGCGCCCGCGCTCGGCCACGTTGCTGCCCATCGCCGAGCCCAGGCCGAACAGGCCGACCGCCGCCATCAACAGCGCGATGAACAGCATGGCCGCGATCAACAGGTCGAAATGGCCGTCGACCTCCTTGCGCAGCATGGTCTCCGTCAGGTTCATGCGGACATCGATGCCGGCGGCGGCCAGCGTGCGGCCGATCTGGCGCGCGGCCGCCGCGATGGCCGCCTCGTCGTGCGCGCGCAGCACGATGCGATAGCTGGCAGCCTGCCCAGGCCGTCCGGCCATGCGCGCATAGGTCGGTGCCGAGACGAACACCGTGGCCGCCGTCATGTCCTGGCGGGCGATGCCGGCCAGCCGCAAGGTCAGCGTGCGGCCATGGCCGGCGATGCCGACGCTGCCGCCCACCCGCGCCTGCGGGAAGAACTCCAGCGCGGCGCTGTTCAACACCACCTCGTCCGGCTGGCCGGCGCCGAGCCATTGGCCGGCCAGCATCTCCAGCTTGAGCGTGGCGTTCTGCTCCGGCACCGCCTGCACCGCCAAGGTGCCGTGCGCGCCGTCCGGATAGACGCGCTCGATCTCCAGGCCGTCGGCGCGCTGGCGGGCCACGCCGCTGCGCTCCCAGGCCTCGACCAGCGCGACCTGCGGCAGCGCCGCGAGCAGCTGGCTGACCTGCGCGATCGGCGCCGGACGGGCCAGCGTGGTTTCGATGTCGTAGTGGCGCTCGGCCGCCGCGTCGACCAGGTGCTGCGCGGAGGCGGCCCGGATATTCAGGCTGCTCATGGTCATCGCGCCGGCCAGCGCCAGCAAGCCCAGGGTCAGCAGCAGGCGGCCGCGCCGGCGCAGGCTGTTGCGCAGCGCCAGCAACAGGCTGCGGTCGACCAGCGGCAGCCGGTCCAGCCAGGCCGCCGGCGCGCTGTAGCGCTGGCCATGGCTGCCGCTGTCGCTGATGGCCGCCTGCACCGTCGCCGCGCTGGCTTGCGCGATCGGCAGCGCGGCGATCGCCAGCGGCAGCAGCACCCCGGCCGCGATCATCAGCAGATAGCACCAGTGCGGCACCGCGCCGCTGTGCATGGTGAAGTTGAGGATCTGGTTCAGCACCACGCGCGAGAACGCGCGTCCGGCCGCCAGCCCGGCCGACATGCCGAGCGCCGTGGCCACGCCTGCCAGGGCCAGCACCAGCGTCAGATACAGGCCGGCGATCTGCGAGCGCCGCGCGCCGATGGTCTTCATCACGCCGATCTGGCGCCGCTGCTGCTGCAGCATGCCGCCCACCACCGTCGCCGCCAGCACCGCCGACAGCACCAGCGCCACGCCGCTGAACACCAACAGCATCGCCAGGATCGAGCTCATGACCTTTTGATGCGGATGCTCGCCCGGCGGCGGAATGCGGATGCGCTCCACCGCGTGGCCGTTCTGCCGCAGCCAGACGGCCAGCCGCGCCACGGTCGCTTCGATGGCGTCCACATTCATGGGCTGCTCGCTGACGGTCAGCTTCAGCTGGCGCAGGCTGCCGTCCAGCCCCAGCGCGGCCACGGTGGCCGGCGTGGCATAGGCGTACACGGTCTGGCCACGGCTGGCCGGCGGCAACGACGGGTCGTGCACGGTGCCGGAGATCAGCAATGTCTGCAGCGCGCCGTGGCCGGTGCTGACGGCGAGGCGCTGGCCGATGGTCGCGCCGATCAGGCGCAGCGCCTCGCGCTCCAGTAGCAGCGATCCGTCAGGCGGCGGCCACGCGCCCTGCTCGCGATACACGGTGTTGATGTGCAGGTTGTTGAAATCGTCCACCACGAAGATGGTCAGCGGCAGCGCCGGTCCCTCGCCCGCCAGGGTGACGCCGACCGTGCCGCTGGCCTGCGCCTGGGCGATGCCGGGGAAGGCGCGTATCGCCGCCAGCAGGGGCGCGTCGATGCGCTCCAGCTGCAGCGTGGCCGAGGGCGGATTGGTATCGAGGTAGTTGCGGCTAGTCTCGCGCGTGAGGATGGTGTAGCTGCTCAACATGGTGGCCAGCCCGCACACGCCGGCCGCCATCGCCAGCACCATCAGCGCCACGCGGCCCGGCGTGAGTGCGACATCGCGCAACAGCTTGCGCCAGCGCGGGCTAAGCATGACGCACCCGGTTCGCGCTGGTGTCGAAGCCGGCCACGCCGTCGCGCGGCGCGCCGATGCTGCCGATACGGCCGTCGGCCAGCGTGACGACGCGCGTGAAGTATTCGCTGAAGTCGCGTTCGTGCGTCACCATCAGCACCGTCTTGCCCTGTTCGACCAGGCCGGCGAACAGCTGCATGATCTGGCGCGTGGTGTCGCTATCGAGATTGCCGGTCGGCTCGTCGGCCACCAGGATGGGCGCGTCGTTGGCCAGCGCGCGCGCGATCGCGGCGCGCTGCTGCTGGCCGCCGGACAGCGCCGACGGCAGCTTGTCGGTCTGCGCACCGATATCCAATTGCTCCAGCAAGGCCAGCGCCCGCGCACGCCGCTGGCGCGCCGGGTAGGTGGCGCAGAAGTCCATCGGCAGCATCACGTTTTCGGCCACGGTCAGCGTCGGCAGCAGCTGGAAGAACTGGAACACGATGCCGAGGTGGCGGCCGCGCCAGCGCGCCAGCTCCGATTGCCGCATGCCGTGCACGGCGGCACCGTCTATCCAGACTTCGCCGGAGGATGGCGTATCGATGCCGCTGGCCAGGTTCAGCAGGGTCGACTTGCCGCTGCCCGATTTGCCGACCACGGCGACGAACTCGCCGGCCTGCACCTCCAGATTGATGCCATCGAGCGCCATCAGGCTGCCGGCGCTGCTGTCGTAACGTTTGCTCAAATCGCGCAAGACCATCAAGGGTCGCGCCGCTGCGGATGTTGTCATGGTTGGTTTCCGTCGGTTTGTTGGTACTGCAGCCATTAAACCGACGGGCGATTGCCGTTTTATCTCCGTTGCGTGAAGTTTTGTAAAGTAGCCAACATCAACGGCGGTTTGCAACACTTTTTGTAACAATTGGATAGTTTCATAGTTGTCACGATTCCATATAATCAAACCGCGCCACGGCACGCCCCTGCCGATACCCGGAACATCCTTGAAAAAACTTACGCTCAGCGCCGTTGCGGTTGCTACGATCGCCTTGGTCATTACCTTCGGCTCGCCCTACATTGCCCTCTATCAGATCCGAACGGCCATCGCCGAACGCGACGCGGAGGCCATCTCCGACCATGTCGACTTCCCTGCCCTTCGGGAAAACCTGAAAGGCCAGGTCTTGGGCGGCATCATGGCTGCGATGGATGCACCTGAATTGAAGTCCAACCCATTCGCCGGCGTCGGCCAGGCGCTGGGCGCGGCCATGGTCGGACCGATGATCGATACGCTGGTCTCGCCCGCAGGGCTGATCGCGCTGATGCAACGCACACCGACGGCGCCCGATACGGCAACCGGCACGTCCGGGGCAAGTGAAAAGCCGAACTATAAATTATCGTTCAAGGGCTGGAGCAAAGTGATCCTGCGCCGCGCCGACACCGATGGTTCCGAAGGCGCGCTGACGTTGCGTCGGTTCGGGTTATGGGACTGGAAGCTGACCTCCATCGAAATACCCGCCGACGCCATGAAAAGGTAGTCGCCCCGAAAACAACGCTGACCAAGTCTCAGAACGGCCCGCTCGCAGACGCGACCGGGCCGTTTTTTTAAGGTTTAGTAATCCTTCCTAAACTGCGCCATACCAGCCTGTTTTCCGCGATTTTGCCAACTGGGTAGGTGAGAATACCGCAATCAAAACAAGCAACTGCCGCCAGTTTCATAAACGGCCGTCAAAAACTAAAATGAAACCTGCCTATCTCCTGCTACTCGCTTTGGCCACCCCCCTCGCCCACGCGCGCGACACCAGCGTCAGTTCGCCCGATGGCGCGCTGGTGGTCAGCGTCAGCGACGACCGCGCCAACCCGACCTATCGCGTCACCTATCGCGGCGTGCCGGTCATCACGCCCTCCCACCTCGGCATGGTGTTCAAGCGCGGCGCCTCGTTCGGCGAGGGCTACAACATCACCGCCACCGCCAGCGACAAGGCCGACACCACCTGGACCCAGCCCTGGGGCGAGCGCAAGATGGTGCGCGACCAGCACAACGAGCTGCGCGTCGACTTCGCGCGCGCGCTCGACGCGCGCAGCAAATTCACGGTGCGCTTCCGGGTGTTCAATGACGGCATCGGCTTCCGCTACGAAGTGCCCGAACAAGCGGGCATGCCGGGCGAGATCGAGATCGTCGACGAAGCCACCGAGTTCCAGATCCCCGACGCCGACAAGACGCGCGCCTGGTGGATTCCCGCGCGCGCCTGGCGCGGCCTGGAATACCTGTACCGCTCCACGCTGCTGAAGGACGCGCCGCACGTGGAAACGCCATTCACGCTGCGCCTGCCGTCCGGCGTGCACCTGTCGATCCACGAGGCGGCGCTGACCGACTACGCGTCGATGACGCTGAACCAGCAGCACGACGGCGTGTTCAAGGCCGACCTCACGCCGTGGTACGACGGCAGCCGCGTCAAGACCCGAGGCGCCTTCAAGACGCCGTGGCGCACGGTGCAGGTATCGCCCGACGCCAAAGGCTTGCTGAACTCGGACCTGATCCTCAACCTCAACGAACCGAATAAACTGGGCGACGTCTCCTGGGTCAAGCCAGGCAAATATGTCGGCATCTGGTGGGCCATGCAACTGTGGCAGAAGACTTGGGCCTCGGGCCCCAAGCACGGCGCGACGACGGCCGAGACCAAGCGCTATATGGACTTCGCCGCCAAGTACGGCTTCTCCGGCGTGCTGGTGGAAGGCTGGAACGTGGGCTGGGACGGCGAATGGCAGGACAACGGCGACCGCTTCAGCTTCACCGAACCCTACCCGGACTTCGACATGCGCCAGATCGCCGCCTACGGCAAGAAACTGGGCGTGGGCCTGATCGGCCACCACGAGACCTCGGGCGCGGTATCGCACTACGCCGGCCAGATGGACGGTGCGCTCGACTACTACCGCGACAACAACGTCACCCAGGTAAAAACCGGCTACGTCACCGACAACGCCCGCATCAAGCGCGTCGACGCCGAAGGCATCACCCGCTACGAATGGCACGACGGCCAGTACATGGCCGGCGAATACCTGCACTCCGTCGTGGCGGCGGCCAAGCGCCACATCAGCATCGACACCCACGAGCCGATCAAGGACACCGGCTTGCGCCGCACCTATCCCAACTGGCTCACGCGCGAGGGCGCGCGCGGCCAGGAGTACAACGCCTGGGGCTATCCGCCCAATCCGCCCGAGCACACGGCGCTGCTGCCCTTTACCCGCATGCTTTCCGGCCCGTTCGACTACACGCCTGGTATCTTCAACCTCAAGCCGAACGGCGAGCAGTCGGAGAACCGCGTGCGCTCGACGCTGGCCAAGGAGCTGTCGCTGTACGTGGTGCTGTATAGCCCGATCCAGATGGCGGCCGACCTGCCCGAGAACTACGAGGCGCGCCGCGACGCCTTCCAGTTCATCGTCGATGTTCCGACCGACTGGGAAGAGAGCCGCGCCATCGCCGGCGAAGTGGGACAGTATGTGGCCATCGCCCGCCAGCAGCGCGAGGGCCGCGACTGGTTCCTCGGCGCGTTGACCAACGAAACGGCGCGCACGCTCGATCTCAAGCTCGACTTCCTCGCGCCGGGCCAGCGCTACCAGGCCGAGATCTACCGCGACGGCCCGGACGCGCACTGGGAAACCAATCCCTACGCCATCGTCATCGAAAAGAAGGCCGCACAACGCGACCAGACGATGAAGCTCTGGCTGGCGGCCGGCGGCGGCGCCGCGATCCGCTTCAAGGCGATCGACTAGGGCGATGTTTACTAAAACCGCACTAAACTCCGCGACTCGCGCCGCCCCGGCCTCGCCGCCGCAGGGTTCAAGTGCTATAAACAGAAAAACTACAATACCAACTGGAGACGCTCAATGACGCAACACCGCACCACCAGCCAGCTCGCGCTCAGCATCGCACTGGCCATGACCAGCCTCTGGGCCGTCGCTGCACCTGCACCTGCACCGGCGCCGGAATCGGGCTTCCCGGTCAACACCTTCATCGGCACCCAGGACGACGGCAACACCTTCCCCGGCGCCTCCGCCCCTTTCGGCATGCTGCAATTGAGCCCAATCGGCGAGCACTATGCAGGCTGGCGCTACCTGGACCCGAAGATCCGCGGCTTCGGCCACTTCTTCCTGTCCGGCGCGGGTTGCTGGGAACAGGGCGGCCAATTGTCGGTACTGCCGGTGACCGGCGACATCGGCCCCGGCGCCAGGTTCGACACCACAAAGCCGGCCAGCTTCGACCAGAAGAAGTACGCGTCCAGCTACACCCATGACGGCGAAGTCGGCACGGCAGGTTACTTCAAGATCAAGCTCACCGACTACGACGGCATCGTCGCCGAAACCACCGCGCTCACGCGCGCCGGCGCCGAGCGCTACACCTTCGCCGACACCGCCCGCCAAGGCCACGTGCTGGTCAACGTCGGCCAGGCCAATGAGCGCCACTCGGTAGTGGGCAGCACCTTGCAGGTAGTCGGCGACCGCGCCATCGAAGGCAAGATCGTCACCAAGAGTTTTTGCGGCGGCGCCCAGTACGCGACCTGGTTCCGCATGGAGTTCGACCGTCCCTTCAGCACGCACGGCGTGTGGAGCGACGCCGGCGGCACGTCCGGCACGCGCGGCGTGAGCCAGCAAGGCGACAGCCGTCCGCATGGCGCATGGTTCACCTTCGACCTGAAAGACGGCAAGGCCGTCACCGCCATCAGCGCCATCTCCCACGTCGATGCCGAAGGCGCGCGCCGCAACCTGCACGCCGACGCCTACGCAGGCACGCAGCCGCGCAGCTTCGACGCGATGCGCGAGGCCTCGCAGCGCGCCTGGCAGAAGGAACTGAACACGGTGCGCATCGGCGGCGCCGACAAGGACCAGCGCACGGTGTTCTACACCGCCCTCTATCACGCGCTGCTGCAGCCTTTGACAGGCAATGACGCCGACGGCCGTTATCGCGGCTACGACGACGCCCTGCACAACGCCAGCGGCTCCACCTACTACGAGTTCTTCTCGCTGTGGGACACCTACCGCGCCCACAACCAGCTGCTGGCATTGCTGCGGCCGGAACGCGCGCGCGACATCGCCGACTCGGTGCTGAAGACACGCGAGCAAGGCGGCTGGTTGCCGCGCTGGGGCTACGCCAACTTCGAATCGAACGTGATGACCGGCGACCCGGTGACGCCTTTCCTGGTCGACCTGTGGCGCTTCGGCGCGCTGAAAGGCCAGGAGCAGCGCGCCTACACGGCGCTGCGTGAAAACGCCTTCGGCACGCCGCCGTTCGGCAGCCGCAGCGAAGGCCGGGCCGGCAATCCGAGCTACCTGGAAAACGGCTACGTGCAGTACGACCGCGCCTTCCGCGCCAAGGGCATGGATGTCGATCCGCACCACGGCGGCTCCGCCACGCTGGAATACGCGCAGGCCGACGGCGCGCTGGCCTACATGGCCGAGGCGCTGGGCAAGCATGATGACGCCGCGCTGCTGCGCAAGCGCGCCGGCAATTGGCACAAGGTGTGGGACGACGCGGCGGACGACAAGGAACTCGGTTTCAAGGGCTTCCCGCGCGCGCGCATGACCGACGGCGAATGGTTCGCCGAACTCGATGGCAGCTACAGCCCGCGCGCCGAACACGGCTTCCACGAAGGCACGGCATGGCAATATCAATGGCTGGTGCAGCAGGACGTGGGCGGCATGGTCGCGGCCATGGGCGGACGCGCGCAAACTGCGCGCCGTCTCGACGCCTTCTTCGCCTACGACGCCTTGCGCAAGAATCCCTACGAGGCGGTGCGCAAGGATTGGGTGATGGGGCCGTACAACTACTACAGCCAGTACCGCTACAACCCGAACAACGAGCCTGACCTGCACGCGCCGTGGATGTACACGCTGGTCGGCCAGCCGTGGAAGACCAGCACCGTGTTGCGCGCGGCCGAGACGCTGTTCACCAACGCGCCGAACGGCGTCACCGGCAATGACGACCTGGGCACGATGTCGGCGTGGTATGTGTTCAGTGTGCTGGGTCTGTACCCATCGATGCCGGGCAGCGGACACTTCCTGCTGCACGCGCCGAAATTCGCCAGCGCCGAGATTGACATCGGCAATGGCAAGACCCTGCGCATCAACAGCAACGCGGCCAACGGCAAGGCGCCGATGGCGATCGAGCAGGTGCGCTGGAATGGCCAGCCACGGCCGCAGGTCTGGCTGGATTGGGAGCAGCTCAACGCCGGTGGACAGATCCAGATGAAGCTGGGCAGCGATGCCGCCGCCCAAACCTGGGGGACGCAGGCGGACGCCCTGCCCGCCGATCTGCGCGAGCCACAACGTCCATAACGCAGGACATGCCGGGAGGCGGCAGCGAGCCGCCACCCGGCTTACTTACTGCGCGGCCGCCTTCCAATACCGGTTGATCCAGTCCCCATGCGTCGGCATGGCCGCCACAGCCCGCGCCAACGTCGCGCGCATGCCTTCGACGTATTGCACCAACTTCTCTTCCGGCATATCGTCCACGATCGGATGGTAGCTTTGCGGCATGATGCGCTGGCCCAGCATCACCTGCACCCAACTCGGCAGCGCGAAGAAATCGTCGCCGTTGCGGAAGTAGCGCCCGTCGCTGCGGAACAAATCCATCGCCTCCTTCAAACTGTCCGGGATGGACATGGTGCGGCAGTAGTTCCAGAACGGCGTGTCGTTGCGTTCGGTCGCGTGGTAGTGCAGGATCAGGAAATCGCGCACCCGCTCGTACTCGAACGCGGATTCGCGGTTGAAGCGCTCGGCCAGCAAGGGATTGAAATCGCGGCCGGGAAACAACGACAGCAGACGGCTGATGCCCGACTGGACCATATAGATGCTGGTCGACTCCAGCGGCTCCAGGAAGCCGCTGGCCAAGCCCAGCGCCACCACATTCTTGTTCCAGAACTTCTTGCGCATGCCGGGCGTGAAGCGCAGCGGGCGCGGCTCGGCCAGCGCCTTGCCGTCCAGGTTGGCCAGCAAGGTCGCGGCGGCCTCGTCGTCGCCGAGGTAGCGGCTCGCATACACATAGCCATTGCCGGTGCGGTGTTGCAGCGGTATGCGCCACTGCCAGCCCGCCGCGCGCGCGGTGGCGCGTGTGTACGGCGCGATCGGGTCGATGCGTTCGCTGGGCACGGCCATCGCGCGGTCGCACGGCAGCCAGTGCGTCCAGTCCACGTAGCCGGTCTTGAGGGTCTGCTCGATCAGCAGCCCACGGAAACCCGAGCAATCGATGAACAGCTCGCCTTCGACGACGTCGCCATTTTCCATCGTCACCGATTCGACATAGCCATCGTCGGCGCGCTGGTTGACGCCGACGATCTTGCCTTCGATGCGCTGCACGCCGCGCTGCGCCGACAGCTCGCGCAGGAAGCGCGCGTACAGGCTGGCGTCGAAGTGATAGGCATAGGCGATGTCGGACAGCGGCGAACTCGGCGGCGCATCCCCGACGCCGGGCACGAACTTGCCCTGTGGCGCCATCACCGTCTGGGCCGAATAGTCGCCGATCGCCGCCGCGCGGCCGGACTGGAACAGCTTGAGCCAGAACTGGTGGAAGGGCAGCGGCCCCAGCGAACGGCCGATGACGCCGAAACCGTGGATGTAGCTGTCGCCGATGCGCGACCAATCCTTGAACTCGATACCGAGCTTGACCGTGCCCTGGGTCCGTTTGACGAACTCGGTCTCGGCTATGCCCAGCATCTGGCTGTTGAACATGCGGATATGCGGAACACTGGCTTCGCCGACGCCGACGATGCCGATCTCCTCGGACTCGATCAGGCGTACCGAAGCCTGCTTGCCCAGGTAGGTGGCCAGCGCCGCAGCCGCCATCCAGCCGGCGCTGCCGCCGCCGACCACGACCACGCGTTGGATACGGTTGTTTGTCATTTTTCTTTATCCCTTGCAGAAGCAAAAAAGTCGACGCTTGCCAAAACAGGCAGGCGCCGACGGGAACCTCCCCTCGCGCCAACGGGCGCGAGGGGGCGGGAGGAAGGTATCAGAACTTGTAGTTCAAGCCAAAGTAGGCGATGCGGCCGGTGTAACCGTTGGAGTAGAAGCGATCCTTGGTGTCGCTGCCCAGGTGGGAACGGGTCTCTTCCCTGGTCAGGTTCAGCACCGAAGCGGTCAGGCTCAGCTCCTTGGTCAGGTTGTAGGCCACATTCACGTCGACCTGGCTGTACGGCTCCGAATACACGTTCAAGCCGTTGACCAGGCCGTTGACCACTTCGCCGCGACGGTTGTACGAGGCGCGCGCCAGATACTTGTCGGTTTCGTAGAACACGGTGATGTTGGCCTGGTTCTTGGCGCTGCCGACCAGCGGCGACTTGCCGATCTCGGTGCCGTCGCTCAGGGTGATGGCCGCCTGGTTGGTCTTGTTGTAGGTGTAGTTGACCTGGAAGCCGAGGCCGGAATCGAGCGTGTGCTGCGCATACATCTCGATACCCTGCGAGACGCCGTTACGGCCGCCGGCGCTGGTCGAGTAGTTCTGCACCGTCACGGTCTGGCCGCCCACGTTCATGGTCACGTCGCGCACCACCGGCACCGCGAAGTTGCTGACGTTCTTGCGGAACAGGTCGGCGCCGAGCACGGAGCCGCGGTGGAAGTACCACTCCAGGCCCAGGTCGAGCTGGGTCGCCTTGTACGGATCGAGCTGCTTGTTGCTGCCTTCGCCGAACCAACCCTGCTTGTCGCCGCCACCGATCAGGCGGCGGTCGTTGACGTATTCCTGGCTGTAGTACTGCAAGCCGCCCGGCGACGCGATGTCGCCGTAGCTCGGCCGCGACACCACCTTGGACGCGGCCATGCGCAGCAGCAGGTCCTTGCGTACGTCGAAGGCCAGGTTGAAGCTGGGCAGGACGTCGGTGTAGTTGCGGTCGAGCGAACTGAGCACGAACGACGAGCTGCGCGCGGTGCTGTCCGGCAGACGGGTGAAGCCGCTGGTGCAGCCGGAGCCGGCAGGCGCGCCGACCGCTGGAGCGCCGCCCGCCTGGCAAGGCGCCGGGCTGCCGTTGGCGCCGTTGAAGAAGTAGTCGTTGTAGTTGTCGACGCGGTCGGTCGAATCGGCATGCTGCTTGGTGCGCACCACGCGCAGGCCGACGTTGCCGCGCAGACGGTCGGTCTTGATGTTGGCCTGCAAATACGTCGAGGAGATCTTCTCGTTGACGTTGTAGACGAAGTTGTCTTCGTTGCGGGTCTGCATGGCGCCGTAGGTCTGGTTCAGGTAACCGATGTAGGCCGGGTAGTTAATCGCCGGGAAGGCGCTGGCGCTGATGCCGCCGGCCAGGTTGTCCAGCGATTGGCCGTACAGGAACTGCGACTGGAACTTGTTGGCGGTCGGATCGCAGCCAGCCTGGTAGCGCTTGTCGTAGTTGGTCGGATCGGCGCCCTTGCACACCCAGTAGTTGTTGCCGGTGCTGCGGTGGGTGCCGCCGTCGCGGTACTTGCCGCCGAATTGCAGCGAGTCCAGCCAGTTGCTGTCGGCGTGCCAGGTGAAGTCGGCCTGGGCGTATTTCTGCTGGGTGCTGTTGTGGGTCCACGACGAGCTGGTCGAGCCGAGATCGATTTCACCGATGCCCTTTTGCAGATTGGCCATCAGTTCCGGCGAGAAGGTCATGCTCGGCTTGCCGGCCGTGCTCCAGGCGCTGGCGTAGTTGCCCAGGGTCCAGCTGCCGTCGGCGTTTTGCAGGCGCGGCTTGATCGGCATGGCAAATTGCAGGTCCGGACCGCCGCCGGCCCAGGTACGGCCGCCCTTGAAGGTGGCGTCCAGCGAGTCGCCGTGCCATTCGATTTCGATGTCGGCGGTTTGCGACAGCGCCTTTTCGCGGTTGTAGCTGCCGGTGATCTGCGGCGTCGGGATGGTGCAATCGTCCGGACCGAAGCCGCCGGTGTTGGTCAGGCCGCCAGCCTTGGCCTGGTCGCCGCTGCAGTAGTAGGTCTTGCCAGGGTGCGCGCTGTATTGCGCGCCGGTGACGATGGTGCCGCTGCGGTCGAAGGTCAGGCCGTCGAGCATGCGCCCGCCCGCCCAGTTGCCGTCGCCGTCGTAGCGCGCCAGGTTCCATTCCGGGATCTTCAGCGTGTTGGTCTGCGAGTTCTGCGACAGGTCGAAGCGGAAGTAGTTACCGGTGACTGTCAGGTTGCGGACCGGCTTGGCCTGCAGGGTCAGCTGGCCGCCCTTGCGTTCGCGTTCCTCGGTCTTGACGTCGAAGTCGACCGCGGTCGGCATCATGAAGTTGGTGTACTTCTTGCCGCTCTGGTCCTTGAAGCCGGACTGGCCCCACCAGTAGCTGTTCATATTGGACGGCTTGCCGTTGACGTCGGTGGCCGGATGGGCGTCGTAGTCGTCGCCATACCATTGCCAGTTTTCGGTGCTGGCGCCCATGGTGCGGGTGGTGCGCTTCTGTTGGGTGTAGCCGACCAGCACGCCGAAACGGTTGCCCTCGTCGTGCCACGCGTACTGGCCGGAGAACTGGCCGTCGGTCTTCTTGCTGGTGTCGGCCCAGGTGCCCTCGGCGGAAACGAAGCCGGTGCCCGACTTCACTTCCAGCGGACGGCGGGTGTGCAGGATCACGGTGCCGCCGATGCCGCCCTCGTCGATGCGCGCTTCCGGCGTCTTGAACAGTTCGGCGCTGGACAGCATGTTGGCCGGCATCAGCATGTAGTTGAAGGAACGGGTCGGATCGCCGTTGGACTCGGCCGTGGCGATGTAGTTGCCGTTCAATTGGGTCAGCGTCAGCTCCGACGACAGGCCGCGCACGCTGACGTTCTTGCCCTCGCCGCCGCTGCGGTCGATGATCACGCCAGGCACGCGCTGCAGCGCGTCGGCCACGTTCTTGTCGGGGAACTTGCCGATGTCTTCGGCGGTGACCACGTCGACGATGGCGTTGGCGTTGCGCTTCTGGTCGAGGCTTTTCTCGATCGCGTAGCGGTAGCCGGTGACGACCACGGAGTCGATCGGCTTGCCGTCGGCGGTTTTCTCGGCGGGTTTATCGGCTGGCGCGGTTTGCGCGTGGGCGCTGGAAAGGGTCATCAGGCCGAGGCTCAAGGCCGTGGCGATCGGCGTCTTGGTCCAGCGGCGCTGGCGTGCAGCGTGAGGGGTTTTTAACGTCATGTGCTGTCTCCTGGTCGTGTGCCCAACGAGGGGCTGTATTTATTATTTGGCGGTAGCTGGCTACCGCATTGCAACGCGAACCCTGAAGTTTTCCTAAACGACTCAAAAGCCGCTTGCATATCGATGGGGACCGCATTCCAACCAGAAAGATTTATACAGAAGAAGCGATGGTGGCTCTACAAACTTTCAAAGTTTGCATGAAGTTTAGCGTTGTTTAGGAAACAAGTGAGGTGGGCGTGCGACAGCCGGCTGCCGGACGGCTTCCCCGTCTGTTTTGATCTGCGTCATAGAAAGTCAATCGTCAGACGACTAGTCTGGAGCGAACATGCCAGGTTAGACGGGGCCAGACCAGATCAACACTGCAGATATTGGGAGAAATAAAGTGCGTAAATTGTGGATGATGCTAGCAATATTGGCCCTACTTGGGCTGTCGGGGTGTGGTTACAACGCCCTGCAAAGCCAGGACGAGCAAATCAAGGCGAGCTGGTCGGAGGTGGTCAACCAATACCAGCGGCGGGCCGACCTGATCCCCAATCTGGTCAATACCGTCAAGGGCTATGCCACGCATGAGCAAGACGTGCTGACGCAGGTGACACAGGCGCGGGCGGCCGCGACGTCGCTGCAAGTCACGCCGGAAGTATTGAACGACCCGGCCGCCTTCGCAAAATTCCAGGCGGCGCAAGGCGCGTTGTCCGGTGCGTTGTCGCGGCTGCTTGCGGTCAGTGAAAACTACCCGCAGCTGAAAGCCGATGCCAATTTCCGGGATCTGCAGGCGCAGCTGGAAGGCACTGAAAACCGCATCACCGTGGCGCGCAATCGCTATATTCAGTCGGTACAGGAATACAACGTCACCGTGCGTTCGTTTCCATCCAATCTGACCGCGACGGCCTTCGGCTACAAGACGAAAGCCAATTTCTCGGTCGAGAATGAAAAGGAAATCAGCAAGCCACCGATGGTCGATTTCAAATCCGCGCCCGCCAAGCCTCAAGCTGGCGCCCAGGAGCAGACAAAATGACGACGATGGCCGGCGCCAGGCGCGCGGCATCGGCGTCGTTGCTGGCCTTCGCCCTATGGGTGCCGTTCAGCGCCGGCGCTCAAATCGCCGTGCCGCCATTGACAGGACACGTTACCGATCAGACCGCGACGCTGACAGCCGAGCAGGCAAACAGCCTGGAACAAACACTGCAATCGTTTGAAGCGAAGAAAGGCAGCCAGCTCGCCGTCCTCATCGTTCCCACCACTGCGCCGGAGACGATCGAGCAATACGCGTTGCGCGTCGCCGAGCAATGGAAGCTGGGACGCAAGAAAATCGACGACGGCGCCATCCTGCTGGTGGCCAAGAACGATCGCGCGTTGCGCATCGAAGTCGGCTACGGATTGGAGGGGCCGCTCAATGACGCGACCAGCAAGCGCATCATCAGCGAGATCATTACGCCCTATTTCAAGCAAGGCGATTTCTATGGCGGCATTGCCGCCGGCACCGGGCAGATGATGCGGCTGGTCGACGGCGAGCAATTGCCGGCGCCTGAAACCAGGCTGGACCGCGCGGACGGCGCGCAACGCTACCTGCCGGTCGCCTTCATCCTGGTGTTCACCATCGGCAGCGTGTTGCGCGCCCTGCTGGGCAGGCTTCCCGCCGCCGTACTCACCGGCGGCGCGGTGGCCGGCGTCGTCTGGCTGCTGGCGGGAACGGTCTACATTGCCGTCGGCGCGGGCGCGCTGGCGTTGTTGTTCACCTTGCTTGGCGGCGGCATGCTCGCACGGGGTCTTGGCGGTGTCGCCGGCGGATTCGGTCGTGGCGGTTCAGGCGGAGGCGGCTTCGGCGGAGGCGGCGGCAGCTTTGGTGGCGGTGGCGCTTCAGGGAGATGGTAGCGATGGACATTCAACGCCTGGTGCGGCATCTGTTGACGACACGCCGGAACATCAAACGCACCTTTCCACCGGAGGCGCTGAGCGCGATTGAAAATGCAATCGCCGACAGCGAGCGTACCCATGCCGGCGAAATTCGTTTTGTGGTGGAAGCCGCGTTGGACGGCTCGCCACTGTTCAGCGACCAGTCATCCAGGGCGCGTGCCATCGATATATTTTCACAATACCGGATATGGGACACGGAGCAAAACAACGGCGTGTTGATCTACCTGCTGCTGGCCGACCGCAGCGTCGAGATTGTCGCCGACCGCGGCATTCACGGCAAAGCCGGTGCGCACGAATGGGAAAGGATTTGCCATCAGATGGAGACCGCCTTCAGGCAAGGGGACTATGAGGCCGGGGTGCTCAGCGGCATCGAAGCGGTGACCCTCCATTTGAAGCAGCACTATCCGGCAGATGGCGAGGTGAAAAACGAATTGCCAAACCAGGTGCTGGTGCTTTAACCCGTGAATCAAACAACCAGAACGAAAATCTAACCAGGAAACGACCATGAAAACCACTATCGCAATTACCTTCCTCGCCGCGCTGCTGAGCGTATCCCACGCTGGCGCCGCAGACCCGCATCATCCAGATCCTGCACAGCAGGAAAAAAAGACGCCGGACGCCACATCAGCCGGCATGATGGAAAACATGCAGAAGATGCAGCGCCAGATGGAGAAAATTCAGGCGACCACCGACCCCAAGGAACGGCAAAAGCTGATGCAGGAGCACATGCAGGCGATGCAGGACAATATGAAGGCCATGCGCGCCGCCGATGCTTCGCCGGCGAGCGACAAGCATCAAGGCAAGGCCGGTGGCGGCATGATGATGCGCCCCGACATGATGGAAAAGCGCATGGATATGATGCAGATGATGATGGAGCAGATGGTGCAACATCAAGGTGTGAAGGAAGCGGCGCCGGCGTCCAAATGAGGCATGATGGTCTCCTTGGGTGAAACAAGCTATACTCACTTATATTATATTTAGTGATATACTGATTTCTATTGAAATCTCAGGTGCCCCATGGAGCAAACCCATCCCCCCATCGACCCAAGCGTGATGCAGGCCGCCGCGGCGAACGTCTGCGCGCTGCTCAAGGTTCTTGCCAATCAGGACCGCCTGCTAGTGATGTGCCAGCTATCGCAAGGCGAATTGTCCGTGGGTGAACTGGAAAAGCTGCTCGGCATCCGGCAACCCACGCTATCGCAGCAACTGACCGTGCTCCGTGAAAGCGGCCTGGTGAGCACGCGCCGTGATGGCAAAAGCATCTTTTATTCGGTGGCGAACAAACAGGCCCTGGCCGTCATGGCCGTGCTGTATCAACAATTCTGCGCCGATACCTCAGTGGAGACCACATGCTGATTGACCTCGCCAACTTCACCCCCGCCATGTCCCTGGTGGGCGGGCTCATCATCGGCGCGGCGGCGGCCGTGCTGATACTGTTCAACGGCCGCATCGCTGGCATCAGCGGCATCCTCGGGGGCCTGCTCAGCCTTCCGCGCGCGGACATGGCCTGGCGCCTGACCTTCCTGATCGGCCTGGTTGCCGGTCCGGTGATCGCGGGGTTGCTCGGTAAGCCGTCCATTGCCGACATACAGGCGAACTGGAACGAAATTCTGGTCGCCGGTTTCCTGGTCGGCATCGGCACCCGCTATGCCAGCGGCTGCACCAGCGGCCATGGCGTTTGCGGCATCTCGCGCGGGTCGATTCGCTCCCTGGTCGCCACGCTGACGTTCATGGCGGCTGGGTTCCTCACGGTCTTCGTGCAACGACATGTGATTGGAGGCTGACATGAGCGCAATAACCGCGCTGTTCGCGGGACTGCTCTTCAGCGCGGGATTGATGGTCTCTGGCATGGCCAATCCCGCCAAGGTGCAGAATTTTCTCGACCTGGCTGGGCGCTGGGATCCTTCCCTGGCCTTCGTCATGGCCGGCGCCATCGCCATCGGTTCGCTCGCATTTCTGATAGCCCAACGCCGCAAGCGCTCCTTCCTCGGATTGCCCGTCCAACTGCCGGCCAGCGCCGACGTGACGCTGCGACTGGTACTGGGCAGCGCCGCCTTCGGCGTCGGCTGGGGCCTGGCGGGCTTCTGCCCCGGCCCCGCGCTGGTTGCGTTGGGTGCGGGATATCCAAAGGCGATCGGCTTCGTGGCCGCCATGGTAGCGGGAATGGGCCTCTTCGAAATATTTGAACGGGTTAAGTTGCGCACAACACAACGCCCGCAGTGAAGGGATTTGCATGGGCGCGGGAATGGCGCGTATGTTTGCCGCCGCCGCGTTCGCGAAACACAACAAGCCACTCGGCCATGACCAGCTGATCTGTGCAGCCCCGCCCTTCAGCTTCGAGATTTGATCTGCGAGGCCCGCAACCTGTGCAATGGTCGGGGTGCGCCCATGGCCATACGCTTAATTGTAAAAATGGACGGGCGCGCTAAGGCCCATCGCGTGTAGCCGTGCGGACAGGTGACGTTTTCTCAATTGCAGATATAGCTCACGCTCAGCACTTGACGGGTCTTCATTTTGCTCGTATTCAATGAAAAAGCTGGACTCTGAATAGCTCAGTCCCCGCAGTACATCCTGTCCATCGCTGTCTTTGATAAGAGCACCGGTTTGCTTGAGAAATCTTTCAATTTTATCTGTGAGGTTCAGCATGCTGCCTCCGCGCGCTTAGATAATCGTCTACATCGGCCCGAGGCGTCGCTTTCGTAAGGCACCCGTCGGGCTAGGCATCGGCGCCAACCTCTTTACAAACACACCATTTCAGCATGGACTATCAGGTTTCGTAGGTCTGTGCGCAGCCTAACACCAAGGACAGTGTGCAGCCTGACCGGTCTGTCTGACCACATAAGATCCTGTTCCAACGGCCCAAGTACACCGCGCGAGCTCCCGGTCCGGCTGTCGACTCGCCGGAACCAGGTGCCAGCCGAGCTGCCGGCGGATCTCTTCGCCCGTTGGCGGTGGGTCCAGCGGCGCGTGCGTGCGGCGCTCCATGTATGCCCCTCACGGTTTCCTTGGGCGAATGCGTGGTATTGCTCATCCGGCCCTCCCCGGCCAGCTGCGCGCCGACATATCCAGCGATCGACTACCATGAATTATCACGAGGAGAATCCATGCCTAATCACATCGAAGCAGCGTATATCCCGCTTGCAACAAAGCGGACCAAAAACGTCATCAAACATTTGCAGCCTGGCTCACGGCAGACTATTGACGCGGTTAGCGCACAAGACCCATCAGACCGCGCTGAGGTAGAAATATGGACCGCAGAGCACGATGATGGAGTCCATACTTTCTATCAAGATGGACCAAACGGCGACGTAAAATATCTCGGTTTCGCTGACAACGTTCGGGTTGCTATCGAAGAAGCGGCGACAGAAGAGTAGCCTTGGAATAGAAAAAGCCACCTCTAGGGTGGCTTGCTCCCGCGGCAATCGGTGCGCGGTGAACTTAATTCAAGGCGAACGAGATCCGCCTATGACCCCATCATATCAGCAATGTCGAGGAAAACACAAGCATTTGGGTCATCGGTACTGATTTCGGACGACGATGACGGTTGTAAATTATCCTGATATGGATATAAATGCTTATTCGAATTTGATCAACGCCAAATGAAAAAATTAGCTCTTGTGGGGATAGCCTGAAGCAAATCCGCAATTTTGCTGGCGATGCAATGCAATGCAGGATGTAGGTTTCCAACTTCACAAGGTCCAGATTGGCGGAGATCAAAATGGAAAACGTTGAGATTTTTAGCAATGTGTGGGATGCCCTTGCAGACACCCCAGGCGGGGCGCCAACCTGCAGGCCCGTGGCGAATTGATTCTCTTGATCACTAAAATCATTCGTGACAATGGATGGAAACAAGCAGAGGCAGCTGAGCACTGCGGCGTTGCTCAACCTCGAGTGAACGATCTCTTGCGTGGTCGAGTGTCTCGCTTTTATTTGGACGCACTCGTCAACATTGTTTCGGCCTTGGGCTTGTGCGTTCATTTCAGCGTAAGGGAATTAGAAGCGGCGTAGTAAGATTTCTTACTCCCGGCCATAAACGAGCCCGCTACCATTGGCAGCGGGCTTTTGCATTGGCGCGATAATTTTGCTGGGCGCCTAGAGGAGCACCGCTGTACAAATGTTTTTCCGCAGTTTGCCCGCCAGCTCCACACGCGCCTCGGCCGCCACGTCCATCAGCGATGCATTCGGGAAGCGCCACACTGTGGTCAGCTAGTGTACAGGCCCAGAAAAGAAAAAAGACCTACGATCCAGATGAATCGTAAGTCCTTGTCCTTACTACATTTTCTTTGGTCGGGGCGAGAAGATTCGAACTTCCGACCCCTTGCACCCCATGGCCGAGTTAACTCTTCCTTTAGCGTCCGGGAACGTCCATCCATTGAGCAACATCATTAAGAATCAATGGCTTGGCGCTACCATGCGTCTATACCCATCCGTACTCATCCAGTCCTAGCCGAGCGTCTTGTTGGGGTATTTGTTGGGGTATTTTTTGCTCCTCTTGCGACCCCTTGTAAAAACCTCCGGCCCATTGCAGGGCTGACGTTCTGGAATACAAGATGCCTAGGATCACACAGAAGGATTTGTTGGCGATTACGACGAAACAAGTCGGACTCATCGTCCGGGATGATGGCGGACTGTTCGGGCGCGTACGCGTGAAGGCCGACAATACGCTCACCATCCCCTTCTACTACCGCTACCGGCATGGCGACAAGCTGCACGACATTTCGTGCGGCTCCTGGCCGCATGACAGCTTGGCGCAGATCAGGGAAGCCCGCGATGCCGCGCGCGACCGCGCGGCCACTGGAGCCGATCCTGCCACGGTAAAAAAGGTGCAGAAGATCGAGGTCCAGGAGATGCTGGAAGCGAAGCTGGCCCAGGTCGAGGCGCAACGCGAGGCAGGCCTGACGGTGCGCGACATGTTCGACGTCTGGCTGCTGGACGGCGTGCGGCGCAGGAACGACAACGCAGAATTGAAACGGCAGTTCAATGCCGACGTCTTGCCCAAGATTGGCGGCGTCGCCGTCCGCGCACTGACGGAGCACGATCTGCGTCACGTGCTGCGTACCATGGTGGCACGTGGCGCCAACCGCAGCGCCGTCTCGCTGAGGAACAACCTGAAGCAGATGCTGAACTGGGCACAGGAGCGTCAGCCGTGGCGCCGCCTACTCGTCGAGGGCAACCCGATGGATCTGATCGAGATCGGCCGCATCGTCAGCCCGGACTTCGATCCGCGCGGCGTGCGTGAGCGGGTGCTCTCCCCTGCCGAGATTCACGAATTGCACAGCGTCCTCGACCGCGCGCGGAAGGAATATGCGCAAGCTGCAAACAGACGCACCGCCGTGCAGCCCATCGAAATCACAACCGAATGCGCGATCTGGATCATGCTGTCGACCCTGTGCCGGGTCGGCGAGCTGACCATGGCGCGCTGGGAACACGTCAGTTTCGAGCGCGCAGAATGGTTTATACCAAAGGAGAACGTGAAGGACCGCATCAGCAGTCTGACGATCTCGCTATCCGATTTCGCGCTGCGATATTTTCGCCGCTTGTACGATTGCAGCGGGGACACCGACTGGTGCTTCCCGAACTACATGGGCACGCTCCACATTTCCCCGCGAGCGATCACCAAACAGATCAGCGACCGGCAAACCATGTTCAAGCACGGGCGCGACGGCGGGCCTCGCGCCAAGATGACGCATCGCCGCCAGGACGATCGTCTTGTGCTGCAGCGTGGGAAGTACGGCGCGTGGACCGCGCATGACTTGCGCAGGACGGGTGCCACACTGATGCAAAGTCTCGGCATCACCCTGGACGTCATCGACCGTTGCCAAAACCACGTACTGGCGGGAAGCAAGGTTCGCCGCCACTACCTGCACTACGACTATGCTCGTGAAAAACGGGACGCTTGGAACAAGCTAGGGCGGCAGTTAGAAGCAATCGTTAATGCTGAAAATGACGCTGCTTTGCCCGATAAATAAAAAGGGGTTGAGCATTCCCGATTAGCCGTGTCATGAGTTCGACCACTGCTGACCAAGTGATCCTCTTTCTACGTCATTTGCAAAGCCAACGTCGGTTACCGCACCAAATCAGACATTTGTCTTTGCTCAGTTAAGACCTAATGATTTGTCGATGCCCAATATGGGACGTAACTGCCAAGCCTAACCGAATATGTTCCAGGGACATCCATTACGATGACTTCTCTAGGCGTCGCTCTCCACCAATTTTCACCCCGACGACTGGTGGCCGCTGGCGGGCCAAAGAGAATACTAAACCGATTTTTTATAGCGTCAGTGGTCAATGGAGATTTGCTTCCGAAGAAAAATAATATGCTAGAAACGTATCGTTTTTTCTTGTCACCACTAAAATAATATGCAGCGCTAGAAAACAGTGTATGGTTGAACTGTACAGAAACATAGTCATCCTCAGTCCATTTTGCGTTTGGGAAGGCTTCGGCGACCTGTTCGCGCGTTGAGCCGATGTGAATCTTGTCGATTCCTACGGGATAGACACTTCCGGGAAGAAAAGGTGTATTAGCGGTAGCTTCTGCCATTAACGAATTTGCAGCGGCAAGCGCAGATTTTTTTTCGGTCAGCTCTTTTTCAAGCCTTCGTATTTTTTCATCTATAGTGGATCCCGAATCTGAGACGATGGTTTAAGCTGTGGTCCGTGAAAGGATGACAGCAAATGAGTGAAGGAAAAAAACGGCGGGTGCACACGGCGGAGTTCAAGGGCAAGGTCGGCCTGGAGGC
>NZ_JAHTGR010000176.1:0-313 GCF_019166075.1 Duganella violaceipulchra | reverse complement strand
GCTTGCAGCGCCGCAAAGTCGAGCTGGCCTTTCAGTCTTAGTGCGGC
Source organism: Duganella violaceipulchra (assembly GCF_019166075.1). Classification (NCBI taxonomy): domain Bacteria; kingdom Pseudomonadati; phylum Pseudomonadota; class Betaproteobacteria; order Burkholderiales; family Oxalobacteraceae; genus Duganella; species Duganella violaceipulchra. The sequence continues at coordinate 266 of NZ_JAHTGR010000176.1, read as the reverse complement.
CGCCATATGGTAGGCCGCGCCGGCGGCATGGTCGAGTTGATCGAGGAACCAGAGCCGTTGCTGGGCCCACGAGAGCGGCATGGCTTGGTTGCGCGCGGTGGGTTCGATCCGGCTTAAGCTCGCTTGCCGCGCTTGGCCAACGACGCTGGCCAGGCCTGCCAGCGTCGGTTGCGCAAACAGGTCGCGCAGGGCGACTTCGACATCCAGCACTTGCCGCAGGCGCGACACCAGTTGCACTGCCATCAGCGAGTGTCCACCCATCTCGA
>NZ_JAHTGR010000175.1:0-315 GCF_019166075.1 Duganella violaceipulchra | reverse complement strand
GCGGGAAACCGTCCAAGGTCACGAACGCGCTGGGCACCATGTACTCGGCCAGGCTGGCCGATAGCTGCTCACGCAAGTTGGTTGCCGACAAGGCCCCTTCTTCCGCCCCTGCTTGCGCGATCACGTAGGCCACCAGCCGCTTGTCACCCGGCTGGTCTTCGCGTGCGATCACAATCGCTGCGCGCACGCCTTCGCAGGCCGCCAGCCTGGCTTCGATCTCGCCCAGCTCAATTCGGAAACCGCGGATCTTGACCTGGAAGTCGCCCCTTCCTACATACTCGATGTTGCCATCGGCCAACCAGCGGCCCAGGTCGC
>NZ_JAHTGR010000174.1:0-318 GCF_019166075.1 Duganella violaceipulchra | reverse complement strand
CGCAAGAAATTTACTACTGATTGATGCGCGACCATCACCCCCTTGGGCATCCCCGTCGAGCCCGAGGTATAGATCACATACGCCAGGTGCCGCGCCGTCAAGCCCAGCAGCGCAGGGTCGGGGTTGTACGATGCTTGACGCGCCATGGCCGCGCCATCTTCCGCGCGATCGAGCAGCAGCACAGGTATCGCCAATCCCGCTTCGGCCGCAGCCGGCAGGCGCTCTTGCATGCCCGTCTGCGTCAGCAGCGCCACCGGCATACTGTCTTGTAACATGTATGCCAGACGCTCCTGGGGATAGCTCGGGTCGAGCGGCACA
>NZ_JAHTGR010000173.1:0-319 GCF_019166075.1 Duganella violaceipulchra | reverse complement strand
GTCAGCGGGAAACCGTCCAAGGTCACAAATGCGCTGGGCACCATGTACTCGGCCAGGCTGGCCGATAGCTGCTCGCGCAAGTTGCTTGCCGACAAGGCCCCTTCTTCCGCCCCTGCTTGCGCGATCACGTACGCCACCAGCCGCTTGTCGCCCGGCTGGTCTTCGCGTGCGATCACAATCGCTGCGCGCACACCTTCGCAGGCCGCCAGCCTGGCTTCGATCTCGCCCAGCTCAATTCGGAAACCGCGGATCTTGACCTGGAAGTCGCCCCTTCCTACATACTCGATGTTGCCATCGGCCAACCAGCGGCCCAGGTCGC
>NZ_JAHTGR010000172.1:0-320 GCF_019166075.1 Duganella violaceipulchra | reverse complement strand
AGCGCGACGGCGCCCCGGTCCAGGCCATCGCCGCCGCCGGCCACGGCTTCGCGCTGTCCCTGCACGACCTGCGCGCGCTGCCCGGCCACGAACAGGACGCCGCCGTGGCGCGCCTGCGCGCCGACGAGGCGGCCCAGGCCTTCGACCTGGCCGCCGGCCCGCTGGTGCGCGGCCGGCTGCTGCAACTGGCCGACGACGAGCATGTGCTGCTGCTGACCCAGCACCACATCATTTCCGACGGCTGGTCGATCGGCATCATGGTGCGCGAAGTGAGCGCGCTGTACGCCGCCTTCAGCCAGGGCTTGCCGGACCCGCTGCCG
>NZ_JAHTGR010000171.1:0-321 GCF_019166075.1 Duganella violaceipulchra | reverse complement strand
GCGCGGCAACTTGCGCCGAGCTCAGCGCGGCGATGCCGGCGGTCTTGATGGCCGACAGGTCAGCCGTTTCCAGCGCGGCGATGGCGTTGCTCGACAACGCCGACACTTGCGCGGTGCTCAGCGCGGCCGCTTCGGCGGTGGTCAGTGCGACCACTTGATCGGTCGTCAAGGCCTTGATCTGGTTGGCGCTCAGCGCGGCGATCGCGTCCGATTTCAGTGCGGCGAAGTCGGCCGTTTCCAGCGCGGCGATGGCGGCGGTCGTCAGACCGGCCACTTGCGCGGTGCTCAGCGAGCTTGCCTGGCCGGTGGTCAGCGCGACGA
>NZ_JAHTGR010000170.1:0-323 GCF_019166075.1 Duganella violaceipulchra | reverse complement strand
CCATGGCAGCACCCTGTTCATGACCCTGCTGGCCGGCTGGTCGATCCTGCTGGCGCGGCTGAGCGGGCAGTCAGACATCGTGATCGGCACCCCGGTGGCCAACCGCCAGCGCAGCGAGATTGAAGCCTTGATCGGCTTCTTTGTCAACACCCTGGCGCTGCGGGTGCAACTGGCAGACGACCCGAGCGTGGCCGCACTGCTGGCGCAAGTCAAGGACAGCACCCTGGGCGCCTACGCGCACCAGGACGTGCCGTTTGAACAGGTGGTAGAAGCACTGCAGCCGCCGCGCAGCATGAGCCACAGCCCGCTGTTCCAGGTCATGC
>NZ_JAHTGR010000169.1:0-324 GCF_019166075.1 Duganella violaceipulchra | reverse complement strand
CCAAGCCTTGCCGCTCTCGTGGGCCCAGCAACGGCTCTGGTTCCTCGACCAACTCGACCATGCCGCCGGCGCGGCCTACCACATGCCGGCCGCTCTAAGACTGAAAGGCCAGCTCGACTGTGCGGCGCTGCAAGCGACCCTGGACCGCATCGTCGCGCGTCACGAAGTCCTGCGCACCACGTTCGTGCAAAGCGAAAGCGCAGCCGAACAAAGGATCGCAGCGGCCGATTGCGGCTTCCACCTGGTAACACACGACCTGAGCCACTTGCACGGGCATGAACAAGCGTTCGCCGTCAGTCGCATCGGCGCGGACGAAGCCCGCCA
>NZ_JAHTGR010000168.1:0-326 GCF_019166075.1 Duganella violaceipulchra | reverse complement strand
GGGCGCCTTGAGCACCGGTCAATTCGGCGCCCTGTCGACCCAGGACATCGCCGCCATCGAGACGGCCGACATCGTCGGCCTGAAGACCAGCATCATCGCCGCGCTGAAAACGGCGCAACTGGCGGCGCTGACCACCGACCAGCTGTCCAATTTGACCACCGCGCAAGTGGCGGCCATCACCACCACCAACATCGCCGCCCTGACCACCGACCAGGTCGTCGCGCTGTCGTCCAACCAGTTCGGCGCCCTGAGCTCGGCCCAGGTGAGCGCCTTCAGCACCAACGACATCGCCGCGATTGAAACGGCCGACATCGGCGCGCTGAAAT
>NZ_JAHTGR010000167.1:0-326 GCF_019166075.1 Duganella violaceipulchra | reverse complement strand
GGCTCTCCGGGTCCTGCGGGTCGAGCGTCATGAACACCGCGCCCGCCTTCATCGCGCCGATCACGGCGGCGATATGGGCCAGCGGCTGCTCCAGCAGCAGACCCACCACCTCGCCCGGCGCGCAGCCGAGCTGCTGCAGCTGGCCCGCCACGCGGTCGCTCTCGGCCGCCAGCGTCGCGTAGCTCCATTGCCGCCCCTGCCATTCCAGCGCCACGCCGTCCGGCGTGGCCACCGTGACCGCGCGCAGGCGCTCGAGCACCGTGGCCGGCGCCGGCGTGGCCGGCAAGGCGTTGGCGAACGCCAGGTAAGGCGACGCCAGCGGCGCC
>NZ_JAHTGR010000016.1:0-153325 GCF_019166075.1 Duganella violaceipulchra | reverse complement strand
CCTCCAGGCCGACCTTGCCCTTGAACTCCGCCGTGTGCACCCGCCGTTTTTTTCCTTCACTCATTTGCTGTCATCCTTTCACGGACCACAGCTTAAACCATCGTCTCAGATTCGGGATCCACTATACTGTTCGACAGCCCTTTGCCGGGACTGGCTCAGCGCCGCCTGCAACTGCGCGGCGTTGGCCCGCTCGGTACGCAGTTCCAACTCGGTTTCGCGGAGACGGTCAGCGTAAAACGCCGCCTTGGCCGTGGCGGCCCCGTCCACGCGGCGATTTTGGGCCATCGCCTCAGCGACCGCGTCAGCGATCAATGCGGGCAGGGCAGATGGCATAGCAAGCGGTGCGGCGGCCTCGGACGCCAATTCGACCGGCGTGGTTTCAGCGGCCAGCGCGGCCTTTTCGGCAGCGAGCGTGGACGTCGACGGACGCCGGTGCTCCACGTAGGCGCCCAGCAACCGCCGGTAAACGGAAGGGCTGTAGAAGCGGCCGGTTGCCGTATGCACCAGCCGGATGAACGCGCGCACGAAGGGCCGATGATTTTGGGGATCAATCGGATAGTCGAGTTCTAGCTGGGCGACGCCGGCGGAAATCGCGCGGGCCTGGTCATCCGTGAGGGAAAAGGGTGGGCGTGGCATGCGGTGTCCTGAAATCGATGTGAGTACATTAACAGGTATATTTATACCTGTCAAAACACACTATTTACCTTAATATGAATTAAGGTAAATGATTTAGACCAACGGTCTCCCGGTTTGACGCTCGGCTTTCGCCCGATTTCCATCACCTTGGCGCGTCTAATTTCCGTTGCCAGGAAAAATTCTTGCAATATTTCATCCACAATCTATAGTGCCTATAGCGTAAAAATCTACTACATATAGTCATCCAGCGTATTTACGGAGGTTTTATGGCAGGCAAATCTACAGGCGGGAAGGTCGCGTCGACCGCTGGACGCACGTTGTCCAATCCAAATGCGTCGGCCATCCAGCGCAGTTTGGCCGGCAGCGCACTGGCACAGGCACAGCGAAGGTGACTGGCAAGGCGATGGAAGCGAAGGCCTCTGCCGCCCTCAAAAACGCCAACGCAAGCGCGGTAACCAAGCGGTTGGCCGGGTCCGTCACGTCCCAGTCGATCAAGAAGCGATAACACGCTTGCAGCGGCGTGGAGGATGTCGGTCAGCCCAGGGTTGAAAAATGAGCATTGAACCTTATCTGATGGAAAACATTACTCGGGGAATAGAAGAACAATGAACCAAGACGCGCTGCTCAGGCTGATCGCCGAGACCGGTTATAACGTCGGCTACGCCGCCAAAAAGCACCTCGCAACCTTTGACATGGTGGAAAAACTTCCAGGGTGGACCGGCCTCATTTCGCTGGTGGTCGGCATCTATGCGTTGTTCGTGCCGGCGTTTGAGGAAAAGCAGGTCGCGGCAGCCTTTATCGCTATCGGCGTCGCGTCGATCTACCTGAATTTCTACGCGGCGGACAAGGACAAGTATAACCAGGCCGGCACCGCCTTGACGGGCAAGTTGCATGAACTGCGCGAGCTGTATCAGAAGGTGAAGTCGGCGCCGGCGGGCGCCAATCTGGATGCATTTTTGGCCGACCACCGCAGTATCCAAGAAGAAGCGCTGCGGCTGGGCATCCCGAAGCAACTGTTTCTGAGTGACTGGTATGCCCACTATAAATTCTTCTGGCAAGCGCAAACCGGCTGGATGGACGAGCAGCTCAAATTCAGGCTGCTCCGTGACAAGTTGCCTCTGGGCTTTTCCTTGTTTTCGATCAGTGTCAGCCTTGCCGCGCTCGTCTGGCTGGTGCGCCACTTCAACACCGTTCTTCACATATTTAGCTGCCAGCCATGACCACCGCTAAACTATTCCAAGAATTCCGCAACAACCTGACCGTCAAGAACGCCGACGCGATCTCGACCGCCTACGCGAACATCACGATGCGTCTGAACAAGGACTTTCGGGATCTGGAGTCCGACGTACTTTACCGCCGCCAGATCGGTTCGTACGGCCGACGCACCGCGATCCACGGCATCAGCGACCTGGATATGGTCATCGAACTGCCATGGTCGCTCTATGAAAAATACAAGGGCTATCAGAATAACGGCCCCTCCCAGCTACTTCAGGCGGTGCGTGAATCCTTGAAAAAGCGGTACCCGAAAACCGAAATCAAGGGCGACGGGCAGGTTGTGGTCATCAAATTCAGCGGCTTCGTCGTCGAAGTCCTGCCGGCGTTTATCGACAAAGATGCCGACGGCTACCGCTTCCCGGACGCGAACAACGGGGGCTCGTGGCGGGTGTGCAAGCCAATCCAGGAAATGGATGCGGTCGAAAAGCGTAACGGTGAAACGAACAGGAACTATAAGCACGTGTGCAAGATGGTGCGCGCCTGGAAGAACAACCATGGTGTCAGCATGAGCGGCATGCTGATCGACACGCTCGTCTATAACTTCTTCGGTCAACACAAGGAGTTCAACAACGCCACGTACTCGTCCTATGACAAACTGATGGCGACGTTCTTCGCCTACCTCGGGGGCCTCGACCATCAGGATTATTGGGCGGCGCCGGGCAGCGGCCAGCGTGTGCACTCGAAAGGGAAGTTTCAGACCAAGGCGAAGAAGGCCGCGACGAAATGTCAGGAGGCTGTGGACGAAGCGTCCCTGACCAAAAAGTCCAAGCTCTGGCGCGAGGTGTTCGGCAGGTCGTTCCCTCTGCACCAGGTGCAGCTGGAAAAGGCCATGGCATCGGATTCCATTCACAGCGAGCGGGCTCCAGGGGAACAGTTCATCGAGGAGCTGTTCCCGGTGGATGTTTCATATGACTTGTCCATCGATTGCGAGGTCAAAACGATCGGCCTGCTCAAACGCATACTTGCAGGCGCGCAGCTCGTTGCACACGGCCGCGACCTGCGTTTCCATATCGAGTCGTGTGATGTGCCCAAACCTTATGAGCTGATGTGGAAGGTACGCAATGCCGGACCCGAGGCCGAAAGGCGAAAAATGCTACGTGGACAGATCGTCTCCGACCGCGGCGGCCAATCGCTGGTAGAGTCGACGTCCTTCGGCGGCGACCACTACGTCGAAGCGTACGTAATTAAGGATGGCGTCTGCGTGGCGCGGGACATCATCAGCGTGCCCATCCAGATGTAGGAGGCTCCCGTCAAACCGATGCCGAACATTGCTCTCAATCGATTTGCCACCGAACTTTGCCGCGATATGTTGTCAGGGGCCGTGCTCGACCAAGGGTATCAGTCAGGTGTCTTTGTCGCGGTGGGCACGCACACCGGTTTGCAGGCGTGTTTTCTCGATGCGCTGGAGAAACGTTTGCTTGGTTCGGGCGCCAAAGTCATGCGCTTGCGTGCGCATGAATTTTCTGGCCGCGACGTGCTCGAAAGGGTGACAGCGGCAGCCGCGATTCAAACAAGAGTCGGCGGACGCGCGGGGCAATCCAGTGATCTGAACGATTTGATCCTCCAAACCACAAGCAGCGGGACAGCGTTGGTAATGCTGATCGAAAACGTCTACGCCTGGGCGGATTCGCCGGAAGGCATTCGCATGTTGCGCGCGTTAAAGGCGTGCAGGGACGCCACCAATTTGGCTCTTGGCAGCCGCGCGAAATTATTGATTGTCGGGACCGGTAGCTCGACCAAGTTGGCGGACCTGACCCGGGACCGCGCGCAAGCCTTCTATGGCGCGATATATTTGACGCTTCCCGAGCCGGAGAATCCTTCGGCATAGCGAGATTAAGAAAGCCCAAGACGGGTACTAGCTTCGAGCAAATTCTTTAGACGGAGCTGGCAGGCAAAAACATTCAAGCCAAAAGTTCAGACAGACGTTGGAATTAGAGGCTGTGGAGAGTCAGCGCTCAAACGTCTAAAGATTTGCCTTTAGGCGCTTCGTGAGGATAATGCTTTGTTTTTAAACACTTCTATCTATTTGACATAATATAAATTATTCAGACCTTCGTGCTAAAAAAATAACCGTCAGCTACCAAGCAGGGGAGTTCCCCAAGCTTGATTTAGCGTGCAGCGACGGTGCGCGAAAACCCGCGTAAATGTCTTGCCAGATTGACGCCTCAACAGGCGTTTTTGCACGTGCGCGGTGCATGTCGAGCATGACCAAACCGGGGTGAATCCCCAGCAAATCAGCCACTTTCGCGGCAATTTCATCATCCATCTGACCATTGCGAGCGCGGTAGCCGCTGAGCGTAGATTGGCGAATGCCAAGACGCTTCGCTAGCGCGTAATCGCTGTCAATTCCTAAGCGGTTTTTAACCGCGTCGAGATATTCCTGAGTGTTCATAGTCGCTTCCTAGGGCTAGGCCCGCCTAGGCGTAGGTGGGATAGACAGAGAATACGTCAAGCCCCTTGACATAGCAACCTTCGAGCCTTTGATGCTTCGACCACATTGACGTACTTCAAAGCTTGCGAGTACATTACGGCTGTCGGGCGGTTTTCTCTTCGCTCCCTAGGCAATCCGGCACTGTCCGGGCCGCTCCGACTTTCTGCCTGGGGATAACGACAATGCCTAGGGGGCAACATGTCTGTTACACAAGATTACAAATCACCCACTAAAACAGTGTTGCAAAACGCTGCACTGTGCGTCTGCTGTGCCTTGCTGATCGCTGCCGGCCCGATCCTGTCGGCGCTGGGCCTGTTGAAAGGCTGATCATGTCGTCACTCAATCCACATGTGACGGTGCGCGAACTGATAGGTCTGCTGGCCCAATTTAATGGCGACATGCCAGTGCTGACGGACGGCTACGAAAGCGGCCTTGACGATATCAAAAACGTGCGTCTCGTGATCGCTGGGAAGCCGCGCTTCAACGATGAATGGGCGGGCGAGTTCGAAGTAAAGCAGGGCTTGGGAAAAAGCGACTTCCAAGCTGTACACATCGGCGCGAGGGTCTGACGATGCGCCAGCCGAACGATACAAAAACGTCCGATCTGCTGGGGGATTCCTGCGATCTGGCTGGGCCGGTCCCGGTCAAGTCAACCCAGCGCGAGAAGGCCGCCGAGCGTGCGCGCCGCTTCCGCGAACGTCACGGCGTCGTTGCCATGACTGTCAACATCAAGGCCGAAACGCTGGCCGCTTTCAACGAGTGGGCAGCGGCCAAGGGCAAGAACAAAGCCCAAGTCATCGAGCGCCTTATCGAAACCCAACTGCTGCGCAAACGCTGATGAAGACACCGACCCGCAACGAGCGCGACGCACTGGCGCAAATGGACAAGATCGGCAACGCCGAGGACAACCGCGCCAACTGGTGGGAAGCAATCCCGTTGCGGGATCGCCAGCGCGCCGTGGGCGTTGCGGGTCTGGGCAAGGAATGCGCCGACCTGGCGCTGTCCGACTTCAACGACACCGACCGCGAACACATCCGCCTTGCCATCGGCCAGCATATCGCCACGATGGAACTGATACAGCGCTGCATGGCCGGCCGCTCCACGAACGTGCAGGGGTACTTGCACTAATGCCAGTAATTCAGCAAGAGAAGGGCGTCAAGACAGTCGCGGGCCTTCCGGCGCGCTGGGGCCGCCGTGCATACGCCGAACTGTCGGCCGCACTGTCGGGCGAGGGCGGCGCGAAGTCCAAGCGCTACAAGGCGCTAGCCGCGATGCTGGACGACGTGACCAGCGCGCCCATGCCGCTGGACTCCACGGACGCCCAGTTGTGCGTGCTGGCCGAGCGCTACGCGAACGACTGCGCCAGCAACGCGGCCACGATCCACAGCACCGAGGCGCTACGGGCGCGCATGCTGTTCATCTGCTCCATCCGTGGCGTGCAACCGCCAAGCGCAAAGATGGGCGACATCGAGGCCATAGCGCGCTGCACCGATCCGGCATGGTGGCGGCGCAACCTGCGCAAGGTCCACGGCCGCGCCTTTGAGGCGGCGGCGGTGCGGCTGGGCTTCGTGTCCGTGCGGGCGGGCGCATACGCCAGCGACGAGACTGTAGCGCGCCGTCTGGGCCAGGTAGCGCGCAACAAGGCGGCGCTGCAATCCGTGACCATGCGCAACGAACACGGCACCGAGTACGCGCTCGATGCGCTTGCCGCCAAGGGAACCAGCAACAAGCGCATCCGGCGCGGTGAGCTGATGCTACGCCTGGCCGGCTGCGAGGACGTTGCGAACGAGGAGGGCCCCGTCGGCGTTTTTTTCACGCTTACCGCGCCATCGAAATATCACGCCGTTCTCCAAAAATCCGGCGTCATCAATCCGAACTACGACGACTATGCGCCTCGTGACGTGCAGACCTACCTGCAAAAAACGTGGGCGAAGATTCGCGCCGCCTATGGCCGCGTCAACATCAAACCGTATGGCTTCCGCATCGCCGAGCCACATCATGACGGCTGCGTGCACTGGCATGGCCTGGTATTCATGCGCCCGTGTGAGGTGGATTGGTTCTGTTCGTTGGTGGAGCGCTACGCGCTGGCCGAGGACGGCGACGAGCCAGGCGCGCAAAGCCAGCGCGTACAGTTTGAGCTGATCGACGCGGCCAAGGGCAGCGCTGCCGCGTACATCGCCAAGTACATCAGCAAAAATATTGACGACGACACCGAGGATGCGCATGACGAGGTGGTAGACGAAAACGGCCAGGTACAGAAATTCGCCATCGTCAATGACAACGTGCGCAAGGCGAGTCAGCGCGTTGACGCATGGGCCGGTGTGTGGGGCATTCGTCAGTTTCAGCCAATCGGCCAACCGCCTGTAACGGTGTGGCGCGAACTGCGCCGGATTCCGGCTGGTGCGGTAGCCGAGGCATGCGCCCGCGTGCGCGCCGCCTGGGACGCGGCCCAACGTGTTTACAGCGCCGCCGACCTGGAAACGGGTGAGTGCGAACTGATCCACGCCGCGAACTATGGCGACTACATACGGGCGCAGGGCGGCGTATGCATGGGGCGCGATTACAAGATCGCTATCCGGCTGGAAGACAAACAGATCAACGGCCGCTACGGCGTGCGCGAAGGCATGGCGCCGGCCGGCATTTATGCCAAGGCCGCACCGGATGACGTGTACGCATCGGTGCGCTACACCTGGGAGCGCGTGCAGACCGCTTTTGAAGTTCGCAGTTCTTGGAGCCCTGTAAATAACTGTACGGACGGCCCTGAAGTCGGGCCATGCCGTATGACGTGGTTTGCCCACGTTCCGGGCGAACTAGTCGCCCAGTTCGATGACGAGTGGTTCCAGTCGGACGAATATCAAAAAAATTTCGTCCCGGCTGAGGTTGCCGGGGCGCAGTGGTTCGCCGCAGAGTTGGACGCGGCAGAAACGCGGAAAAAAACGGTATGGACTATACCGGCATCCGAAAAATCAAGGGGAAGAAATGCTTAAAAAAATGCTGGCGGCGCTTGCGTCTATGACCGTCACACAAAAGACCTTCGCGCCAAAGGCATTGTCAGAGGCGTTGTTAGATTTTGGCTCGGAGATAGACCGCCTCCGCGCTGACTTTGATGAATTGCGGTTAAAACTGGAAAACAAAAAATGAATGAACGTTTGAAGTGGATTTTGTCCCAAGTAGTGAAACTGGACGCCGATAACAATGTCCGCTACGAGGGCAACGGCATCTACCAGGGCCTGAAAATGGAACTGGAAAGCGTCATTGACGGCTATGAAGCCGCGATGGCGCAATGGGCCAAGGTGGCAACGCCGACCGTCGTGGAACAGGTGGTCATGACCGCCGACCAGGTGGCGGAAGTCATCGCCAGTATTCCCAAGGTGGGCAACTACGAAAGCGTGCTGGCCGGCCTGACCGAAACCGTGCATAGCGCCCTGGAAGCGTCGGACGTGGCCGTAATGGCCGCGATCAACGCCAAGGGCGACGACATCGTAGCGGCGCTGAAGGCCGCGTAAGAAAGTCGCGGCTGGTCATCCCGCGTCACGGCTAAATGACGGTGACCAAACCCGGCGCCCCCTGCCCATAAGGCGGGGGGCGGCCTTCCAATAGCTGGCCCTTACCGGGGCCGGCACCATAGGAAACTACAGCATGGCATCCAAAACCCTGGGGCGCGTCTCGTGCCCAATTTCGTGCGGCCATACGGCGGCACAAGTCAAGATCAAAACGGACAAGGGCGAGAAAACCGCCTATCCATACGTCCACTGCGCCGCGTGCGGCGTGCAACTCCACACCCGAAGCGAAGACCAGGCCCGCGCCCTGTTGGCGATCACCCGGCCGGAAAAGGGCGCACAGGATGCGCCAGCGGCACCGCCAGCGCCTGAACGGCCGGCAGACGTGCCAGCGGCGCCACAAGCGCCGGAAGCGCCGCCAGCGCCCGCAAAACGTGCCGCCGGCCTGTTTGACGGCCTGTTCGGAGCGACAGCATGACGCCGCAGGAAGCCGAAGCCCTGGTACGCGAGGGCGCGGCCATCGACGCGGGCGCGGCGGCCCACTCGGAGGCAGCAGCGTCCGGCAACCTGGACGAGCGCGGCCAGATCGTCGCGCCGGACGAGAATGCCAGGGCCATGGAATGGTTCATGGTCCCCAAGGTCATCGCCTGGGCGATCACGGCGGTATTCCCCGAGACGGCGCCGAACTACTCGGACGCCAAGTGCATGGAACTGGCGCACGCCATCGTGCCGGTGGCCGACAAGTACGGGCTGTCGGGCGTGGGCGACTCCCCGGAACTGATGCTGTTGCTTGCAACGGGCATGTTCTGCGCGCCTGGCTACCTGGCGCACAAGGGCCGGAAGGAGAAAGCCATAGCGGAGGAAAAAGCGCGCCTTGAGGGGGGCAGCGATGGCAGTCGAGAATAAGGCTCAGATATGGGCCGTCATGGGCCAGTCCGGGACCGGTAAAGGGCTGTGGATCAAGTCGGAGCTACGCCGGCTCAAACCTAAGCGCATCGTGTTCCTGGACCCGCAGGATGAATACGGCGCCTTCGCGCCGGCCGTCAATGCCGGCGACCTGGCGCGCATCGTCACGGCGGCCGGCGCCAATAAGCCGTTCGCCGTCCGCTATGTGTTCCCCAAGGATTGCACCGCCGACCACTTCGCCAAGATATTCAGCCTGGCGTGCCGCCTGGCCTACGGCGCGGGCAACTGCGCCTTCCTGGTTGAGGAGCTGTCGAACTTTACAACCGCGTCCTGGGGGCCGCCGCTTTGGCGCCGCATGTGCAACTCGGGCCGGCATGAGGGCGTGTGGGTGATCGGCTGTAGCCAGTTCCCGGCACAGGTCGATAAATCCTTCCTGTCGAACGCCACGTTGGTGCATTGCGGCTGGCTGGGCGAGGAACCGCACCGCAAGGCCATCGCCACAAAAATGAACGTCTCCCCGGACATGATCAACGATCTGCCCGACCTGCATTTCCTGGAGTGGCACCGCGAGGATCGCCGCATCGAGTCGGGGAACGTATCCATAGCCGGCCGCGTGACGCAACACCGCGTAGAGCCGGGCGGGGTGAAAACGCTACAAAAGCGTAGTCCTAAGCGGGAGAAAGTGACCTGAATTTCTACCTAGGGGTAGGGGTATCCGTAGAGGCGTGGGGAAGGGTGGTTTTTGCGGGGGGCGCCGGTTAACTTTCGGACCTATGCAGATAACTAAATTTTTGCCTACGCCCCAAAAACTCAGCCAGGAAACGATAGCGACTCTGGCCGCAATCGTGATAAGCGCCTGGCTTGTGTCCCGGATACCGGCGTTAAAAAAACTCGTTCAAGAGTCCAACACCCAACCCTACTGAGGAAGAAATGAAGACCTACATCAAGCAAGCCCTGTTCATCCTGGCCGTCGTCGGCGTCGCCAAGTACGTCAACGGCGCCATGCCAGCGAACCCGCTGGACAAGTTCCTGCCGGCCTAAGCCATGGGTGACATTCAAGGCGCCGTCAAGAGCGCAATCATGACCCTGGCCGTCATCTGGGTGCTGAACCAGCTCCCAGTAACCCGCAACCTCGTACAAACCGCATTGATCGGATAAGAAAAATAATATGTTCAATAAACCCCTGCAACAAGCTCAAGGCGTCGCGCCTGGCCAGATCGCTACCATCCGCATCGCGCCGGAAGAATTTACCCTCGTCGGCGTCAAGCTGGCGCTGTCGGGTACTACCTTCGACAAAACCAAGATCGACCGCATCCGCATCAAGGTGGGCGCCCGCGTCATCTGGGATTTGACCTATGCGCAGATCCAGGCCATCAACAACTACAAAAACGGCGCCGACAACCTGAAATACCTGTTGATCGACTTCACCGAGCGCACGCAAGCCATTTTCCCGGTCAAGGAAATCGGCGGCCTGGACCTGATGACGCTCGTCGCCATCGGCGAGGTGTTCATCGAGCTGTACATAAACGCGGGCGCCGTGGCGCCGGTAGTCGCTGGCGTCGGCTATTACGAGCAGCGCCAGAAAAACCCGATCGTGCAAAAGTTCGTGCCGTTTTCGGTGGCGCAAACCGTTTCGGGCCGCGTGACCCTGCCGATCAACCTGCGCGGCGCCCTGTTGAAACGCCTGTGGATTTTCTACAGCGGCACTGCCTGGGGCGCGACCACGAACGGCAACGTCAACCGCCTGGAATGCAAGAAAAACGGCGTGGTGTTCTTCGATCAAACCGACCTGGACAACCGCTTCGACCAAACTCACTTCAAGAAAGTGCCACAGGCCGGCTTGTTCGTCGCTGACTTCCTGGTGGACGACAACCACGACGCGCATATCACAACCCTGCGCAACACCGAATCGGGCCAGGTGTTCGACGCCTTCGAGTTCAACGGCTACCTGACCGATGCGGGCGGCGCTGCCATGACCGTTATTGCGGAAGTCCTGGACACCGTGACCAACCTGTAAGGGGGGCGCCATGTCTTTGACCAATGATGCGATCTACGGCGCCAACCGAGCGCCGTACATGGGCGCCGATATGTTCAACAGCAACGCCGAAAGTTCTACGGACTGGAATGCGGTGCTGACTGGCGGCATCGTCGGCGCCGCGCAAGGAGCAATCAGTCAGATGGTGGGCGGCGCCTACGCAAGCGGCCAGTTGCAAAACCCGGCTGCGACGGCGCAATCACAGGCGCAGGCGCAGCAACGCCAGATGATGACGTTGCTGGCTGTCGGCGCGGTGATCTACCTTGTGTCGAAGGGCTGACATATGGTGATGCCGAACCTGTCCGTGTCTGCCGGTGGCGGTGGTCCGTCGAATGCGACGTCAAGCGCGGGCGTGAACACGTCCACCAACACGCCGTTCAACTTCGATGATTCGGGCTGGGTCATCAACTTTGGCGACGGAAACGCCGTCAAGGCAGAGGGCAACAGCGGCGCCAACCAGGCGGCGCAGTCGCCGGCATCCGGTGGGCTACTGGGGAGCCTGGGAGGGCTCAACCCAAACATGCTGCTGATCGGCGCCGCCGTGCTACTGCTGCTGAGGCGCAAGTGAGGGCGCTTGTATGCGCGCCTGGTGAGGCGGCCGAACTACTGGCCGGCCTGAAGTCGGCGAAGACCGACAGCCAAAACCGCTACAGCCTGGCCGACGTGATCGCGGCCGGCCAGGCCTACAAGATCGTGACGGCGGCGGGTGAAACCGTCGCCGCCTACGTCCTGGCTCAACTGGGCGTCAACCTGTGGATCATGGCGGCGGCCGGCCGCGCCGCCTTTGATCTGACCGGTGCCATCAATGCGCTGGTCGATGCGCAGGCAGCCGGCTTCCAGTGGATCGGATTCCGCACCGAGCGGCGCGGCCTGGTCCGCAAGGCGCAGAAGCACGGCTACCAGGTGACGCGCCAAGAGGGCGGCGCCTACTACTTACGAAAGAACATCGAGAAATGATTTTACGTCCTGACCAACTGCGATTGCTGCACATGACCGGCCGCGCCAACCCGTACAACTTCGGTGGCGACAGCGAAAGCGACAGCAGCACCGACACGACCAGCAGCACGACGAACAACACCTACAACCAGGACAAGCGGAACGTAGCCAGCGATGCCGCCGTTGCTATCAGCGGCAGCGGCAATAGCATCGACCGCAGCACGTCGAGCCTGACCTCGTTCATCGACAGCAGCACGACCAGTTCGCTGACTTCGTTCGTGGATAGCAGCACCAAGGATTCGTCCACGAAGTTCACCGATAACAGCAACCGCTCGACCACTTTCACGGACGGAAGCAACCGGTCGACCACTTTCACGGATTCCAGCACCAAGGACGCATCGACCCATTTCACGGACTTCAGCACCAAGGATTCGTCTACCAAGTTCACCGACAACAGCACCAAGGATTCGTCAACGAAGTTCACCGACAACAGCAACCGCTCTGTCACGACGGTGAACACCAACACCGACTACGGCAGCGTCAACGGATCGCTGACCCTGGCCGGATCGATGACGGGCAAGGCGTTTGATGTCGCGGGCCTGGGCGTGGCGGGCGCAATCGATGTGCTCAAGAAGGAGAGCGACAACGGCCTAAAGGCAATCGGCATGGCGTTCGACTCGGTGGGCAAGCAAAGCGCCATGTCGCAAGCGAGTAGCGCGGCGACGTTGGGCTTTGCCAGCGACGCACTGCGCGCCACGCAATCGGCAATGCAGGATGCCAAGGACGGCGGCCAATCGAAAATGGTAATGACGGCGATCATCGCGGCGGGCGCCGTGGCGGTGGCCTTCGCTTTGAAATAACAAGGACAAAAAATGCAAAGCTATGTATTCAATCTGGGAACCGGCGCCGCCGCCGTGCGTGCGTTCGATGTGCCGGCCGATCTCTTCGTTTATGAGTCGGGCGTTCCTACGCCGACGTCTGGCGACACGCGGATCAAGGTAAAGCCGAACACGGGCGCCGAAATCGTGCTGCGCCCTGGTCAACGCTTCCGCCTGGCGCCTGGCTCCAATGCCACGCACTGGGAAGTATCGACCCTGGACCCGGCCGTGACTCTGACCGGCTACATCATCATCGGCTCGGGCGAGTTTGACGACGCCAACACGCTGAACAAGTTCACCCTGGATGCGACCTTCGCAAACAACGTCAAGGTGACAAACACGACCGCAGAGCGCGTGCCGGTAACACTGGACACGACGCAAAGCCTGGGAATCAACAACACCACCGCCAACCGCGTGCCTGTCACGCTGGACCCGGCGCAGGTACTCAACATAGCGGGGACCACCGTGCAATATACGAATTCATTTTCCGATAGCGTCGTCACTACGCTTACAAACGCAGTGGTGTTCTCTGCTGCGGCAAACGCCAATGGTGCCTATGTTGAATTTGCCGAAGTGTCGGCAGTGCTTACGACCAACGGAGCGTACACCTGCACGCTTGTGGCAAAGGCTACCGCACCAGCTTCTGACGTGGACGGCGACGTAATCATGATTACTTCGGCGGGCGGTCAAAACGCACTCGGGCCTCTTACTCAGATCAATGACCGATTGGGCTACCGCGTGAAGATCCCGGCCGGCAAGGGCCTTTGGTTGAACCAGAACAACGGCGCGAACTTCGGCGCGAAGAAAACCGTTCTGTACACCCTCCTGTAATGGATAACCAAACGCTGGCCGTTGCCCTGGTCGTGGGTGGCCTCCTGGTGTATGCGGTGACGCACCAGGACGGCAGCACGGCCGGCGACGACGAATCGAACATCATTGAAGACGGATTTGAGGAAATTATGAGCAGAGTATCGAGCTGGCCGACCGGCAGCGCGCCGTACCAGGAAACCATTGCACAGGCGGCCGTTACCTTCGGCGTGCCGGCTGAAATCCTGGCATGGCTGCTGTGGAAAGAGTCGCGCTACAACCCGGCGATCATCGACGGTAGCAAGCGCTCCCGCGTGGGCGCAATGGGTATCGCGCAGTTCATGCCGGCGACGGCTGTGGACGAGCTGGGGAGCCAGGCGGCGGCCCTGGACCCGGACACCGCCATTCCCGGCGCGGCGCGCTACCTGGCGAAGCTGTACCGGTCGGCCGGCACCTGGGCGGGCGCCCTGGCCGCGTACAACTGGGGCATCGGTAACGTGACCCGCAAGGGCCTGGACCTGGCGCCGCCTGAAACGGTGGACTACTACACAACCATCATGGCGAAAGCCAATGCAAACGGAGCTGACTATGAGTGACAACAACAACGCCCTGATCATCGGCGCCGCCGTGCTGGGCTACCTGTATCTAAAAAATAACCAGGGCCGCGTAATCGCCGGCCAAACGCGCCCGGTGCGCGGGGGCGTCACGTCCATGCCTGGCAACGTCGGCAGCGGCTGGCAACAGGTGGGCGTGGGCGCCGTGACGGGCTTCCTGCAATCGGTCATCGGCGGCGTGCGCAATAACACCTCGCAGACCAATTTCCCGTCCTCCCGCGACCCTTTGGACGCGATCCGGGGCGACCAGGTGCAGGAAGGCACCTACGATGACACGCTGATCGGGGACGGCTCGGAGTTCAACGCATGGGCCTAAAGACTGACGCGGAAGTTGCCGGCGTCGGCGTCGTCCTGGCGCTCCTGGCGTTCGTCTACTTCAAGGACAAAATCGCGGCCGTCGCAGAGCATCCGGTTAAAGCGGTGGGGGAGTGGGGCGCCGACCAGGTGCAAGACGCTGGCGACCTGCTGGGCATCCCGCGCACCAACGAAACCGAGTGCGAGAAGGCGCTACGCGAGGGCCGCACCTGGGACGCCTCCTTTGCCTGTCCTGCCGGCACGTTCATAGGGAGCGTCTTCAAATGAAAACGGAATATTGGTACTTCCTGGCCGCCCTGGCCGCGCTGTACCTGCTGAACAACCAAACCGGCTGCACTTGCGGCCATTAACCAAGAAGGGAAACACCATGTTGCAAAAACTCGTATCGCGGCTGCAAGAGCCGTCCACCTGGGCGGGCCTGTCGGCCCTGGCGA
This sequence comes from Duganella violaceipulchra, assembly GCF_019166075.1. Lineage (NCBI taxonomy): Bacteria > Pseudomonadati > Pseudomonadota > Betaproteobacteria > Burkholderiales > Oxalobacteraceae > Duganella > Duganella violaceipulchra. The sequence continues at coordinate 138,558 of NZ_JAHTGR010000016.1, read as the reverse complement.
TGCTGTTCGGCGTGCCGTCGAGCACTGTTGACCTGTCCGCCAAGGCGGCCGGCGCTATCCTGGCGCTGGGCGCTGTCTTCATCCCAGAGAAGAAGTAAGGCGGGCCGCCATGACGTTCGAAATCGTAGTACAGGTATTCGGGCTGGTGACAAGCTCGGGCGTCCTGGCGGGTGGCCTGGGGCTGATGAAGTGGGCGCTGGCGGTAGAGCGGCGCCTGATGACTATCGAAGTGAAAACCGGAGTGAAACCATGACCAAGAAGAAAAAAACGCCAGCACGCAAGGCAAACGGCCAGTTCAAGCGCCGCAAGAAATGAAGAAACCCGGCCTGTGCCGGGTTTTTTTATAGTATCTGGTGGAGAGCAAGCCGCGCATGATATGGCGGTGGGCGGCGGGCTGTAATGGCGTCGAACGTGCGCGCAAGCTTCGACGTGCGGACCTTATCGGCCACGTTGTAGCGCTGAACGTACAAAGCATAGCCGCGCTCGTTGGTATGAACTGGCGATACCGACGCAACCCAGTCGTAGAGATCATCGTCAGTGATGACAACGCCGCCGAACAGGTCAACCGGGTGTTGGTAAAGGTGATAGGTCATTGTGATAAGATCAATAAATGTTGCCAAGTGTCGCATTATACTCACAAGCAACAAATTATTTTTTCGTTGAAATCAAGGAAAGATAAATTTCTTATTAGCACGAAAAGTCATTTGACATAATATAAATTATGCGAAGAATTGTCTGCGACTTGAACTAAAATTTCCCACTCGGGGCCCCGGCCTTGATTTTGGGATATGATTGACAACGAAGAAAGTGTGTCGAATCGATTTCATTGTCGGGATTTCATCGTATGCAGCATCCGCTTGCTAGCCTTTGGCGCCATCCGGCACGCGTGCTGTTCTACCATTCCGCAGCGCGACCCGAACACACTGCTTTCTGCCTCGATGGTTCGGGCCGGCCGCAGCCGATGGGTACCCGGCGGCGCTTTGTTTCGGCGGTCGACGCTTTCGACTATTTGCGCTACTGGCTGGGCGAACCAGGTGCGCGCTCCGAACTCAAATCGATCCTGCAACGCTCCGGCCCCTCATTGGCCGACGCGCATTCGGGCGTGGACGGTTGGCAGCACGCACTCGCGCGCCGGATGGCAACGGGCGCCGTGGTGGTCGTAGAGGAAAATACCCGTCTGGGCGCCCCTGGGCGGCTGATCGCTCCAACAACTGCCGGCGCGACAGATGCCGCTGTAGCCGCCCTGCCGCTGCTAACCGACGCAACATCCGTCATGCCACCGCCAGTGCAGGAACCAGCGGCGACAACGACCACCGCGGTGTCCAGCGAAACTCCCCCTAGCGTTGCATCGGTATTGTCGGCAACCGACACCGACCAGATTGCGCAGGCGGAAGCGCTTGAGGCAGCCGCCAAGGATGGCACGCCATTTTGCGAGGTATGCGAGGCGGCGCGCAAGGCCGCACAAGAGTCGGCGGAAGCCGAGGCAAATCAGATTGCGCAGGCTGATACGTTGGAACAGGCCGCGGTCGATGGAACGCCGTTCTGCGAGATCTGCGAGAAAATGCGAGCAGTACAGGAGTCATCAAATGAGTGATGTCACACTACAGCCCCTGATCGACAAGCTTTGGGCCGATAACACCGAACCGGAAGGCTGGCACGTCCATTGGATACTCGATGGAGCGCGCGATCCCGACATTGTTACACTTATCCGTGCCAGTGGCTTGGAGCATGCCTGCCTGTTTTCAGGCCAGATTCACCCCCGGCTACAGGCGGCGGCCCCCTATCTCGTGCGTTTGCCCGCCGACTCGCCAGCGACCACCGAACTATTGAAGCGCGGCTGGGGCAAGGCATGGGGTATCTTTACCATTGCCAAGACTGACATCACGCTGGCCGAGCAACGCCTTCACCTCAAGAAGTTCCTGCGCGTACAAACGGAAGACGGCAAAGTACTGGCTTTTCGCTACTACGACCCGCGCGTACTCACCACCTATCTTCCTACCTGCACGGGCGAAGAGTTTCGTGAATTTCTAGGCCCATTGTCCCGGTTCATCGCAGAATGCGATGGCGGCGACAAGGCGCTGGAGTTCACGCTGCACGAAGACGCCATGTGCATCCAGGAACACCCGGTTGTACGCGTACCGCTTTGATACGCGTACAGGCACCGTTCTAGCTGGCTGTGGCCGACGCCTTGGCGCGCGCCACGTGCAGCTTTTTGTAGCTGTCGATCAGGCGCTGGTGCCTGTCTAGCCCTTCCAGTTTCATGCTGGTCGGCGTCAGGCCGAAGAAGCGCACGCTGCCGTCCACCGAGCCGATCACCGCGTCCATGCGCGCATCGCCAAACATCCGGCGGAAATTGACCACGTAGTCGTCCAGTTCCATGTCGTCGTCCAGCACCACTTCCAGCACCACATTCAGGGCCTGATAGAACAAGCCGCGTTCGAGGGTGTTGTCGTTGTATTGCAGGAAGGCTTCCACCAACTCTTGCGCCGCCTCAAAGTCCTGCAACGCGAGCTGGATCAGCAGCTTCAACTCCAGCACCGTCAATTGGCCCCAGACCGTGTTTTCGTCAAATTCGACGCCGATCAAGGTGGCGATATCGGAGTATTCATCCAGTTCGCTGTTTTCCAAACGCTCGATCAGCGCTTCCAGGATGGCATCATCCAGCCGATGCAAGTTCAAGATATCGGAACGGAATTTCAATGCTTTGTTGGTGTTATCCCAGATCAGGTCTTCCACCGGATAGATTTCCGAATAGCCCGGCACCAGGATGCGGCAGGCAGCGGCGCCCAGCTGGTCATACACTGCCACGTACACTTCCTTGCCCATGCCTTCGAGGATGCCGAACAGGGTCGCAGCTTCCTCGGCGTTGGAGTTTTCGCCGTGGCCGGAGAAATCCCACTCGACAAATTCGTAGTCAGCCTTGGCGCTGAAGAAGCGCCAGGAGACGATGCCGCTCGAATCAATGAAGTGCTCGACAAAGTTGTTTGGCTCGGTCACGGCATTGCTGACAAAGGTAGGCCGAGGCAAATCGTTCAGGCCTTCAAAACTGCGGCCTTGCAGCAGCTCAGTCAGACTGCGTTCCAGCGCCACTTCAAAGCTCGGGTGCGCGCCAAACGAGGCGAACACGCCGCCGGTGCGCGGATTCATCAAGGTCACGCACATCACCGGATACTCGCCACCCAGCGATGCATCCTTCACCAGCACCGGGAAGCCCTGTTCTTCCAGACCGCGTATGCCGGCCAGGATGCCGGGATATTTCGCCAGCACTTCCTGCGGCACATCCGGCAGCGCGATCTCGCCTTCCAGAATTTCGCGTTTAACCGCCCTCTCGAAGATTTCCGACAGGCACTGCACCTGGGCTTCGACCAGCGTATTGCCGGCGCTCATGCCGTTGCTGACGAACAGGTTTTCGACCAGGTTGGACGGGAAATACACCACCTCGCCGTCCGACTGCCGCACATACGGCAGCGAGCAGATGCCGCGCTCCACATTACCGGAATTGGTGTCATACAGATGCGAGCCGCGCAGCTCGCCATCCGGATTGTAGATTTCCAGGCAGTACTCATCCAGAATCTCGGCCGGCAGCGCATCTTTGCGGCCAGGCTTGAACCAGCGCTCGTTCGGGTAGTGCACAAACGCCGCCTCGGCGATGTCTTCGCCCCAGAACGTGCCGGCGTAGAAGTGATTGTTGCTCAGCCGTTCGATGTATTCACCCAGGGCCGACGCCAGCGCGCTTTCCTTGGTCGAGCCCTTGCCATTGGTGAAGCACATCGGCGAGTGCGCATCGCGGATATGCAGCGACCACACATTGGGCACGATGTTGCGCCACGACGCGATTTCAATCTTGATGCCCAGGCCGGCCAGCAGGCCCGACATGTTGGCGATGGTTTGCTCCAGCGGCAGGTCCTTGCCCGCAATGTAGGTGCTGGCCTCGGAAGCCGGGTTCAGCATCAGCAAGGCCTGGGCGTCGGCGTCCAGATTCTCCACCGCCTCGATGACGAACTCGGGGCCGGCCTGGACCACTTTTTTCACTGTGCAGCGGTCGATCGAACGCAAAATGCCTTCGCGGTCCTTGTCGGAGATATCGCTCGGCAGCTCTACCTGGATCTTGAAAATCTGCTGGTAGCGGTTTTCTGGATCAACAATATTGTTCTGCGACAGCCGGATATTGTCGGTCGGGATATTGCGCGTTGAGCAGTACAACTTTACAAAATAAGCAGCACACAAGGCCGACGAAGCCAGAAAATAGTCAAACGGACCAGGCGCCGAGCCATCGCCCTTATAGCGGATAGGTTGGTCGGCGATCACCGTAAAATCATCGAATTTGGCTTCCAGACGTAGCTTATCGAGAAAGTTGACCTTAATTTCCATGGGTAGATTCCAGTTTTTGCGCAAAATAATCCGCCATTATCCGCCCTTCTCGCGTTGCAGCAAAGGCCGTTGAGCAGGCTCAGGCCGGGAACTGTGCGCCGCCACCGGCATGAACGGTCGCAACGAACTTATTGCGTACCAACAGAAACGCCGCCGCCAGGTTCCAGACCGCCTGCGCCACCAGGATGCTGAGTATGGCCGCCATGCTCATATTGGCGCCAGCGACAATGACAGTACCCACCACCAGTGCGCCTGACAGCAGTCCAAGCAGCCCCACGCCCCGCTGAAGTCCGCGACCGCCCAGCAACACCAGCGACCACCCTATTCCGGCCGCCGCTTGCAGCACCCAGCCCACCCGCGCCATATCGGTCAAGGCCACGCCGGTGAAGGCAATCATGTTATAGCCCTGCTTGACACTGTCGGGCGAGGCGCCGGCGAACATCGCGGCCAGGTCGCCGCTGACAAAACCGTCGAGCGTGGTCGCGCCTATCATCGCCACGCAGCCGATCAGATACGTCGTCAAACTGGCCAGTACCAGCGGGCGCCGCACATCCAGCCGGGTCGCCAGGCTGGCGTAGCCGAAGGCGTAGGCCAGCACGCTGGCGATCGCGACCGTATGCACCAGCGACTTCATCGGCCGCATAGCCGCCATGCTGGCCATGATCTCCTGCGGCGTGGTGCCGCTGGCGCCCTGGTCCATGGCGACAAAGAGGGTCGACAAAATCGTCGCCGCGGCGATCGCCAACCCAGCGGTGCGGGCCGACGAGCGGTGTTGCTGGTCGGCCAAAGTCATTGATGAATGGTGCATGGTGTCCCCTTTTTTGGTCAAGGGCATGAGGTTTATTCCTCATGCCGGTGACGACTTTAAGGGGGCTGCGCTGCTGGTTTATGTAGTTTTTGTAAATTAATGTGAAGCTTCAGCGTCTTGCGCCACCACCTGCTCCAGCGAATTGAAGAAATGCGGCCAGCCAAACTGGGCGCCCTGGTAAGCCTGATCCTGATCCGGACGAAAGCCGCTTTGTTCCATTCGCAAACGGGTGCCGGTCGCGGTGGCGGCCAGCGTCCACGTCACCACGCTTTCCAGTCCCAGCGCGTTCCAAGTATAGGCGAGCGTCTTCTGCGGTTCGACTTCCATCACCTGGCAATCGACCGTGCCCCAGTCGGCGCGGAAGTTAAAGTGGTGGCCAGATACAGCCAGAAAGTCATTCTTCATCAGCCAGGCCTCGATCAGGTGCGGCTGAGTCAATGCCCGCCACAGCTTTTCCGGCGGATGTGAAAACTCCCGTTCGACGACAACGGTGCGAAGTTGGTGTGCGATATCGTTCATTGGTCCATCCTTTTCAGTAAGTCATCAAGATCGTCGAACTTGCCGTCCCAGAAACGACTCATCTGGCTGGTCCAGTCCAACAGCGGGGTCAGCGCCTTCAGCTGCGCGCTATAGTGGGTTTGGCGTCCCGCATGCCGGTCCCGCACCAGTCCGGCCTGCTTCAGCACGGCCAGGTGCTTGGACACCGCTGGTTGCGACACCTGCGCATGGGTGGTCAGCACCCCCACGGTTTGTTCGCCACCGGTGCATAGCTGTTCGAAGATGGCGCGCCGGGTGGGATCGGCAAGCGCGCGGAACAGCTCGTCATGGGAGTTTGTCATTTCAATCCATAGCCACTAAGTTATGGATTAAATCATAGCCGGCTGGTTATAGGTAGTCAAGCGAAAAGAATTGGGTTTCTTGACTGAGCGCGCGCACGCTTGACATGTCTGACGACTCGGGATATCTTCACAACCATTGCCCTATTGAAAGTTTTCATAAAACTTAATCCGGGCGAGTTTCATCTGCACCCACCCAGCAAGCCCAAGCTTAACTGAACCGCAGCACCCGACTGGAAAGCCACGCCCGGATGTGGAATCGCTTCCACGCCTCCGACTTTCGTCACCACGAATCAGGACCGAAGGATGCACCATGAATAATCGTTGCAGGAATCTAGCGCTCGCGGGTCTCCCCGTAGCGTTGTCGCTACTGCTGGCCGCTTGCGGCGGTGGTGGCGATCAGGCCGCCACACCGCAGGCGGCGCGCATGCTCAGCGGGATGAAGCTCCAGGGTGGCGCCGCAGCGTCGGCCGAAACCGCGCTGACGCCGGTCAACGCCACGGCCAGCTCGTCCGAGCGCGGCGATTTGTCGGCGGCCGCCGCCATCGACCATAACGATAGCACCCGCTGGAGCAGCGGCTTCAGCGACGAGCAGTACCTGACGCTGGACTTTGGCAAGTCCCAACCCATCAACCACGTCCACATCGCGTGGGAAAACGCGCATGCCGCGCAGTATTTGCTGCAAGTGTCCGACGATAACTCGAGCTGGACCACACTCAAGTCCGTCGACAACAGCCAGGGCGGCATTGAAGACTGGACCGGCCTGTCCGGCCAGGGCCGCTACCTGCGCGTGCAGGGAGTCAAGCGCTCCAGCCAGTACGGCTATTCGATCTTCGAGATCCAGGCCTACACCGGCACCCCCGTTTCAACGCCGCCGGTCGACCCCACGCCCCCCGTGGTGATCGACCCGAGCAAGCCTGGCGTGGCGATCAAACCGGTGGCGGCGACCTCGTCGGCGGTGGAAAACGGCGGCCTGGCGGCCAGCATGGCCATCGACGGCAAAGCCACTACCCGCTGGGCCAGCACGGCCGAAGACGGCGCCTGGATTCAGTTCGACTTCGGCGCCAAGACCCAGGTCGGCTACATGAAGCTGCAATGGGAGAACGCCTACGGCAAGCAGTACGCCTTGCGGGTGTCCGACGACGGCCAGGCCTGGTCGCAGGTGCGCTACGTCGGCGCCGGCCAGGGCGGCACCGAAGAGTTCTACAACCTCGGCATCAACGCCCGCTACATCCGCCTGCAAGGCGTGGCCCGCGCCACCCAGTACGGCTACTCGCTGTACGAAGTCGAATTCAAGACGCCGGGCAGTGACAATACGCTGTCCAGCGCCGCCACCTCGCCGCTGAAATACCCGGCCAGCGGCGCCGGTTGGGCGCCCTTGCCCGCCGCCGCGCAACCGCTCGAAACGCCGCAATTCACGCTGCCCGACGGCACCCTGGTCACCCGCTTCGGCGCGCGCGGCCTGGCCCGCCACGGCCGCGAGCGCGGCGAAGAGTGGAACGAGATCGGCTACGGTCCGAACGAAACCGTCGATCCGGTCACCGGCCTGCCGCTCGACAAGGGTCCGGGCAACTACCTGACCTTCGTGTCGAACTACTTCAAGAACCGCACCTGGGGCGTGGAGATCATCGACAACAGCCGGGTACCGGGCGTGACCAAGCCGGTGCTGATCGTCAACCAGTACACCACGGTCGACTTCCTGTCCGGCGGCATCGCCTTCTTCCGCGGCTTCGACCGCCCCGGCGTGACCGGCTATGGCTGGATGGCGCCGGGCGAACTGGTGGACCGCAACGTCGCCGTCTGCAATCCGGTGGCCTTCCCCGCCGCCGGCAAGCTGGCCAGCGTCGACGGCATCAACGGTGCCTGCACGCTGCGCATCCGGGACTATCCAGGCCACGGCGCGCTCGACGCCAACGGCATGCCCAACGGCCAGAATGTGCCGGCGCGTCCGCTGGTGACCGGCGATATCATCGAAGTCTCGCCGTCGATGTTCTCCACCACCGCATCCATGACCGCCAACGGCGACACCGGCGGCATACGCTACTACTCCTACGAGTGGACCTACGTGGTTGGCGCGGGCCTCAAGCCGTGGTACGGCGTGCAACCGCGTTTGAACTCGGTGCCGCTGCCGGAGGAAACGCTGTCCGGCGGCCAGGGCTCGGTGTCGTACAACTACTCGGACAACGGCCTGTTCATGTTCCAGCAGCCGCACAACAACATCGGCATGCAGAATATGCAGCGCTTTGTCGAGGGCCGTCGCCTGGTGCACACCAACTTCACCACCGGCGACCACAACGAACCGGGCAACGACCGCTACCTGCCGGCCGTGGGCTTGCAGGGACAGCGCTTCAACCAGTCCGCCTGCATCGCCTGCCACGTCAACAACGGCCGCAGCGCCGCGCCGACCGCGATCAACCAGAAGCTGGACAACATGGCCGTCCGCGTGGCGACCAGCAATGCGCAAGGTCTGCAACTGCCCCACGCGCTGTACGGCACCGCCATCCAGATGAACGCGGTATCGGCCAGTGGCGCGCCGCAGAATTGGGGCACCACCGTCAGCGTGGGCGGCTTCGAAGCCCGCACCGTCAAGCTGGCCGACGGCGCGGCCGTTGAACTGCGCAAGCCTACGCTGGCCTTCGAGGGACCTGTGCCAGACATCTACTCGCTGCGCGCCGCCCAGCCGATGATAGGCGCCGGCCTGCTGGAAGCCATACCGGAAGCGGACATCATCGCCCGCGCCCGGACCGCGCCGGACGCGGATGGCGTGGTCGGCGTGGCCAATTATGTCTACGAACCGGAGACAGGCGCTGTGCGCCTGGGACGCTTCGGCTGGAAGGCCGGCAAGTCCACACTGCGCCACCAGGCCAGCGAAGCACTGCTGCTGGACATGGCGGTCACTTCACCGGTCTACCCCAACCGCGCCTGCGCCACCGGCCCAACCGGCTGCGCCGCCGGCGGCGCGCAGAAAGGCATCTCGGAAGCCGACCTGCAATCGATCTCGCGTTATCTGTCGCTGGTGGCGGTACCGGCCCAGCGCAGCATACCGAGCGGCTTCCCGAAAGGCGTGGCTCCGCTGGATGAGCATCGCGTCGACGCCCAGCAAGTCGCCGCCGGCGCCAAACTGTTCCAGGGTATGCGCTGCGTGGCTTGCCACACCGCGGAAATGAAGACCGGTTCCGGCCACCTGTTTGCAGAACTGCGCAACCAGACCATCCGTCCCTACTCCGACCTGCTGCTACACGACATGGGCACGGGGCTGGCCGACAAGTTCGTCGAAGGCCAGGCCAAGGGCGGCATGTGGCGCACGTCGCCACTGTGGGGCATAGGATATACGGACAAGGTGATGGGCAACAGCAGCAAGGTCGGCTACCTGCACGACGGCCGCGCGCGCAACCTGACCGAGGCTGTCATGTGGCACGCCGGCGAGGCCGAAAAATCGCGTCAGCGCTTCGAGAATTTGTCGAAGGCTGATCGCGATGCCTTGCTGGTTTTCCTGAAGTCCTTGTAGAGACAGTGGCCGCCGTCAGAGCGCTGACGGTGGCTGTTGGGAAGTGAGGATGGCGGCAGCCAGTATGGCGCCAAGCAGCAGCACCATCTCGATACGCAATGCCAGCCGCACCGTCACTACACCCTGGTACAAACGCGAGGCGGCCGGCAACCCAATGAATTTGTTGTAGCCGCCAATGCCGATGGCAAGCAGCACCAGGGCGATCTTACCCAGCAAGGTAATGCCGTAAACGGTATTAACCAAATTCCCGGTGTTGCCGACGCGATGCCAACCACTGTAAATGCCGGTGACAACGATGGCAACAACGGCTCCCATCGCGGCACGCGACATGCTATCCAGATACCGGTTCCTGTCGGCCGCCGACATCGGCGCCGACAGCACGCAGCAGCCGGACACCGCCACCACGCCGACCCAAACCGCGATCGCCGACAAATGGATGGACTCCGCCGCCATCGGCACAGTCCAGATGCCCTCCTCGCCTGCATGCCCCATGGAGGCGCGCGTGACCGCAAACACCAGCATGGCCACCGCGACGGCGATCTCACGGCCCGCCGACTGGCCGCGCGGCCAGCGCAGCGCCAGCACCATAAGCAGCGCCGCGATGGCGGCGCAGCAGGTCAGGCCGTAAGCCGTGCTGGTGACCATCATCCAGAACATGCCGCATGCTTCCAACAGGCCTGTGCCGCCCATGACGGCGGTCGCCGCCAGCAGCGACAGCACGCTGGCGACTATGGCAACGCCGGCCGCCAGCAAATCGAAGTAGCGCAACGGTAGTTCAACACCAGACGGCAGCCAGCGCCGCGCGCACCACGAGCCGGCCAGCCAGCTAAAACCGCACACCAGCAGGAACGCCGAGCTGACTTGCAGCAGCCAGACCGCATCGAAACCAGCCCCCATTATTTGACCGTGAACGTGAAATCGCCCTTGCGGCGATGGCCGTCATGGCCCGCGACCGCCCAGCCGACCGTGTAGGAGCCGGCCGGCAGCTGCGGCAAGACCAGTCGCAGGATCGCCGGATTGGCCTCGTCAACGGTCGCCTTGGTTTTGTCGGCGCCGGCAACCACTTGGCCTCCCGCATCCGTCAACGTGATGCTGCTGAAGGCCTGCTCCACCTTTTCGTTGAACGTGAGCGCGATCACCTTCGGCGCCACGGCCAGCACGGCATTGGCCGCCGGATCGGAACTCTTCAGGCTTGCATGGGCGGCGGCGAACGGTGCGGCCAGCGTGGCTGTCACGACGATCGCCGATGCCAGCATGGTTTGTAATGTTTTCATCTGTTTTCTCCTTAATGTCCGCTATGGCCGCTCGGCTTGCGCACGGTCAGCTCTACGTCCGGTTGGTTCAATGCCGGCATGGACTGGCCGCCGGCGGTATATTTGCGTGCTGGTTCCGGCAAGGCGCCGGTCCACTCGTAGGCCTGCGTGCCCGGTGGGTGCTTGTACCAGCCGGGGTCCGTGTAGTCGCCGCGCTTCTGCTCCTTGCGCACTTTGACCACGGTGAACATGCCGCCCATGTCCACGCCGCCAAACGGGCCATCGCCCGACATCATCGGCAGCGTATTCTCCGGCAGCGGCATCTGCATGCCGCCCATCGCACCGCCCTTGTCGCCCATGGTCATGTAGTCCGGTACGATCTTGTTGATCTTTTCGGCGATGCCGCTGTGGTCCACCCCTATCATGGTCGGCACGTTGTGGCCCATGGCGTTCATGGTGTGGTGAGCCTTGTGGCAGTGGAAAGCCCAGTCGCCCGGATCGGTGGCAACGAACTCGATCGCCCGCATCTGGCCGACCGCGACATCGGTCGTCACTTCCGGCCAGCGCGAGGCCGACGGCGTCCAGCCGCCATCGGTGCCGGTGACGTGGAATTCGTGGCCGTGGATGTGAATCGGATGGTTGGTCATGGTCAGGTTGCCGACGCGGATGCGCACCTTGTCGCCCTGCCGCACCGGCATCGAGTCGATGCCGGGGAATACGCGGCTGTTGAATGTCCACAAGTTGAAGTCCAACATGGTGTTGGTCTTGGGCGTATAGCTGCCTGGGTCGATGTCGTAGGCGTTCAGCAGGAACACAAAGTCGCGGTCCACCGCGTACTGCGTATGGTCTTTCGGGTGCGTGACCCAGAAGCCCATCATCCCCATCGCCATCTGCGTCATCTCGTCGGCGTGCGGGTGGTACATAAAGGTGCCGGGCCGCCTGGCGACAAACTCATAGACAAAGGTCTTGCCTGGTTCGATGCCTGGCTGCGTCAGCCCGGTCACGCCGTCCATGCCGTTCGGCAGGCGTTGGCCGTGCCAGTGCACACTGGTGTCCTCCGGCAGCTTGTTGGTGACGAACACGCGCACCCGGTCGCCCTCCACCACTTCGATGGTCGGGCCGGGCGACTGTCCGTTGTAGCCCCACAGGTTGGCCTTCATGCCGGGCGCCATCTCGCGCACCACCGGCTCGGCGATCAGGTGGAACTCCTTGACGCCGTTATTCATCCGCCACGGCAGCGACCAGCCGTTCAGCGTCACCACCGGGTTGAACGGGCGGCCGTTGGACGGCAGCGGCGGCACGTGGGTGTTCGCGTTATCCATCGTCATCGCTTCCGGCAGCGTCGCCGCGCCGGCCTTGCTGATGGCGGCCGCGCTGACTGCGATGGCGCCTGCGCCTTTGAAGAAGTCTCTACGTGAGGTCATGGGTTCATCCTTGTTTCATTGGCACTGCCGCCGTTGACGGCTGCTTGCAGGCGGGTCTCGGCGATCCAGAAATCGCGCTGGGTATCGATGGCGGTGTTGACGCTGTTGAGCTGCTCGCGCGAGTCGGCCAACAGTTCGAACACGCTGGCCAGCATGCCGTTGTAGCGCAGCAGGACCTCGTCGGAGATTTTTTTACGCAGCGGCACCACCTCGTCACGGTAGTTGCGCGCGATCTCGTAGTTTGTGCGGTAAGACGAATACGCCTCGCGCACTTCGGAGCGGGCGCGCACCGCCGTATCGGCTGCGCGGTGCACGGACTGCATGTACTGCGCCTGCGCACGCGCCACCTTGGCGCTGCCCCAGTCGAAAATCGGCAGTTCAAACGTGACCTGGTAGCCGTTTTCACGCGGCAGGCCGGTGCTGCTCTTGTTGGCGTAGCCGGCGTCGAACACGTTGATGAAGCCGGTGGCCTTGGTCAGGCCGAGGGCGTCGGCCGTGGCTTCGGTATCGCGGCGCGCGGCCAGCATATCCAACCGTTGGGACAATGCCTGGGCTTCGGCGTTGTTTATCTCGCGCGGTTGTGGCGGCAGATCGGGCAAACGGTCCGGCAGCACGAAACTCTGCTGCTCTCCCGACAAGCCCAAAAGCCGTATCAATTGTTCGCGCGAGGCCACCGCTTCGTGGCGGCTGCGGGCCAGCTGCGTCAACGCATCCTGGTAGAAGGCACGCTCGCGGGCATGATCCAGCTTGCTCCAGTTGCCGGCCTTGGACATTTTTTCCGCCAGCTCGGACGACGCTTCGGCGGCGCCGCGTACCTGGTCCGCAAACGCGGCCGATTGCGCGGCCGCCACGGCCATGAAGTAGGCGCGCCGAGTGTCGCTTGCCAGCTGGACGGCCTGGGCGGCGGCGCGCAGCTTGGCCTGTTCGAAGCGCCGCTGTTCGATGCGCGAGCGAGCCGGCAGCGTCAACAGGCCGGCAATGTCGAACATCACGCTGCGATCGATTTCGGTCTCGCTGCCGCCGCGTATGCGGCCGAAACCCAGGCTTGGGTTGCGCATGCGGCCCGCCTGGACCAACTCGGACTCGGATACGCCCAGCTCCGCAAAGGAAGCCTTGAGCGCAGGACTGTTGAGCAGTGCGATCTGCACGGCGTTTTCCGGGGACAGCGTTTGCGCCAGCAGCGTGCTTACCTGCTGGTCATTATTGGTGTCGCGGGAGAAGCCGGCTGGCTGGCCGATGCGCTCCTGTGTCAGCCGCGCGACGTCATTCAGCCCGCCGTCATTGGACAGGCTGGCGCACCCCGTCAGCAGAACGAACGAAAGTCCTGCGGGCAGCAGTATAGGGAAGTGTTTCATAGGATTCCTGGAAAATTACGGATACGCGGGACCAGCCCGCGGCGTCGGCAAGTTCAGGACAGGCGCGGCGGACGTTCGAGCGTGGCCGGTATATAGGCTGTCATCGCCGGCTCGGCCGCGCTGACGCCGGCGCCGGAAAACGATGCGGGCAGCACCAGGGACGGCACGACGGGCGGCGCCGAAGCGCCCACGCAGCTGGCGCAATGACTGCACTTGCCATGCGCGCCGGACGCCTGCAGTTCCGGTTTCGCCGGCGCGCAGTGCTCCGCCCTCGCCGCCGGCTCGCTGGCCACCTGCATCGGCGCTGGCAAGGCGGCGCACGGAATCAAGACGACAGCCATCCCCTGCAGCGGCAAGGCTGCAATCAAAATCCAGAGCAGGAAACGGATGAATGGGCGCATAAGTGGGCTGAATGGTACCGCAGTCTCTCCACGAGAGGCAACTGTGCGTACCTTACACCTTCCCACTGCGGTAAGGTCAAGTCCTATTTCAGGATCAGGCGGGCGACCACCGGGTGATGGTCGGAAGGATAGCGTCTGTCCAGCGAGTCGCTCAACACCGCATATTTTTGCACGTCGAAATGGCGGTCTACAAAGATGTAGTCGATCCGCTCCGTCATCGCCGCGTCCAGGTGGAAGTCGTTGAAGGTGCCAACGGGGCCATATGGCGGCGCCGCACTGACCCGGAAAGCGTCGCGCATGGCCGTGGCCATGGTCTGTATCTGCACCGTTTCCGGCGTCGAGTTGAAGTCGCCGACACAAATAGCCGGTGCGCCGCGGGTGATCTCGGCCAATTTGCGCAGCACCAGGTCGGCCGAAGCGCGTCTGGCCTGTTCGCCCTGGTGGTCGAAATGGACGGAAAAGACGAAGAACGAGCGGCCGTTGCTCCGGTCACGCAGGCGCGCCCACGACGCCAGCCGGTGGCAGCAGGTGGCGTCCCAGCCGAACGAGGGGCGATCCGGCGTTTCGCTCAACCAGAAGTCGCCCTTGCCCTGCAACGCGAAACGGCTCTTGCGAAAATAGATCGCTGAATGTTCGCCGGCGCTCTTGCCGTCGTCACGGCCAACGCCGACATGGTCGAATTCCTCCATTTGGGCCAGGTCGGCGATTTGATCGGCCAAACCTTCCTGGGTGCCGAAGATATCGAACTCGTGGTAGCGGATCAGCGACTTGACCATCTCCTTGCGGGCCGGCCAGACGTTGGCGCCGTCGCCGGCATTGTTGTAGCGCAGGTTGTAGGTTGCGACATTGATCGGCGCCGCCATCACAGGCGCGCAGGCGATGGCGACCAGCATGGCAAACGCGGACACACGTGCGCGCAGCGAAAACATCATTCTCATGTCGATCGGCTCCAGCGATATAACGGTTAAGGGGAAAACACGCGGCGGACAATTTAACCACGGCCAGAGGTCGGCGGCGCGACAATGCCTGAGCGGCGCCCCAGTTTAACCGGTCCATACTAAACAGACGCACTCGTCAAGCGAAAGTCGTAGCGGCAAACCCCTTTAGGTGTTCGATGAAGGCGCGCAGTTTCGGCATCACCTGCGCGCGGCTGGGAAAATAGAGGAATAGGCCAGCGGACATCGCCGCATGCCCGGCCAGCACCTCTTCCAGGCGCCCCGCCGCGAGCTGCGCGCGCGCGACCGGCTCGGGCAACTGGGCCAGGCCAACCCCGCCGAGCGCCGCGTCCAGCATGCCGGGAATATCGTTGACGATCAACGGCCCCGAAACCGCGAGTTCCAGCGGCTCGGCCGGCCCGCGCAGGCGCCAGGGTGCGATGGCGCCGTCCGAGCGCCGCAGCCGGATGCAGGCGTGTTGCGCCAGTTCGGCGGGCACGCCAGGACGCTTGCAGTGCGCGAAGTAGCCGGGACTGCCAACGATGATGAGATGCAGCGGAGGCGTCAGGCGCACCGCGACCATGTCGGCGGCGATGTACTCCCCCATGCGTATCCCGGCATCGAATCCGCCCGCGACCAGGTCGGCCAGCTCCGCGCTGGCGACCACTTCGACCACCACCTCGGGATAGGCGGCGCTAAACGACGCCAGCACCGGCTGGAGGATGAGCGAAACCACGGCCGGCGGCACCGCCAGCCGCAGCAGGCCGGACGGCTTCGCGCCCAGCTCGCGCGCCGCGCCGCCTGCCGCGACAATCTCGTCGAACGCGGGCCGCGCCTGTTCAAGGAAGCGCTGACCCGCTTCCGTCAGCGCCACGCGGCGGGTGGTCCGCGTGAACAACGCGACACCCAGACGCGCTTCAAGTGCGCGGATGGCCTGGCTGATGGCGGAAGGCGTCACACCGAGGTCGATCGCCGCCTGCCGAAAACTGCGGCGCTCGGCCACCCGGATGAAGGCTTCCACGCCGTCCAGCGTTCCCCGTGGAATTGTGTAGTCCTGCTTCATGGTGTATGCAGCGTATATCGGTTTATCACCCGCCGCAAGCCCGCTAGAATTCAGGCGTATTGAAACGGAGGCTGCGATGGATACAAGAATTGTCTTTGGAATTGGTGTCGCGTTCGGACTGCTCGCCTGGTCCGTGTTCGGCGTGCTTTACCTGTGGCCGCAGCTGCGGCAGCGCTCCGCCGCCGATGCGCTGCGGCCCTTGCTGGTCATGCACGCGTTTCGCTTCATCGGCATGTCGTTCCTGGTGCCGGGCGTGGTCTCGCCCGATCTGCCGTTGAGGTTTGCCCAAAGCGCCGCCTGGGGCGACCTGCTGGCGGCGCTGCTTGCCCTGTTGGCCCTGGCGTCACTACGCAGCCGGGCGGGATATGCGTTTGCCTGGGTCTTCAATCTGTGGGGTAGCCTGGACCTGTTCAACGCCTTTTACCAAGCCGCCGCTTCCGGCCTGGCGCCGGGCCAGTTCGGGGCAGCGTATTTTCTCCCCACTTTCCTGGTGCCGCTGCTGCTGGTGTCCCACCTGCTGATCTTCCGCATTTTGGTGATCAAGCGATGAAGCTGGGATTTCGGCGTAACGTTGTCGGGAAAACACCGCTGTGCTAGAGTCCACGCATGCGCAAATTCCCTGCATTGCTGCTCTCCTGCCTGGGCTTCACCTGCTTCCGGCCCGCCCACGCCGAATCCGGCGCGCCGGCCATCACGGCGCGCCCCAAGGTGGCGGTGGTGCTGTCCGGCGGTGGCGCGCGCGGCGGCGCCCACATCGGCGTGCTGAAGGTGCTGGAGGAGCTGCATGTGCCGGTCGATATGATCGTCGGCACCAGCGCCGGCGCCATCGTCGGCGCGGCCTATGCCAGCGGCATGCCGCTGGCCGACATCGAGCGCGAGATGCAGACGCTCAGCACCGCCAACCTTTTCCATGACGTCGCCCGGGGCGACCTGTCGATCGCCCGCAAGAGCGACGACGCCGGCACTTATGTCGGGCCGGAGATCGGCATCGGGTCGCACGGCCTGTCGCTGCCCAAGGGGGCGGTGTCCGGGGTGGCGCTGGAGGGGCTGCTGCGGCGCTTGACGGCGCGCCAGGGCGATCCCGATTTCAACCGGCTGCCGATCCGCTTCCGCGCCATCGCCACTGACGTCAGCAACGGCGAGATGGTGGTGCTGGAACACGGCAACCTGGCGCAGGCGGTACGGGCCAGCATGGCCATCCCCGCCGTCATCAGCCCGGTGGAAATCGACGGCCGGCTGCTGGTCGATGGCGGCGTCGCGCGCAACCTGCCGGTCGATGTGGCGCGGCAAATGGGGGCGGAGGTCATCATCGCCATCAATATCGGCACGCCGCTGCTCAAGCGCGAGGAAATCAAGTCGGTGCTGTCGATGTCCGAACAGATGATGCGCATGCTCAGCGCCAGCAACCTGCGCGCCTCGCTGACCGAACTCGATCCCCAGGTCGACGTGCTGATTACGCCCAACCTGGCCAGCGTCGATGCCGGCAGCTTCGATCTGCTGAAGGAGGCGGAAGACTACGGCGAACAGGCGGGCCGCGAGGCCGCCGCCAAGCTGCGGCGCTACGCCGTGTCGCCGGACGACTACACGGTGCTGAGCGCGCGCCGCCACGGGGCACGGGCGCCGCAGGGCGTGCTGCTGTCGGCGGTACGCATCGACGGCACGCAGCGGGTGCCGGAGGAATCCCTGCGCGGCACCATGGAAACCAAGGCCGGCGACCTGTTCGACGCCGCCAGGGCGGAACGCGACATGCGCCGCCTGTACGGGCGCGGCGACTTCGAGCATGTCAGCTACGCGCTCACACCGCAGCAGGACGGCCGCCATGAGATGACCACCACCGTCAACGAAAAATCCTGGGGCCCGCAGTACCTGCGACTGGGACTGGGCGTGTCGACCGACTTCGAGGGCGACTCCTTCTTCACCCTGCGCGCCATGCATCGCTGGACCTGGCTCAACGCATTGGGCGCGGAGTGGCGCAACGATCTCGAGATCGGCCACACGGACCGCCTCAGCACCGAATGGCTGCAACCCCTGACGCCGGCGCAGCGCCTGTTCGCCAGCGCTTACCTGTCCGGCGAGCGCACGCCGCTGGACATCTATTCCAAAGGCGAACGGCTGGCGCGCTACCGCAACGAATCGATCACCGCGGGGCTGGATCTCGGCGTGCCGCTGGCGGAATGGGGCGAGGCGCGCATCGGCGTTGCGCGCGGCCATGTCAACCTGCTGGCCGACACCAGCTTCGTGCCGCCGTCGGAGCTGTTCCCGCGCGCGCGCACCGGCGGCGTGCAGATGCGCCTGCGCGCCGACACGCTGGACAACAGCGCCTTCCCGCGCTCCGGCGTCAAGGCCGACTTGCAAATCTATTCGTCGCGCACGGCCCAGGGCGCGGATACCAACTACAACAAGGCCTCCTTCTCTACATTGACGGCGGCGGCCACCGGCCCCCATTCCATCCAGGCGCGCTCGAAGTGCAGCACAAGCTTGGGGCGAACGAACTGCCGGATCACGAGATCGTTTCGTTCGGCGGTTTCCTGCGGATGTCCGGCCTGCGCACTGGCGAATTGCTGGGCAATAGCCTGCACTTCGGCCGCCTGGTCTACAACTACCGCCTTTCGGCGCCGGGTTTGCTGGACGGCGCCTACCTCGGCGCGTCGGCGGAACTTGGACGGGTCGGCAGCACCATCGACTCGACCAACGGCGAGCAGACGGTGCGCAGCAACGCGCTGTACATCGCCATCGATACGCCTTTGGGACCGCTGTATTTCGGCGCCGGCCGCGCCTCGCGCAACCAGACGGCCTTGTATCTACTGATCGGCAAACCCTGACGGGATGATCTCGGCGATCATCTCGCCTTCCTCATCGATACCGCATTCGTGGAATCCGAAGCTGCGATAGAACTCGCGCGCCACCGCATTATCCGGCTTGTAGTAGATGATGATGCGCTGGACATCCGGCTTCGCGCGCAGCTCCGCCAGCAGCAGCGCCATCGCCTTGCGGCCGATGCCCTTGCCTTGCAGCGGATAGTCGACCATGAAGCGGTAGATGCCATACAGGCCGGGGACATCGTCCGCGCGGCAGTCGTATAGCAGGAAGCCGGCCGGTTCGCCGTCGCAGTAAATCCCGTGGGTGAAGAAGTCGGGATAGAACTTGGACTGCGCGATCGAATAGGCATTGCTGTCCAGGTAATCGCGCTGGTGCTCCGGCAGTTCCATATCCATGAAACTCTCGAAATTGTCTTCATCGATGTCTTGCAGTGTGACGTGAGCTGCCATTGAGATCCTCAAGCGATGATATTCAGGCCGCCATCGACATACACCGTGCTGCCAGTCAGGCGATGCGCATATTGCGATGCCAGGTAGGCGCAGGTGTTGCCGACATCGAGGATATCGACCAGTTGCCCCAACGGCGCCCGCGCCGCAGCGTCGCGCAGCAGCAGCTCGAAGTCCTTCAGGCCGGAGGCGGCCCGGGTTTGCAGCGGTCCCGGCGAGATCGCGTGTACGCGGATGCCGTGGGGACCCAGCTCATAGGCCAGATAGCGGCAGCACGCTTCCAGCGCCGCTTTCACCGGACCCATGACGTTGTAATTCGGGACGACCTTCTCGGCGCCGTGGTAGCTCATGGCGAACATGCTGCCGCCATCCGTCATCAACGGCACGGCCAGCTTGGCCATGCGCACGAAGGAGTGGCAGGACACATCCATCGCCTGCAAAAAACCTTCGAGCGAACAGTCCAGCAGTCCGCCTTGCAGATCGGCCTTGGGCGCGAAGGCGATCGAGTGCACCAGGATATCGAGCTTGCCCTGCCCCTCCAGCTTCGCAAACAACGCTTCCATCTCGCCTGGCTTCGTCACGTCCAGCGGCAGCAGCTGCGCGTCGATTTCCGCAGCCAGCGGCGCCACGTACGGCAGCGCCTTTTCGTTCAGATAAGTGAGCACGACTTCCGCGCCCAACTTGCGGAACGCCAGCGCACAGCCCCAGGCGATCGAATGTTCGTTGGCCACGCCCACCACCAGCGCGCGTTTTCCGGTCAAAATCGGATAAATCGTTTCCGTGTTCATGCATGCTCCAGTAAGGTCAGCGTGTGACGGGCTATCATCAATTCCTCGTTGGCGGGCACCACCCAGACCGCCACTTTGCTGTCGGCGGCGCCGATGCGCGCCACGCCGCGCGGATTGGCCGCATTGGCGGTGGCGTCCAGCTTCACGCCCAGCCAGGCGGCGTCGCGACAAACGGCGGCGCGCAAGGCGACGCTGTTTTCGCCTATGCCACCGGAGAACACCAGCGCATCGAGGCCGCCCAAGGCCGCAACCAGCGAACCAAGTTCGCGGCCGATGCGATAGACCATCAAATCGATCGCCGCCCTGGCGCGCGGATCGTCGCTCTGCTCCAGCGTGCGCATGTCCGACGAAATCCCGGAGACACCGAGCAGGCCCGATTCCTGGTACAGCATTTTCTGCACGGCGCCGACATCCATGCCCAGTTCGTCGATCAGATAGAGCACCACGCCGGGATCGAGCGCTCCGCAACGCGTGCCCATCGGCAGGCCGTCCACGGCGGTGAAACCCATCGAGCTGGCGACGCTGCGTCCCGCCGCCATCGCGCACATGCTGGCGCCGTTGCCCAGATGCGCAGCCACCACCTTGGCGCCGGACAGCGACGGATCGGCGTCCGGCAGGCGGCTGGCGATGTATTCGTATGAAAGTCCGTGGAATCCGTAGCGCCGCACGCCCTGCTCCGTGATCCGCGAAGGCAGCGCGAAAGCCTGCGCTGGCGCCGGCTGCTCAACGTGGAAGGCGGTGTCGAAACAGCCGATCTGCGGCACGTCCGGCGCCATCGCCATCACGGCGCGCACCGGCGCCAGGTTGTGCGGCAGGTGCAGTGGCGCCAGCGGTATCAGCTTCTCCAACGCTGCCAGCACTTCAGGATTCAGGCGCTGCGGCCCGCTGTAGGCCACGCCGCCATGCACTATGCGATGGCCGACCGCCACCACCCGATGGCCTTCGAGGTGGGTCTGCGAGAAGTCGATCAGGAAGCGCATGCCGGCTTCGTGGTCCAGCGGAGCGTCCGGCCAGCTGCGCTCTCCGATGGATTTGCCGTGCGCGTCCTGGGCGCTGAAGCGCGTGACGCCGCTGTGCAGGTTCTCGATCTTGCCCTTGAAGGTCAACGCCAACGCGGCGCCGCTGAACAGCGAGAACTTGATGCTCGACGAGCCGGCGTTGATGACGACGATGCTATCGTTGGGGGCCATCGCGTCAGTCTCCCAGGATGCGGGCGCCAGCCAGCTTGCTGTGTGCCACCAGCACCGCCACCGCGCAGGAGGCGAGGCGCGCTGTCACCGAATCGGCGCGGCTGGTCAGGATGATCGGCACGCGGGCGCCGAGCACAATGCCGGCCGCCGCGGCGCCGGCCATGAAGGTCAGGCTCTTGGCCAGCATGTTCCCTGCTTCCAGATCCGGCGCCACCAGGATATTCGCCTTGCCGGCGACCGGCGACACCAGCTGCTTGATGGCCGCCGCCTCCGGATCGATGGCGTTGTCCATCGCCAACGGACCATCGAGGATGCCGCCGGTGATCTGGCCACGGTCCGCCATTTTGCACAGCGCGGCCGCATCGATGGTCGACGGCATCTTGGCGCTGACCGTTTCGACCGCCGCCAGGATAGCCACTTTGACCGGATCGAACTTCAGCACGTGGGCCAGGTCGATGGCGTTCTGGATGATGTCGACCTTGTCGTCCAGCGTGGGGTTGATGTTGACGGCGGCGTCGGTGATGATCAGCGGCTCGCTGCGGCCCGGCACGTCCATCACGAAGCAGTGGCTCAGACGGCGGCCGGTGCGCAGGCCGGTGTCGCCGGCGACCACGGCGCCCATCAACTCGTCGGTGTGCAGACTGCCCTTCATCAGCACAGCGGCCTTGCCTTCGCGGATCAGCTCCACCGCGCGGAACGCCGAGGCGTGGCTATGTTCAGTGTCGATCAAGGGGAGCGCGGAGATATCCAGTCCAGCTTCGGCGGCGGCCTTGCGGATGCGCGCTTGCGGGCCGACCAGTATCGGGCTGACTAAACCCATGCGGGCGGCGTCCAGCGCCGCCTCCAGCGCGTGGCGGTCACATGGGTGCGCGACGGCGACCGTCACGGGGCCGACTTTGCGCGCCGCAGCGATCAGGATGTCGTAATTCGGGTGAGGCGTATTCGGGGCATTCATTTGCTCTCCTCGGCAGTAAGCCAGCGAAATGATAGCAATAACTGCAAATAAAGCAATTGAAAATTGCTGCGCTGCCGCATGGATTTTTTTCGGATGGTTTAACCCCGTTTGCGCCGCTGCGCCGTTTCATGTTGGACGCCGGGCTTTTCCGGTGAAGGAGACGTCATGTTACGCCCATTGCTAGTCGTGTTTTTTATGGCGGTATCGACGATGGCCCGCGCCATCGCGCCGATACCGCCCATCATGCCGCCCCGCCTGGTGGTGCCGCGCGCGCAAACGCCGGTGCGCCTGCAATGCCTGCACATCAACGCAGAGATCAGCGGCGGCCTGGCGCAGACCACTGTGGAGATGGTGTTCTACAATCCCAATGCGGTTCAACTGGAAGGCGAACTGCAATTCCCGCTGCTGCCCGGACAACGGGTAACGGCTTTCGCGCTGGATATCGACGGCGCGCTGCGGCCGGCCGTGCCGGTCGAGAAGGCCAAAGGCCGCATGATCTTTGAGGAGGTCGAGCGCCGCCGCATCGATCCGGCGCTGCTCGAGGTCACGCAGGGGAACAACTTCAAACTGCGCGTCTATCCGATACCACCGGGCGGCACCCGTACCGTGCAGCTGAAGTACGCCGAATCACTGGCGCGCAATGAAGGCCAGCGCCTGTATCGCCTGCCTCTGGCCTACGGCGAGGCCATCGCCGAATTTGATCTAGCACTAACCGTGCATGGCGCGACCTCCCCGCCGCAGCCTCGCGGTGCGCTCGGCGGCATGCAGTTCGAACGACAGCAGGACGGCTATCGCGCCCGCGTGGCCAAAAGCGCCTACCGCGCCGACGGCACGCTGGAACTGGCGCTGGCCGCCTCCGCGCAGCCGCAAACGTTTGTGCAGGAATTTGACGGCGATACCTACTTCCTCAGCGAGATCGCCGTCGGCGGCGACAGCGCACCACAGGTACGCATGTCGCCCGCCGTACTGGGACTGTTGTGGGACAGCTCCGGCTCGGGCGCACAGCGCCAAACCGACGCCGAACTGGCCGTACTCGATCACTACTTCAAGGCCGTGCCCAATGTGGAGGTGCGCCTGATCCGCCTGCGCGACCGCGCCGAAGCCAGCCAGCGCTTCCGCATCGTCAACGGCAATTGGAGCGCCTTGCGGACGGCACTGGCGGCCACCGCCTACGACGGCGCCAGTGCGCTCGGCGCGTGGAAACCGGAAGCGGACATCAACGAATACCTGCTGGTCAGCGACGGGCTGTCCAACTACGGCGATGCGCCCTTCCCCACACTGGCCAAGGCCCAGCGCTTGTACGCCTTGAATTCGGCGCTGGTGTCGGACAGCGGACGCCTGGCTGCGCTGGCGGAGCGCAACGGTGGCCGTCTGGTGCAGCTGCAAGCGAACCAGCCGGAGCAAGCCGCGCAGGCGCTGTTGGCCGATACACTGCGATTGAGCGACATCGCCGCAAACGGCGCCAAGGATATTTCGGTGGAATCGCATGAACCGCAAGACGGCGTGCTGCGCATCGCAGGACGACTGATGCAGCCCTCGGCGGAACTGACGCTCACCTTGACGCAGCAAGGCAAGAGCCGCACGGTGACCTTGCCGGTGAATGCCGGTGCGCCATATCATCCGCTGGCCGCCGGCATGTGGGCCGGCTACCGCCTGCAGGCGCTGGAGGCGGACTACGAGTTGAAACGCGGTGAAATCCGTCGCCTCGGCCAACGCTTCGGCATACCCACGCGCGAGACCTCGCTGCTGGTGCTGGACCGTTTGGAAGACTACGTCCGCTACGACATCGAACCACCGGCGGCCTACAAGGAGGCCTACGCACAGCTCAGGCAGAACCGCCTGGAATCGCAGCGGCGCATCACCATTCAGCACACCGACCAGATTGTGCGCGAGTTCGAACAAAAGGTCGCCTGGTGGGAAAAGAGCTATCCGAAATCCGGTTTACCAAAACAGAGCGACTTCAAGGCGACCGGTGAAGTGTCGGCCGATGCTGCGCCAGAGTCGATCCGGGCCGCGCGCTCGGCGTACGCACCGCCTGCGCCTGCACCTATGCCGCTGGCGGCGCCCGCGTTAAGCTATGGACGAACGGACGCGCAACGCGCGGAAACCACCGCCAAGCCAAAGGCGGTCCCGGTCGGCGAAGCAAACACCGCCAGCATCCAGCTCAAGAAGTGGTCACCCAACGAGCCGTATCGCGCACGCATGAAATCCGCCAAGGCGGCCGACCTGTATGCAATCTACCTGGACGAGAAGCCGAACTACACCAACAGCAGCGCCTTCTTCCTCGACAGCGCCGACATGCTGATCGAACAAGGCCAGCGCGACCTGGCGCTGCGCGTGCTCTCGAACCTGGCCGAGATGAACCTGGAAAACCGCCAGGTCTTGCGCATCCTCGGCTACCGCCTGCTGCAGGCCGGTGAACCGGCGCTGGCGATCCCGGTCTTCCAGCAGGTGCTGCGGCTGGCCGAGGAAGAACCGCAATCGTATCGCGACCTCGGACTAGCCTACGCCGCCGCAGGCCAGGTGCAGCCAGCGGTCGACCAGCTTGCGGAGGTGCTCAATCGCCCGTGGGATGGCCGCTTCGCCGAAATCGAACTGGTGACGCTGGCGGAGCTCAACGCCATCGTCGCCAAGGCTACTGTCAAGCCAGATACCAGCCGCATCGATCGACGCCTGCTGCGCAACCTGCCGCTGGCCTTGCGGGCAGTGCTGACCTGGGACGCCGACAACACCGACATCGATTTATGGGTCACCGATCCGAATGGGGAGAAATGCTACTACGCCAACCGCTATACCTACCAGGGCGGCCGCATGTCGCGCGACTTCACCGGCGGCTACGGGCCGGAGGAATTCTCCTTACGGGTGGCCAAGCCGGGCAAGTACCGGGTGGAGGTCAATTCGTTCGGGCACCGGCAGCAGATCGTGGCGGGCGCCACCACCGTGCAGCTGCGTCTCAGCACCGGCTTCGGCACGCCGAAGCAGCGCGACCAGATGGTGACGCTGCGCCTGCGCGACACCGGCAGCACGGTACTGGTGGGGGAATTCGAGGTTAATTGATCGCGTCGAGCTGCTGCCGTAGTTCAGGCGGCACCTCGGCATCCGGATAGCGCATGCGGAACTTCAACCATTCCGCCTGCGCCTCTTTCGTTTGGCCGGCCTTCAGCATGTCCGTCATGCGCGCCAGCCAGGCCGGCGCAGACAAGGGCTCCGCCGCTGGCGCGCTCCGCATCGACACCGGCGCCGCAGCGGAATAGCCCAGCACCGTCTGAAGTGGTTTGGATGGTGGCGGCGCTGCCATTGCGCTATCCGCGATGGCGATATCGGCGACGGGGGCCGGCTGCATCACAGGCCTAACGACTGACCGCTTCACCTGCGCCAGCTTCGGCGCGGGCGGCGGTGGCGCAGATACGGTAGCGGAAGGCGCTTGCTCCTCCGGACTCGCGACTGCTATTTTTGCATCCTCCGGTGCAGCCTCCTGCGAGACCACCGCGCGTTCAACCTCCGGTCCGAACGCCTCCGGCATCAAACCGCGCACCACAAACAAGGCCAGCACCATGCTGGCGGCAAGGCCGAGTGGAACCCGAGCCCGCCGCAGATAATGGCGCGCCGGCGGTGCGGCAGGCGCAGCATCATGCGGCGCGTCGTTGGCCGACGCACCCGGCACGGCAGCAGCGCCCAGATCCGAGGCCGCCCGCGCCAGGATGGCGGCGGACAAAGCCTCCGGCACCTGCGGCTGCGGCAACTCCCGCAACTGACGCGCCAGATCCCCCTCGCCTTTGAGGAAGTCTTTAAACTCCGCGTCTTCAGTGTGATCATGTGGATTCATGCTCTCGCCTCTTCGGCCGCCGGCGCCAACTCCTGCCGCAATTTGCGCATCGCGTAACGCAGGCGGCTCTTTACGGTCTCCACCGGCGCCGCCACCAGTTCCGCGATTTCTTCCAGGCTCATGCCGTTGAACTGCTGTAGCACCAGCGCCTCGCGCTGGTCCACCGGCAGCAACCGTATCATCGCATGCAAACGGCTGGTCTGCTGCTTGCGTTCCAATTGGCCGTCGGGCGCGGGACTGTCCTGTGCGGCGTCGGCCACGTGATCGAACCAGTCGTCCTCGCCGCCGTCGCTGGCGAGCAGCACGCGCTCGTTCAAGCGTATCAGGTCGATCAGGCGGTTGCGGGCGATCTGAAAAAGATAGGTGCGGAAGCTGGCGCCCGGCTCGTAGCGCGCGCGGGCCTGGTGCAGATTGGCCCAGCTGTCCTGCATGATGTCGTTGACCCACTCCCGGCGCGGCGATCGCCATGCCAAAAACAGGTACAAACCCTGGCTGTGCCGCCGATACAGTTCCGCGAACGCCGCCAGATCGCCATCGCGATAGCTGAGCATCAGGACTTCATCGGATCGTGGCGCGGACATGGCGCAATGATAACGCAAGCGTCAGGCCACGAAAGTCGGCGTATTGTTACCAAATATTGCTGGTCCCGAAAGCCCGTTACATCGTCCAGGTGCGCATGCCGATCCAACCGATCGACCACGCATAAGCGGCGATGACCAGTATCCCCGCCGATGTGAGCCCGGCATGCCAACGCACCAGCCGGCTGGCATGCCTGGTCCTCACCGCATGCCACACGCCCGCCGCCGCCAGCAGCGGGAAGGTCACGCTGCACAACAAAATCGGCAGTGAAAGCAGGCTCGGCGCGGCGAGCATTGCCATGGTCCCTATGCCTCCGGATATGCCGATCAAGGGCAAGATGAAGGTGCCGCACAAGCTGCCAAAGGCCAGCAGCGGCATGACCCGCACCTTCCAGCCGCCCTTCGCCTGCAGGGTCTTGCGATACGCGGCTACGCCCCAGACAGGCAAAGCCAACAGGCCGAACACGCCGCCAAGCAGAGCCAGCGCAGCCACTACGGCATAACTGGCGATGCGCCACGTGGCTTCACGCTTGCGGTCGCCCAGACCGCCCGACAGCAGGTAGGTCTCTCCGTCTTGCACGGCGAAGGCCAGGCTGGCCGCTTCCCGGTCGGCGCGGCGGAAGGTGTGTTTGCCGGTCGGCAGATAAGGCTTGCCACCGATACGCAGGCCACCATCGACCAGGGTAACCCGCGACATGCCCAAGACTTCCGCATAGGGGCGCATCAGGTTCTTGGCCGGCGTTACATTGCGATAAAAGCCGGTCAGCGCCGCGAGTTCCCCTTGCTCGACGGCGAACAAGGGCGCTGGAGATGGCGCCTGCTTGCGGCTCAGGTAAGCCTGGATCAGGCCGGTCACAGGCGTCCGGAAATCGACGCCTTCGCCGCCATTGGCCAGCACCACATAGCCACTGCCTTGCGCAGCCGAATAGCCGTAGACGGAGGTAAAGGAATCGATCTCGCCGTTGTGCCCACGAAAGCCCTGCCCGGCCTCGCTCAGCGGGAAGTTGCCCAGGCCGTAGCCTTCGCCCAGCCCGGCTCGCGCGGCCAGCGAGGACTCGCCATGCTCGATGCGCGCGACTGCCTGCGGCGACAGAATCCGCTGTCCATCGACCGTGCCCCTGCCCACAAAGAACAGAACCAGGCGCGCTAACTCCCGCACACTGGTGGCCAACGATCCGGACGGCGGCATGATGATGTGCTGGTATGGCGTGGGCGCACCATCGGGCGCGTAGCTCTTGGCTAGCCTGGACGCCAGTTCGGGTGTCAGCGTGAAATCGGCGCTCGCCATGCCCATCGGCCGCAGCACGTGCTCACGCTCGTAGGCGGCGAAGTCCTGTCCCGCGACTTTTTCCAGCACATAGCCAGCCACCGCCGGGCCTGCATTCGTATAGACGGCGAACTGACCTGGCCGCCAGCGACTGACGTACTCCGGACTGGCGAACTCGACCCCGCGCCGTACCGACCAGCCGGGTCCGTTCTGCAGCTCGACGCGCGCACTGATGTCTGACCAGCCCGTTGTATGTTCGAGCAAGTGAACGAGCCGCACCGGGTCGCTTTGTTCCCATGGATTGTTGAAGCTGATTTCGGGCGTCAGGTCGGCCAGACGCGCGTCCAGTTTCAGTTTGCCGTTTTCGACCAGCTGCATGATGGCGATGCTGGTGAAGCTCTTGGAAATCGAGGCGGCGCGGAAAATCGTATCGGGCGTGACCTGTACGCCGCCGGCCTTGTCCGCCACGCCATAGCCCTTGAGCAGGACAACCTTGCCGTCCTCCACCACGGCGAGTGCCGCGCCCGGAATGCCGCGCTGCGCAAACATTTTCGCCAAGCGCTGGTCCAGCTCTTGCAGCGAGGATGGCGCGGGTTCTGCGGCGATGGCCGCCGTCGAGCTGGCCATCGCCAACAACAGCGCGCCGAGCAAACGGCAGGGTTTTGCACGGATAGTGCTGGGCAGGCCGTGATCTGGCGACGATGGCATCGGTGCTCCATTGATTTAGTGTAGTGTACTAGTGAAGTAGCACAGTATCGCAATCATAGAGCATCTTGGTTGAAATGCAAGCCAATTTTTAAGGTTCGTCGCAGATTGCCGGGATGAACTTATTCCCGCGCCATTGGCATGCTCAGGGCGGGTCCCGTTTTTTCGACTTTTACTAAAACGCGATAACCACTACTACCCAATGCTAACCACCGATATTTCGTGCGGGTTTGCGATATTTTCGGAACTAAACGCTGCTAAGTGGCTCTAACGAATATAGGTGGTAGAAATTAGTACCGCTTAGCGTTCGGCGAGGAAATTTTAGTAAGTGTTAGCGCACTGTAGTACTGGTCAGTAGTGGTTAGCAGCGCTTAGTAAGAACCGATTTTAGGGAGCCCCCCCACCATGTCCACGTATAGCCTCCATTTCCCGATCCGCGTGCCCGACGATGTGCTGGTCGAATTGGGCAAATTCACAGGTACTTTCTGGTCGGATTCCTTTGCCCAGGAGCCCTTCGTTATCGAGGCAATTCGCAACTATATCAACCCCGCGCCGCCGGCCCCGCAGCAGCCCGTTGAGGCGACCGAGGCGGGATACCAATGGAAGCAGGTTTTCCTTCCCGAGGGGACAAGGCTGCGCGCCAGCTTCGGCCGCCAGCCCTATTTCGCCACAGTAGTGGGGGCGGAAATCAAGTACGACGGGCACGCAGTATCGCCGTCTTGTTTTGCGAACCTCTACGGCAGCGGCAACCGCAATGCCTGGAAAGCCGTCTGGCTGCGCCTTCCCGGCAGTAACGAGTGGCTGCTGGCCGACGTCTGCCGCTCGGCGCGCAAAGCGGCGATAGCGCGTTTGCACGGGGATGGCGTGCAGGCAGACGGCCAGCGTTCACCGGCGCCAGAACGGCCATCGCACGACGTGGCAGGTATTGAGCGCGTCAGCATCCCACAGCGGTCGACGGTTCGCCAAACCGGGCCACGCCCAAGCGAAAGCCGCCCATCTAACGATCCGGCTGCGCCGCAAGACAATGGCACTCAACATAGGTCCGGCTCCGGACGAAGCGCCCGCCGCAGGAAGCGCCGTGCGGCGAAACAAATTCCCGGAAATCCGTGAAGTACCATTTTTAAGCCTTAGTAGATTTCGCGGCGCAGACGCTGCATTTGCTGTTCGTGACGTTCCACCCAGCGGCGGGCGTCGTCCAGCTGCCGCTCCAGTTGCCGGATATAGTCGATCAGATCGCGCCGCTCCTGCTCGCGGCGTGCGTCCTGTTTCCGTGTATCGTCGTTGACCACGCGGTCCTTGGCCTCCAGGTTCGAGCGGATCTCGCGCAGCAGCCGATCCAGTCGACGGTGCGCGTCATTCAGGCGTCCCGATATCTCGTTGGCGTCGTCAACCGCCTGGCGATGCTTGGCCGCGGCCACTTCATAATCCTGCCCGCTGACATAGGCGTGCTTTAGCTGGTTGCGCAATTCGACGCGGCAAACGTCGACCGCCATGCCGCTGTTGGTGCGGCCACGCTCGAAGGCATTCTCCGGCAAGCAGTATTTGGCGTTCTGCGCATCCCATGCGGCCGTGTACAGTTCGCGGGTCGCCGCGATAACGAACACGCCATTGCGGCCGGCATTGGCAATGCGGTCGTCCAGCATGAAGGGCTTGCCGTAGCCGTCGTCGGCGCCGGCCTGGCGCCAATAGTCGGTCAGGCGCGCTTCCCAAGCCTGGCGGTACTCGGATTCGAAAATCTTCAAGCCCTTGGCGCGAGCCTCCTTGCTGCGCGCGGCGAAGTCCGTGCCGCTAACTGCATCTTGCGTGCCGAGATTGCGCCAGTAGTTGACGATCTCCCCGTTCCAGGCGGCGCGGTAGGCTTCTTCCTGCACCTGCACGCCGGCGCTGCGGGCCTTGGCAGCACGGTCGCGGAAGGCGCTGTCCGGCGTGCCGTTGCGCGCGTCGGTGTAGCCGGCGTCCTGCCAGAAGGTGCGGTTGCCGATCTGCCAGCCATCGGTGTAGGCGGCTTCGTCGAAGCGCAGCTGCATGCCGGCGGCATTTGCGCGGGCTGCGTCCCTCTGGGTCGACAAGGGCTGACCGTCGGTGCCAGAGCGTTTGCCCAGCCCTTTCCAGTAATCGGAATTTCCGATCGTCCAACCGGCATCGTAGGCGGGACGGTTCAAAGGTGTCTTGTGTTTGCGGACCTCGTCGCTGGCGACGTGCGCGTCATATTGCGGCTGGAGTCCCTTGCCGCCATCCTGCTGGCCTAGCTGCGACCACAGGTCCCAGTTACCCTGCGCCCAACCGGCGATGTACTGCGCCTCGGCGCCGATGGCGGCGGGCTTCTTGTCATCGGCGTGATCGTCGCAGAAATCCTTGCGCTCGACGTAGTCGGACGGCTCGCCCGACACACCGTCCTTATGCCCGATGGCGGCCCAGTCGCCGACTTTGCAATCGGCGATGCGCTGCATGGTGGATTGGCAGCCGGCCAGCAGCAGCGGCACGGCGAGGAACAGCGGTCGAAAACGGGTCAGATAGTTCATGGCGGCTTTTGAGAGTTTCAGCGGCCCGATTATATGGCATAAATAACAAAGAAAATATACGTCACTCCCTTACATCGGCAAAGCTTACCGCGACCAGCAATCCCGGCCCATCCTTGCGATTGGCCAGCTGGATGCGCCCCTGGTTACGCGCGGCGGCGCGTTCCGCGATGGCCAGGCCCAAACCGCTGCCCGCCTGGTCCTGGTCCGGCAGACGGAAGAAACGTTCGAATACTTTGCGCTGCATTTCCGGCTCGATGCCCGGCCCCTGGTCGGCGACCGAGAGGACAATGCGGCCATCCGCCTGGACCACGGCCACCGTCACGCGGCCGCCTTCCGGCGAATATTTGACCGCGTTGCTGACCAGGTTATCGATCAGGGACGCCATGCTTTCAAGGTGCATAGCCAGTATGCAGCGCTCCGGCGCTTGCAATTCAATTTCGACATGGCGCGTCGCGGCGATCTGCCCGGCCAGCGCCAGCCGGTCCGCCACCAGTTCTACCAAGTCGCGCGGCACCAGGCTGGCGTGGTCCCGATCGCCGCCCGAGCGGGCCAACGCCAGCAACTGGTGCACCGTGTGTGTGGCGCGCTGCACGCCTGTACGCAAGCCCTGCCCCGCTTCCTCCAACCGCTGTGCGGTGCGTGTCGTGGTCAGTGTATCGGCGTTGATCTGGATGATGGACAGCGGCGTCTTGAGCTCGTGCGCCGCATCGACCAGGAATTCCCGCTCACGCTCCAGCCTTTCGGTCAGCCGCTCCATCAGGCGATTGACCGATCCGACCAGCGGCGACAACTCCAGGTACGGCGATGGCGCCAACGGCGACAGGTCGGTGGCCGAGCGTTCCTCGATTTCGCCGACGATGGACTTCAACGGCCGCAGCCCAACGCGAATGATGAACCACGCCGGCAGCAGCAGGAACGGTACGCTGAACAGCAGCGGCGCGAAATAGTAGCCGATGCTGGACACCTGCAGCATCCACTCGCCGATCACCTCCGTTGCCATGCGCACGGTGACGCCGGTGGCGGGATCATCTTCGACCGACACCACCCAGCCTTCCTTGAGCGGCTGCGCATGCGGACCGGCGGCGGCATCGGTGGGCGGCAGGCCCGCGTCCGGCGAGGCGTAGACCAGCTGCCCATGCCGCCACACCTGCGTTTGCAGCGCCGGGATGTACCAGCCCAGCTCCGTGTAGAGCGCGTAGTGCAGCTGCTCCATCTTGCGCACCAGCGGCTTGACCTGCTCCGGCGGACGCTCGCCCACGGTTTGCATCAGCACGATGATGCGCAAGGCGCTGGCGCGCAGTTCGCGTTGCATGTCGCGCCGTTTGCTGGTGCGGGTTTCATAGACGTCCAACGCCAAATTCGCCAGCCAGATCAGCATCATCACCGAGATGAAGCCAAACAGCAGGCGCTTGAACAGCGAACGATTGTGCATCGTCATTTGTCGACCACGTAGCCTACGCCGCGCACGGTGCGGATATAGCCCTCGCCGATTTTCTGCCGCAGGTGCGACATGTGGACATCGAGCGCCGCGCCCTCGCTGTGCGGCAGCGCGCGCGATTCCAGCTCGCGCCGGGTCAGCACGCGGTCCGGGTAGCGCATCAGCGCGTGCAGCAGCGCGAATTCGGTTTTCGACAGGATGACGTTGGCGCCGGCGCGAGTCAGCAGCATGCGCTTATCATCCAGCACCAGGTCCTTGACCTTCCACACCGGCTCACCGGATTCACTCCAGCCGGTGGCGCGCCGCATCACCGCGCGCAGCCGCGCCAGCAGTTCCGTGACGACGAATGGCTTGACCAGGTAATCGTCGGCGCCGCGATCCAGGCCATTCAAACGGTCTTCCAGGCTGTCGCGCGCGGTGATGACCAGGATGGGCAGCGTGTGGCCGGCCGAGCGCAGTTCGCGCAGCACGTCGATGCCGTTCCCGTCCGGCAGCCCAAGGTCCAGCAGCACGGCGTCGAACGGCTCGTTCTCCACCCAATGACGGGCGTCGCTGGCGCGGCGCACCCAGATCACTTCCTGTCCCGCATCCTGCAAGGCCGCTTGCAGGGCCTTGCCCAATTCCAGGTCGTCTTCGACCAGGCAAATCTTCATATGTGCCACCTTATTCGTGAAGCCCGTATCTACGCATCTTCCTGCCGAACTGTCAATCGTCTGCGCGCCACAACGTTAGGCAAACCTTAAGGTTCCTTTTGGATGGCGTTAAGGAAGACTGGGGACAATCTGCCCACACTAAAAACCAGGGAGACCAGATGGACAGCAACGCAGGGATCAAAACGACACTCACGCCTATCGCTACGGCGGTGGGATTGATGCTGGCATGCGCAGCCGCGCCGGCGATGGCGCAACAGCAGGTCGGCGACAGCGTCGCCCTTCCGCTCGAACAGGTGGTGGTCACCGGCATCCGCGCATCCCTGCAGCAGGCGCTGACCCGCAAGCGCAATAGCGATACGCTGTCCGAAGTGGTGTCCGCCGAGGACATCGGCAAGATGCCCGACAAGAACGTGGCCGACGCCATCCAGCGCGTACCGGGCGTGAACATCTCGTCCTCCGCCGGCGGCGAAGGCGGTTTCGCCGAAAATGACCGCGTCAGCATCCGCGGCACCAGCTCCAGCCTGACGCAGACGCAGGTCAACGGCCATGCGATCGGCACCGGCGACTGGTTCGTGCTCGACCAGGCCGGCGCCGTGGGACGCAGCGTCAGCTACGCGCTGCTGCCGTCGGAGATCGTCAGCGCCGTCACGGTGCAGAAAAGCCAGCAGGCCGACATGGTCGAAGGCGGCGTGGCCGGCTCGGTCAACATCGAGACCCGCAAGCCGCTCGATTTCAAAAAGCAGTTGACGATCGAAGGCACGGTGCAGGCCATCTACTCCGACCTGCCGAGCAAGACCGATCCGCAAATGAATGCGCTGATCGGCTGGAAGAACGACGCCAAGACCTTCGGCGTGCTGGTCCAGCTATTCTCTGAGAAGCGCCACGAACGCCGCGACGGCCAGGAGTTCTACGGTTACACCGCCATCGCCGCCGACAGCAACGCCGCCAAGGCGCACCCGGAACTGGCTGGCATCCTGGCGCCGGCCGGCATCAGCGCCTCGCTGTTCGAGCAGACCCGCAAGCGCACCGGCGGCGCCTTCGACCTGCAATTCAAGCCAAGCAAGGACCTGACCTTCGACATCAACGGCTTCAGCTCGCAGCTGGACGCGGCCAACTACAACCGCAGCTTCTACAACAACATCGCCGCCAACATCAACGCCACCAATCCGGATACCGGCGCTTCGGTCGGCGTGATCCCGTCGGCCTACACCATCAAGAGCGGCACGCTGGTGGCAGCCACCATACCGGCATCGCAATACCCCGCCGTCAGCGCCACCCAGACCTACAACTCCTCGCTGTACTCGGCCTTCGGCGACCAGATCTACCGCCCCGGCTCCTCGTCCTCGTCGGCCTACCTTGACCTGGATGGCAGCTACAAGGTCAATCAGGACCTGCGCATCAGCGGCAGCGTGGGCTACACGCGCGGCTCCGGCAAGACCCCGGCCGATATCGGCTACGAGGCAGGCCTGACCGGCGCCGGTTCCAGCTACACGCTGAACGGCATGTCGCCGGCCACCATGACCTTCCCCGGCGCGGACACGTCCAAGTTCACCAACTACGTCACCGCTTCGGCGTGGGGGTCGCACGTCATCACCAAGGACAGCGAAAAATACGCGCAGGCCGACGGCGAATTGCGGCTCGATCGCGGCGTCCTGGAATCGGCCAAGTTCGGCGTGCGCTTTGCCGAGCACCATCGCAGCGTGAGCCAGCCGGAGAACCGCGGTTGCAAGGCCTGCGACGGCACCACCTCGGCGCCGCAGCCGGCGTGGAACGGCGCCACCTACCCATCCAACTTCGGCAACGGCATCACCAACAGCGCAAACTTCCTGCGCAAAGTTTGGCAGATCAATCCGGGCGACATCGCCGCCTGGGCGGCCAAATACGACCTGGCAGGCGGACCGACCACCGAGAACTGGGCCGGCGAAATGGACGTCAAGGAGAAATCCAGCGCCATCTACGGCATGGTCAACCTGGCCGGCGACGGCTGGCGCGGCAACGTGGGCGCGCGCTATGTGCACACCAACCAGGCCACCATCACCAACATCCCCGGCGGCGACCATCCCATCGGCCAGGACAATGTGAACGGCGTCTACACGCCAACGCTGAACCAGACCGGTTACAACGACTTCCTGCCAAGCGCGAACTTCAAGTTCGACCTGTCGCCCAACCTGGTGGCGCGCACCGCCGTCGCCAAGACGATGGCGCGCCCCGACTTCAGCGCCATGGTTGGCGCGGTCACGCTGAATGACACCAACGTGACCGGCAGCAGCGGCAACCCTAACCTGAAGCCGGTCCGCTCGACCAACTACGACGTCGCGCTGGAATGGTACTTCGCGCCGAAAGCGCTGCTGTCGGCCGGCGTGTTCTACATGGACATGTCGTCCTACGTCACCTACGGCACGGCCAACCTCACCTACTTCAACAACTCGTTCAAGCGCTTCGACAGCTACGCCATCTCTTCGCCGACCAATATCAGCGCCAAGAACAAGGGCGTGGAGCTGGCCTACCAGCAGCACCTGTTCGGCGGCGTCGGCGTGCTGGCCAACTACACCTACACCGACGGCAGCGCGGCCGACGGCAAGCCGGTAGTCGGCAATTCCAAGAACACCTACAATGCCGAGACCTACTACGAGGACGACCGCTTGAGCGCCCGCCTGGCCTACACCTATCGCTCCAGCTTCTCCGGCGGCTTGTACAACAGCTTCCCGCAGGTGATGGCGGGAACCGGCAACCTGGCGGCGTCGATCAACTACAAGATCAACGAGAACCTGTCGGTCACCTTCGATGCGCTGAACCTCAACAACGCCGTGCTGCGCTACTACGGCGAGAACAAGGACCAGCCGATCGCCTCGTATTCGAACGGCCGCCAATACTACCTGGGACTACGTGGCAAACTCTAAACCCGCGCGGATACTGGCGATCGACGCCTTCCGCGGCATCACCATCCTGGTCATGATCTTCGTGAACACGCTGGCCGGCGTGCGCGGCATGCCGGCCTGGATGGAGCATGCGGCGGCGGACGCCGACGCCATGACCTTTCCGGACGTGGTGTTCCCTGCCTTCCTGTTCATCGTCGGCATGTCGATCCCGTTCGCCATGGCGCAGCGGCAGGCAGCCGGCGATACGGCGGCGCAGCGCTGGCGGCACGTGCTTGCGCGCGCCGCCGGGCTGCTGGTGTTGGGCGTGTTCATGGTCAACGCGGAGGATGGCTACAACGAAGCCGCGATGGGCATGTCCATCCATCTGTGGTCGCTGTTGTTCTACGGCTGCGCGATGCTGGTGTGGGCGGTCTACCGTTTCGAGAACAAGACCCTCGCCGTGGCCTTGCGCGCGGTGGGCGCGGCCGGCCTGCTGGCCCTGGCGCTGGCGTTCCGCGGCGGCCCAGATGGCAGCCTGCGCCTGGCGCCGCAATGGTGGGGCATCCTGGGACTGATAGGCTGGGCGTACCTGTACAGCACCGTGGCATGGTCGCTGACGCGGGCCCGCCTGCTGCCGCTCGGCGCATTGGTGCTGGCCTGTACAGGCCTGTACTGTGCGGCCCATACACCAGCACTACTATCGTCCGCACCGCTACTGGGTGCGCAGGCCGAGAACGCGGTACACACATCGATCGCGCTGTGCGGTTTGCTGACATCCTTGATCTTCTTCGGCCGGGGGCGGGACAAACCATTCCGCGACGCGCTGTTGCTGGCGCTGGCCTTGGCCGTGCTGGCTTACGTGCTGCGACCGTACTTCAGGATATCGAAGATCTACGCCACGCCAAGTTGGGCGCTGTACAGCGCCACCATCTGCGTGCTGCTGTTCGCGGCGCTGTATTGGGTGGTCGATGTGAGGCGGCTGAACGGCTGGACCGCGTTCTTTCGGCCGGCGGCGGCCAACCCGCTGCTGGTCTACATCATTCCCTACATCGTCTATGCGCTGATGCAGCTGCTGCACCTGGCCTTGCCGGACGTACTGGGCTCCGGCTTGCCGGGCTTCCTCTGGGCCCTCGCCTACGCCATGATCGTCATGGCGCTGGCGGCTGGCCTCAACCGCACGCATTTCACATTGCAGCTTTAAACTCTTAAACTATGCGTATCAATTCTATCGACGCGGTGCGCGGCCTGACGGTGGCCGCCATGCTGCTGGTGAACGACGCCGGCGACTGGTCGCACGTCTACCCCTGGCTGGACCACGCCGAATGGCATGGCTGCACGCCGCCGGACTTCATCTTCCCCATCTTCATGCTGATCGTGGGTGTCTCCATCAATCTGGCGATCGCCCCCCGCCTGGACGCGGGCGCGCAGGCCGCGCCGCTGGCGCGCTCGGTGCTGTGGCGCGCCCTGCGCATCGTGCTGCTGGGGATCGCGCTGCACGTGGTGGCCATGCTACTCCTGAACGGACGTGGCTTCCGCCTGTTCGGCGTATTGCAAAGGACGGGCATTTGCTTCGCGGCAGCCGGGCTGATGGCCGTCTACGTGCGCGGCGCCCGCGCGCAGTGGACGGCTTTCGCGGCGATCCTGCTCGGCTACTGGGCGTTGCTGGTGGCGGGCGGCTCGCTGGAGCCGGGACTGAACCTGTCCGACCGCATCGACAGCGCCCTCCTGGGCCACCTGGCCTACCAGTACGATGCGGCCACCGGCATCGGCCACGATCCCGAAGGCATCCTAGGCACGCTGCCGTCGCTGGCGACCGTGATCCTCGGATTGCGCGCCGGCGATTGGCTGCGGCGCGGCCAGATCCGCACGCTGGCCATGGCGGGCGCCGGGGCAATGCTGCTGGGCGGACTGTGGTCGCTGGCGCTGCCGCTGAACAAGCAGCTGTGGACCTCGTCGTTCGCGCTGTGGACCGGCGGCTTCGGCATGCTGCTGATCGCACTGG
The DNA here is from genome assembly GCF_019166075.1 of Duganella violaceipulchra. NCBI lineage: Bacteria > Pseudomonadati > Pseudomonadota > Betaproteobacteria > Burkholderiales > Oxalobacteraceae > Duganella > Duganella violaceipulchra. The sequence continues at coordinate 100,556 of NZ_JAHTGR010000016.1, read as the reverse complement.
CCCACCAGCTGATCGATGTGCGCGGCTGGCCTGCGCTGGGCAGGGCCATGGGCATCAACGCCATCGCTGCCTACGCTGGCTCCTGGATCGCCACTTGCGTGATTGAAGGCAGCGGCCTGATGGGACCACTCTACACCCACGTTTTCAGCGGCCCGTTGACCCCGATATTCGGCCCCTGGCTTGCCTCGCTGGCGTTCGCCGCCACCTTCACGACGCTCTTCTGGCTGGCTATGGCGGGGGCTGAAAAACGTGGGTGGCGCATCACGATCTGAGGCACTTGCTTTTCTTTCGCAAGCGACGGTAGCGTTTCCATCGCTAGCACAGGCATTGCACAACGTTCAACTTACTTTACAAATTAAAAATATTCCATTTTAAATATTGTTCATTCATAATGCATTAAGAACAAGTTAATTGACCAAAATCAATCGACTTTCCACTCCGCCGGCGGCCGGGAGCCCGCTTGACATTCGAATTCTGGAGTTTTTACATGCGCATTAAATCGATTATGATGGCCCTGTCCGCCGCTGCCGCCCTGTGCGCAGGCGTGGCAAATGCCGCCGTTCCTGGCGAACTGATCGTCAACGGTGGTTTCGAAGTCGGCAACTACGGCCAAATCGGCTACGCCGGCCATACGGTTCAAGGCTGGACCAGCACCGGCTACAACTTCCTGTTCGGCGACACCAACGCCGACCACGGCGGCGTCGGCGGCAGCTACGGCAACCTGCAACTGTGGGGCGCCGGTAATGGCTCCGCCAACGGACTGAGCGCCAGCCCGGCCGGCGGCAACTTCATCGCCGCCGATGGCGCGTTTCAAATCGCCCCGGTGAGCCAGACCGTCAACGGCCTGGTCGCCGGCCAGCAATACAACCTGAGCTTCTACTGGGCTGGCGCGCAGCAATACGGCTTCAGCGGCGCCACCACCGAACAGTGGAAAGTGTCGCTGGGCGGCCAAACCATCTCGACGGCAGTGAAGAACAATGCCAACCACGGTTTCACCGGCTGGCAGAAGGAAACGTTCACCTTTACCGCCACCGGCGCCAGCGAAGTGCTGAGCTTCCTGGCGGTGGGTACGCCTGCCGGCGTGCCACCGTTCTCGCTGCTGGACGGCGTGTCGATGACCTCGGCCGTGCCTGAGCCGCAAACCTGGGGCATGCTGGGTCTGGGCCTGGGCCTGGTCGGCTTCGCCGCACGTCGCCGCAAAGCCAAGGCCGCCTAACTCACCGCCTGCTAGAATCGATGCCGGACGTTCGCGTCCGGCATTGTCGTTTCCGCCCTTTATTTAGCCATGACACCGATGAACCAACTGCTCGCCCACCTCCCTGTTTTTGCCGTCAACGTGGGACGGCTGTGCGTGTGGCTGGTGCTGCTGTCGCTGGTGTTCGTGCCGCTGGAGCGCTGGCTCGCGGTGCGCAAGGCGCAACTGCCGCGCCGCGCACTGGCCATCAACCTGGGCCTGTATTTCCTCAACAGCCTGCTGCCGGCCGCCATCCTGGGCGCGCTGATGTCCGTGGTCGCCGTGGCGGCGCAGGCGCTGCTGCCGGCCGCCGAGCCCGCCGCCGTGGGCGCCTTGCCGCTGCTGGTGAAATTGCCGCTGTCCTTGCTGATCGCGGAAATCGGCTTTTACTGGGGCCATCGCCTGAGCCACCAGCTGCCGTGGCTGTGGCATTTCCATTCGGTGCACCACCAGCCGGAGCACCTGTACTTCCTGATTAACACGCATGCGCATCCGCTCGACATGATCGTCACCCGGCTGTTCGGCATGACGCCGCTGTACGTGCTTGGCCTGGCCGGCGCCAGCGCGGGCGGCAGCGCCACGCCGGCGCTGGTGATCGTCATCGGCACGGTGTGGGGCTTCTTCATCCATTCCAACCTGCGGGTCCGGCTCGGCCCGCTGGAGTCGCTGATCGCCACGCCGGCCTTCCATCACTGGCACCACACCAGCGTGGCGCCGCTGGACCGCAACTTCGCGTCGACCCTGCCCTTCCTCGATCGCGTATTCGGCACCTGGCATTTGCCGCAAGGCTGGCCGCTGGCTTACGGCATCGGCGGTACTGCCGCCGGCGCCGCAGCGGATGCGGCGCGGGCGACTACTGAAGCTCGACAGGCGGACTGCGGGGACGGTAGTGCCGAAACGCGTCGCGTATGAGTTCGCGCAACTCTTTGTCTTGCCACGGCTTGGCAATGAACTTAAAGATTTCGCCGCGGTTGACACTTTCGGTCACCGTGACCAGATCCGTATAGCCGGTCAAGATCAGCCGCACGGTGTCGGGATACAAATTCTTCACGATGGACAGGAATTCCGTACCGGACGTGCCCGGCATGCGCTGATCGGTCACGACGACCTGTACGTAGTTCAACGCCAGCAATTCCAGCGCGTCCTCGGCATTGGTCGCGGTCAGGATGTGGTAACTATCCTGGCGCAACAGCCGTTTCAGCGCCGACAAAATATTCGCCTCGTCATCCACCAGCAGCACGGTGTCCGCACCGCCGCTCGCCTCGCGCGCCAGCGGCAGGCGGCGGTCGGTCCTCAGCATTTCCTCGAACGCTAGCGCCGGCACCGGCGGGCTGAAGAAATAGCCTTGTATCTCGTCGCAGCGCAGCTTGCGCAGGTACCGCAGCTGGGCTTCAGTTTCAACGCCCTCCGCCACGACCCGCATATTGAGGCTATGCGCCATCGCGATGACGGCGGTCGCAATCGCCGCATCCTCCCTGCTGCGGGTGATTTCGGTCACAAACGCGCGGTCGATTTTCACGATGTCGAATTCAAACCGCTTGAGATAGGCCAGCGACGAATAGCCGGTGCCGAAGTCATCCAGCGCCAGCGCACCGCCGATTTTCTTGAACGCCCTCAGGTTGATCGCCGCCTCCTCCGGATTGTCCATCAAGACCGATTCGGTCAGCTCAAATTCGACATACTCACGCTCCAGGCCATTATTTCGCAGCGCGTCTACGATCGTCGTCAATACCTGGTGCTTCTTGACTTGCATGGCGGACAAATTGATCGCCACCGGTACGATCTTTATCTGCCGCCGACGCCAGTCGGCCTGCTGCGCGCACACCGCATCGATCACCCATGCCCCGATCGGCAGGATAAGCCCGGACTCTTCCGCCAGTGGGATGAATTGGACCGGCGGCACCATGCCCCGTCCCGGGTGCTGCCAGCGTATCAACGCCTCGGCGCTGACGATGCGGCCACTGATCAGGTCGACCCGTGGCTGGTAATACAGCAGGAATTGCCGGGCGCTGACGGCCGTGCGCAAATCGTGCTCAAGCTGCAAGCGGACCGCGATCGAGGCGTTCATCTCGGCCGAATAGTAGAGGTAACGTTCGTTGCCTGACTTCGCCTTCTTCAATGCAGCTTCCGCATGTTTGAGCAGGCTCTCCGCATCGCCACCGTCTTGAGGATAAATGGCGATGCCGGCCCGGATGGAAAGATGGATGGACTTGTTCAGGATGCCGAAGGCCGGCTCCAGCGCCACGACCAGCTGTTCGTAGATCTCGACCAGATCCACCGCTTCCCGGACTTGCGGCATAAAGAGGGCGAACATGTCGCCACCGACCCGGGCCAGCCGGTTGGGCTCTTCCAGCACGGCCTTCAATCTCATGCTCAGTTCCCGCAGCACGGCATCGCCCACGTGCCGTCCATAGACGTCGTTTAAATTGGAAAACCGCACCAGATCGATGACCAGGACCCCGGCGTTGCTGGCCTCCGAATGGGCGTCGTTGACACACTGGGTCAGTCGCTCGTGGAACAACATTTTGTTTGGCAGACCGGTCAGCAGATCAAAGTAAGCGACATAGTTGAGGTGTTCCGCCTTGGCGATAAAGTCCATGCCAAACGCGACGTCGCCCGCCACCTCGTTGAGCAGCTTTATTTCATCGTTATCGAACAGGTTCACCTCGCCGCCAAACAATACCAGCACCGCCGCCGCGCTTTGATCGAGTATCAGCGGAAACGCAGCGACCGACAGATGGCCACGACGCAACAACTCATCCTTTAATGGCTGCAATGACGGTTCGATACGGATGTCATTGCAAATGATGGGGCGCCGTTCGCGCACGGCGAGACATGCCGGACGGTCGCTTTCCGGCAGCCCGGCGCGGGACGTCAGCCGGATCTTGGCCACATAGCCAGGTTGCCCGCCGCACCACGCGACCACGGCGCCATCTTGGGTGACGAGGTCGATCACGCCGACAAAAGCCATGCTGAAGCCACCTTCATCGACCGCGATGCGGCACACCTCGTGGAACAGGGCGTCACGATCCCGTATGCGCACGATCGCGGAGTTCACGCTGGAGAGCAGGACCGAGATGCGGTGCAGGCGTGCGATCTTGCGTTCCTGCTCCACATGGATGGTGATGTCATCGGCTATGCCGGCGATGCGCACGATCGCGCCGGTGCTGTCGGCGATCGGAAAGCCGCGCGCGCGTATCCAGCGTATCGCAGCGTCAGGGCGGACAATGCGGTAGACATAGTCAAACCGCCCGCTCGCCTGCTGTGCGGGCATGTTGTCCTGCATCGCTTCCAGGTCGTCTGGGTGGATCGCGTCCATCCATGACTGCGGCCGCGCGTACAGGCTGGCGCAACTGCGGCCCCAAATGCCCTCGTAGGCACAGCTGACGTAAAATATCTGTGCGCCGGACAGGTCGGTCAGGAAGAAGACTTGCTGGATATTTTCAGCCAGCTGGCGGAACCGCATTTCGCTCTTTTGCAGATCCGCCAACATGCGCATGCGCTCGGCGCTTTCTTGCTGAATCTCGGTCAACGCCGCCGCCAGCGCTGCGGTGCGCTCCGTCACGCGCTGCTCCAGGGTGGCGTTGGTGCGCCGGATTTCCTCGTGCGCGAGCGCCAGTTGTCGTTCGCCCGCGTGCTTGTGGACCGCGACTTCTATGTTCATCTGCAATTCGCGGTCCTCATAAGGCTTCAACAGAAAGGCGTATGGGGTGCTGGCGGTGGCGCGTTGCAGTGTCTGGTTGTCGGAATGGGCGCTGACCAGGATGACCGGGATGTCCAGCTCACGTCGCATCAGGCCGGCGGTTTCTATGCCATCCATCGGCCCTTGCAGTCGAATATCCATCAGCGCCAAATCGGGGTGGTGCTGGCGGGCCAGCTCGAGCGCTTCCTCACCGCTGGCCGCTATGCCGCACACCAGATAGCCGCGTTGTATCAAACTGCTCTTCAGATCTTCAGCGATCACCGCCTCGTCTTCCACCACCAATAAGGTGATCTTCCTGCCTGCCGCGCCCAGGCGCGACTGCTCCGCATCTTGTTTGGCCGCCAACTCGAAATTGAACTCGAGTTCCTGGCCGTGGTCGGACTTGGGAAGCAAGACATGGGGATCGCCGGCTTGGTCACCCTGAAGCGTCAGGTCGTCTACACTCCCACTGAGAAAGATTACCGGCACGTCCAGTTCGCGCCGCAGGATATCGGCGACCTGTACGCCATCGATGGTGCCTTGCAGCCGGATATCCATGAGCGCCAGGCCCGGACGGTGGACGCGCGCCAACGCCAATGCCTCCTCCGCGCTGGCGGCGATACCGCATATCTGGTAGCCGCGGCCTTTCAACGTCGTCTCCAGGTCGGCGGCGATGGCGGCCTGTTCTTCGACAATAAGCACCGACGTCGAAATCATGGCATGGTCCGATGCTTGCCCGCGCCAACTGGCATGTTCGCCACGGCGCGGGCTGGCAGCGTCAGGAAGAACGTGGCGCCGGCGCCGGGCTGGCTTTGCGCGCGCAGGGTGCCGCCATGGTGCTCAACGATACGCTTGACGATGGACAAGCCGACACCGGTACCGGAGAACTCGGCCGTGCTGTGAAAGCGTTGAAAGGGTTCGAACAATTTTTCCGCACCGGCGGCGTCGAAGCCGATACCGTTGTCGCGGACAAAGAGGGTATGCATCGCCTCCGCCGCCGGACCTGCCGTGCTGACGCCCACCGAGACCACAGGCTGATCCTGCCTGGACGTATATTTGATGGCGTTGCCCAACACATTGACAAACACTTGCCGCAGCATGGCTTCATCGGCCATGATCGTCGGCAGCGGCGCACAGGTGAACTGCACCGTTTTCGTTCCCGGCACCCCCGTCAGGCTGCGGAACACATCCCGCACCAGCGTGCCCAAGTCCACCGAGGTCACCGCCAGCCCTTGCCCGTGGCTCAGACCGAGAAAGCGCAGATAATCCTCCGTCATGCTGATCATTTCCCTTGCATTCCTTTGCACATGGTCCAGGAATATCTGCCCGGAGGAATCGAGATGCTTGCGGTGCTGTTTGGAGAGCAGATAGGTAAACCCGGCGATGGCATTCAAGGGGCCCCGCAGGTCATGGCTGACCGCGGCGGCGAACGCTTCGAGCTCGGCGGTGGCGGTGGCATTTCTCTGCTTCTCGGCCAGCAGGGTCTCCACCTGGCGCGCCAGCCCCTGCACCCGGCCCTGCACGGCATGGCGGTCGGTCGCATCGACAATCACCACGACCGCACCCAGGATTTTTCCAGTCTCGTCGGTGATTGGCGACGCACTGTCATCCACAAAGCGCTCTTCGCCGGTACGGGTCAACAACAGGGTATTGGGATCGATGCGGATGGTCAGTCCCTGCTGCAGCGCGCAGGTGGCCGGATCTTCCAGCGGCAGCCGGGTGGTGTGGTTGACCAGGCGCACGACGTCGGCGAACGGCTGGCCCACGGCCTGCTCCTGGGACCAGCCGGTCAGCTTTTCCGCCGCCGGATTCAGCAGGATGATCTTGGCCCTGGTATTGGTGGCGATCACCGCGTCGCCTATGCTGGTCAGCGTCGCGCTGAGCCAGCGCGCCACGCGCAGCGCCTTGCGCTCCATTTCGTGCCGGGCCGGCGCCATGTCGATCGCCACCCGCAACTGCGCATCGTCGAAGGGCTTGACGATATAGCCGGCCGGATCGGTCAGCCGGGCGCGCTGCAAGGTGGCCGCATCGCTGTGCGCGGTCAAGAAGATGACAGGAATGTCGAGCTGCCCCCGCAAATATTCAGCCGCTTCGATACCCTCGGCCTTGCCGTGCAACATAATGTCCATCAGGGCCACATCGGGCAAGGTCAGCGTCGCCAGGCGGATCGCATCGGCGGCCGTGTCCGCCGCCCCGGTCACCTCGTAGCCTTGTAACCGCAGGCGTTGTTGCAGGTCTTCCGAGACGACGATCTCGTCTTCCACGACCAGCACCCGGATTGCATTCTGATGGTATGCCATGTTCTAGGACGGCGTTTTGTCCGCCGTTTCCATAAAGTGGATGTCGAACGAGGTGTGCCCTGGCGCCGAGTGCAGGGCGATCTTCGCCCGCAACTGCGTGGCGAACATGCGCACCAGGCGCAGCCCCAGCGAGTTGACCTGGTCGAATTGAAAGTCCTTGGGTAGGCCGACGCCATCATCGTGCACCATCAGCGACAGCTGTCCGGTCGCCGACGAGCGCAACGCCACCTTCAGGCATCCCGGGCGGCCCTCGGGGAACGCATACTTGAGTGCATTGGTCACCAATTCGTTGAGCATCAGTCCCAGCGGCACGGCGGTGTCGATGCTGACGATCGCCGGATCGGTCTCGCACTCAAGCCGCACCTGGGTATTGGCGGCATACGAGCGCATCAGGATGCCCGTCAGCGAGCGCACATAGTCGGCCAGGTCCACCGCCGCCAAAGTCTCCGACTGGTAAAGCTTTTCGTGGATCAACGCCATCGAACGGATGCGTCCCTGGCTCTCCTGAAACTGCCTCAGCGTTTCCGGATCGCTGATGTAGCCCGATTGCAGCGACAACAAACTGGCGATGATTTGCAGGTTGTTCTTGACCCGATGGTGGATCTCCTGCAACAGCGCTTCCTTTTCCTTCAGCGACGTTCTGATCTGATGCTCGATGTGCTTGGTACGGGTGACATCGCGGATGGCGGCCGACACCAGCGCGCCTTCGTCGGTCTCCACCGGGCTTAGCAGTATCTCGGTGGCGAACTCGCTGCCGTCCTTGCGGCGCCCATATAATTCCAGGTCGGCGCCCATGGGGCGTACCCGCGGCTCGGCGGTGAAACGCAGCCGATGTTGCGGATGCTTGCTTCTGAAGCGCTCGGGCAACAGCACCTCGACCGTCTGACCCAGCAGTTCGCGGCGCCCGTAGCCGAACAATGCTTCTGTTTGGGCGTTCACCAACATGATGCGGCCGGCCCCGTCGACGATGACGATAGCGTCCGGCGCGGTTTCCAGCAGCGAACGGAAACGCTCTTCCAGGCGGCTGCGTTCCGCCATCTCCCCGGCCAGGTCATCCAGGATATTCAACACCGCTTTCTGCATTTCTTCCAGTCGGATCTTCTCTCCGGCGGAATCGTCCAGGATGTTGAGCACAGCCTTTTGCGTCAGTTCCAGCAGCGCTCTTTCCTCGGCGGCGTCCTCCAGAATGTTGATGACTGCGCGCTGCGTATCATGCAACTGCTCACGCTCCGCTGCGGAATCGTCCAGAATGTTGATGACCGCCTTGGCATAGTCCTCCTGACTGAACTTCTGCCCCAATTCCCGTCCGTAGGTGGCCGATTCAGGCATCGAACTCACCTCGCCTCGACGTTCTTGAGCTGCCCTATTGCCCGCTTGTGTTCTTCAATTTCTTTCTTCAGTTCGATCATCTTCAACTCGCGGCCCACGGTCAAACGCTGGAAGCGTTCGAGTTCGGCCAGCCGCTCCAGCTCCTTGGTGCGCTGTTCGGCGACCTCGGCCTCGGCCTTCTTCTGCGCCGTCACGTCGCGCGCCGCCGCGAACACGCCGAGCACATTGCCGGCGGTATCCTTGTACACCGAGGCGTTGTACAGCACATCGGTCAACTTGCTGTCGCGATGGCGGATGGTCAGGGGATAGTTGGACACCAAGCCCTTGTCGAACACCTGCTTGTAACCCTCACGCGCCTTCTCCGGTTCGGTGAAGTAATCGGAGAAGTCGGTGCCTATCAGTTTTTCGCGCGCCAGTCCGGTGATTTCCGCTGACGCCGCGTTGACGTCGGTGATCTTGCCTTCCGCGCTGATGGTGACCAGCGGGTCGAGCGATGCCTCGATCAAGCTGCGCGCATATTGCGAGGCCTGTTTCTGCACAGTGACGTCGCGCGCTGCGGCGAACACGCCGAGCACGTTGCCGCGCGCGTCCTTGTACACCGAGGCGTTGTACAGCACATCGGTCAGGCTGCCGTCCTTGCCCCGTATCGTCAACGGATAGTCAGTCACGAAGCCTTCGGCAAAGACCTGTTCGTAGCCCTCGCGGGCCCTGGCCGGTTCGGTGAAGTAGTCGGAAAAATCGGTGCCGATCAGCTTGCCGCGCGCGACGCCGGTGACCTTGATCGAGCCCTCGTTGACGTCGGTGATCTTGCCTTCCGGGCTGATGGTGACCAGCGGATCGAGCGAGGCTTCAATCAGGCTGCGCGCATATTGCGAGGCCTGCTTCTGCGCGGTGACGTCGCGGGCGGCGGCAAACACCCCCAGCACGCTGCCCTGGGCATCTTTGTACACCGACGCGTTGTACAGCACGTCGATCAGGCGGCCGTCCTTGTGTCGAATGGTCAGCGGGTAATCCGTGACCGCCCCTCTGGAAAATACCTGCTGATAGCCTTCGCGCGCCATTTCCGGCTCGGTGAAGTAGTCGGAGAAGTCGGTGCCGATCAGTTTTTCGCGGGGGACGCCGGTCACCTTGATCGAGCCTTCGTTGACGTCGGTGATCTTGCCTTCCGGGCTAATCGTAACCAGCGGGTCGAGCGAGGCCTCAATCAGGCTGCGCGCATAGAATTGCGTCGCCCTCAACTCCTCGGTCAGGCGGATCTCATCGGAAATATCCTTGGAGATCAACAGATAACCGATGGCCTTGCCGGTGCTGTCGCGCCGTGGCGTGATCACCACCCGCGCCGTGAAACGGGAACCGTTGTTGCGCACGCGTGTCAGCGTGCCTTCCCACTTGCCCTTCTCCATGGCCGCCGCCATGATTTGTTCAGGACGGCCGGCGGCGATATCCTCCGGCGTGTGCAACATGGACGAATTCGCCTTGCCGATGACGTCTTCCGGCTCATAGCCATATAGTCGGCGCGCGCCGGCATTCCACAGCTGGATCTTGCCCTTCAGGTCTTTGCCGATAATCGAGTATTCGGTCGACGACTCCAGTATGTTTTGTAGAAATTCAGATTGCTCGTTGGTGGTGGTCAGCGCGGCATCGCTGCTGGCCGCCTGGCTGATGCTGGAGGACATAGGTGCCCCTTCTCGATAAAGCATAGGATACGGGGAGTATTGACAACAATATCTCCAGACCGGCGTGCGATATCGAGCAGGCGAAAACGACCGGATGAATATTCAATTGCAAGTCGTTTAAGCAGTCCGCATATGGTGCGCTTTGGAATCCAGTGTACTCGCAGCAATCTGATTGGTCCATCAATTACTAAGCACCCACAAGCGGCAATGTGCAATTGGCTATAATTCATCGTCCTCTACATAACGAAGAAAGTCTCGGATGATCAAAAGTTTACGTATGGCCGGCGCGCTGCTGCTGGCCGGCCTGTCCGGCGCGGCCGTAGCCGACACCTTCGAGACCATCGAAACGGCGCCGCTGAAGGAAGTGTGGCTGAACGGCGGTTTCTACTCCTACCATTTCCAGCGCGACAAGGGCCTGAACGACAGCAATCCCGGCCTGGGCGGCGAGTACCGGTTTTCGACGGTGGCGTCGGCGACGGCGGGCCGCTTCTACAACAGCGACCGCGGCTATTCGAATTATGTGGGCGTGTATTACCAGCCGTGGAAGATCGGCCCGGTGCGTTTGGGCGCGGTGGCGGGCGGCTTCAGCGGCTACCCCAAGATGCGCGACGGTGGCTGGTTCCTGGCGGCCATTCCCACCGCCAGCTTCGACTACAAAAGCGTAGGCGTCAACGTCGCCATCGTGCCGACCTACAAGGACCGGCTCTATGGCGCCATTTCCGTTCAGCTCAAGCTGAAGGTCTTCGAATAAGCGCGGGGTCAAGTCTGACATTCGGACACGAGCTCGACCGTAATGACGTGCTACGGTCGAGCTCGTGTCCGAATGTCAGACTTGACCCCGGAGTTGCTTAGTGGCGGGCCTTGGACGAGGTCGCGATGTGGTCGAGGATGTGCTTCGGCACGGCGGCGTAGTGCTTGAACTCCATCGTGTACGTGGCCCGGCCCTGGGTCAGCGAACGCAGCGTGGTGGAGTAGCCGAACATCTCGGCCAGCGGCACCAGCGCGCGGATGATCTTGCCGCCGCCGCCGGGTATCTCGTCCATGCCCTGCACCATGCCGCGCCGCGCCGTCAGGTCGCCCATGGCGTTGCCCATGAACTCTTCCGGCGTTTCCACTTCCACCTGCATCATCGGCTCCAGCAGCACAGGATCGGCGCGCTTCATGCCGTCCTTGAAGGCCATCGAACCGGCCATGCGGAAGGCGTTCTCGTTCGAGTCGACATCATGATAGGAGCCGAAGGTCAGCGTCACCTTGACGTCGACCACCGGATAGCCCGCCAGCACGCCGCTGCGCAAGGTTTCCTGCACGCCCTTGTCGACTGCGGGAATGAACTCGCGCGGCACCACGCCGCCCTTGATGGCGTCGACAAACAGATAGCCCTTACCCGGCTCCATCGGCTCCAAGGTCAGCACCACGTGGCCGTACTGCCCGCGTCCGCCGGACTGCTTGACGAACTTGCCTTCGACATCGCTGGCCGTCTTCTGGATGGTCTCGCGATACGCCACCTGCGGCTTGCCCACCGTCGCTTCAACACCAAACTCGCGCCGCATGCGGTCCACCAGGATTTCAAGGTGCAGCTCGCCCATGCCGGACATGATGGTCTGGCCCGATTCCTCGTCGGTATGCACGCGGAACGACGGGTCTTCCTGCGCCAGCCGGTTCAGGGCGATGCCCATTTTTTCCTGGTCGACCTTGGTCTTCGGCTCGACCGCCTGCGAGATCACCGGTTCCGGGAAGATCATCTTTTCCAGCACGATCACATGGTCCGGCGAGCTCAGCGTATCGCCGGTGGTCACGCCCTTCAGGCCCACCGCCGCCGCGATATCGCCGGCGTAGACTTCCTTGATCTCCTTGCGCTCGTTGGCGTGCATCTGCAGGATGCGGCCCAGGCGCTCCTTCTGGCTCTTGGTCGGGTTGTAGACGGTGTCGCCGGAATTGACCACGCCCGAATACACGCGGAAGAAGGTCAGCTGGCCGACGAACGGATCGGTCATGATCTTGAACGCCAGCGCCGAGAACGGATCGCTGTCGCTCGGATGGCGCTCGATCGGATTGTCATCCTCGTCGTGACCGGCAATCGCCGGTACGTCCAGCGGCGACGGCAGATACTCGACCACCGCGTCCAGCATCGCCTGCACGCCGCGGTTCTTGAAGGCGCTGCCGGCCAGCATGGGCACGATCTCGTTGCGGATGGTGCGCTGGCGCAGGCCGGCCTTGATCTCTTCTTCGGTCAGCACGCCGCCGTCCAGGTATTTCTCCAGCAGCTCGGGCGAACCTTCGGCGGCAGCCTCGACCATTTTGTCGTGCCACTCCTGCGCCAGCGCCTGCAGATGCGCGGGGATGTCCTCGTAGCTGAACTTGACACCCAGGCTCTCGTCGTCCCAGTTAATCGCGCGCATCTTGACCAGGTCCACCACGCCGTGGAAGTTGTCCTCCGCACCCAGCGGAATCTGGATCGGAATGGCGACGCCCTTCAGCCGCGTGGCGATCTGCTCGCGCACGCGGAAGAAGTCGGCGCCGACGCGGTCCATCTTGTTGATGAAGGCGATGCGCGGCACGGCGTACTTGTTGGCCTGGCGCCAGACGGTCTCCGATTGCGGCTGCACGCCACCGACCGCGTCGTACACCATGACGGCGCCGTCCAGCACGCGCATGGACCGCTCGACCTCGATGGTGAAGTCGACGTGGCCGGGCGTGTCGATGATGTTGATGCGGTGCTCAGGGAAATTGCCCGCCATGCCTTTCCAGAAGGCGGTGGTGGCGGCCGAGGTGATGGTGATCCCGCGTTCCTGCTCCTGCTCCATCCAGTCCATCGTCGCGGCGCCATTGTGCACCTCGCCGATTTTGTGGTTGACGCCGGTATAAAACAGGATGCGCTCCGTGGTCGTGGTCTTGCCAGCGTCGATGTGCGCGCTGATGCCAATGTTGCGGTAACGCTCGATGGGGGTCTTGCGGGTCATCATTCTCTCCTTGATGCAACGTGAATGCAGGAAGTCTCAAGTGTAGCGATTAATGCAAATTTCAAGAGCCAGCTTATTTCTGGCGTGCGACATGACTAACGGCAATTAATATAGGCTGCAGTATAACTAGCAAGTTTAACTGAAAGTTCTCCATGACTGTTCCATTGAAACACGCCCTGCTTCTGTCCTTGAGCATGAGCCCGGCTCTGGCATTAGCCCAGTCCGCAACACCGCCGGCGGCCTCCGACCTGGAACTGCGCATCGAACGCTGTTCCGTGCTGGGCGACGCCAGCGCCCGCCTGGCTTGCTATGACGGTTTGGCCAAGGCCGGCCCAGCGCTCCAGGCATTAGGCGGCGCTGCGGTCGGCATCCCCGATCCCGGCAAGACCAGCAAACTGGCCGCCGCGCTGGCGCAGCCCTCGAGCACCCAGCTGGACGAGCCGCCCGCCGCGCCGGTGCTGCCGGCCAAAGTCGCCGCGATGACCACGATACCACCTGAAGACACGGTCTCACGCATGGTGCAGTGGTGGGAGCTGGACCGTTCGGCCAAGCGCGGCGTGTTCAATTTCCGCCCGCACCGCGACACCTATCTGCTGCTGGCCAATTACAGCACCAGCTCCAATGATGCGCCTTTTGAAGACTTCACGCCGGCCGGCATCAAGTCCCAGCATACGGAACTGACCTACCAGCTGAGTTTCAAAATGAAAATGGTCGAACAGGCGTTCAAGACGCCGATCGACCTGTGGTTCGGCTACACCCAGAACAGCTACTGGCAAGCCTACAACCGCGCCGCCTCCAGCCCCTTCCGCGAGACCAACTACCAGCCCGAGCTGATGCTGACCACGCCGCTGAACCTGAACCTGAACCTGAACCTGGGCCCGGCCCTCGACGTCCGCTACCTGACCGTGGGCGTGGTGCACCAGTCGAACGGACAGACCTCGACCTTGTCGCGCAGCTGGAACCGGGCATATGCGGAAGTGGGCGCCGAGCACGGCAAGCTGGGCGCGCAATTGCGCTTCTGGAAGCGCCTGGATAATGCCCGCTCGGACAACGACAACATCGACATCACCGATTATCTCGGCCATGGCGACCTGAACCTGAGCTACCGCAGCGACGGCCATACGTTCTCGCTGATGGCGCGCCGCAATTTCTCGACGCACCATGGCGCCTTGCAGGCGGGCTGGTCGTTCCCGGTGCTGGCCAACCTGAAAGGCTATGTGCAAGCCTTCAGCGGCTACGGCCAGAGCCTGATCGACTATAACTATTCGCAGAAATCGCTGGGCGGCGGTTTCCTGGTGGACTTCTAGGCCGGCTCAGCGGCCTGGCGAGCCGCGCAGGATGCGCGCCGGCAGCATGACCACGGCGCGCAGCAGTTCGAACACGCCTTCGACGCCGATGCCGATTAGGCGGAACGGCAAGGTGATCAGCCAGAACAGCGGATACAGCACCAGCGCCAGCAAGGCCAGCGGCCAGCACAGGAACAGCAAAACCAGCCACAGCAGAAATCCGAACATGAGATGCTCCCGATCCAGTTGATGCGTTGTCAATGCTGTCACTGTAGTGCGGCGCTCCCCGGCAGGCAATTGGCATGCGACCAACGGCGGAAAAACGCGATCAATCGCGCGAAACGGGGAATGAATGGGGATTATTGGCCGACGCAGATGATCTTGGTGATGTACTCGTGGGCGTTCGGCTTCTTCTTGGCCGCCCATTCGATCGCCTGGTTGGCTTGTTCGATGGTCAAGATCGAAGCTTTTTCCTTCGATTTGATGAAGGAGACGCCTTCAAACGCGCCTTCCTTGCTGCGCATGACTTTGGCAAAGACGGGTGGTTTCTGGTCGCCGTCGGCGATCTTGTTCTGCTGGATGAGGTAGCGTTGGTCGTTCTGTTCCATATATTTCTTTCTGCAAAAGACGAAATATACGCTTCAGAACGACCCGCGTGAAGAGCTTTTTAAGCGTAGGCCGGCACGTAGCTGGCCGGTTGCAGCGCCGCTTCGTACAGGATCTCGGCGCGCAGCGAGGCTTGCAGCGACGGAATCGAGCCGCCGGCGCGGTACTGGAAGCTCACTTGCAGCACATCGCCTTCGCGCGCCTTGACCGGGTTGGCCAACGGCAGCGTCATGTAGTGGTTGAGCCAGTCGATGGTGGTGGAACGCTCCGACACCACGGCCAGGATGTTCTTGGTGACGAAGCGCATCGCGTTGATCTCGCCGCTGCGCTCGACCACGAACTTGCCCTGCCATGCGTAGGTCAGGTCGTTCGGCTGGTTGAAGTCGATGATGCTGTAGACCGCAGGCTGCGCCACTTCCACGGTGCCAGGATAGATCACATTGGTTTCCTGGAACTGCACGATGGGCGCATAAAAGCCTTCGAAATCATATTCCTGCTGCAAGGGCTGGACCGCCATGATGACCGCTTCCGGCAGGAAAACCGGCAGCGGGCCGCCGAAACGCTCGATGTAACGGCGCTTGAAGGACTCGATCACTTCCACTTGCTTCTCGCGCAGCATGCCGACGTGGATCATCTCGCAGATCACCACATCGACCGGCTCCGGCGGCAGGTATTCAAAGGCGTCGGCATGGACCACTTCGACCTTTTCGCCGTTGGGGTTCAACGCCAGCATCTTGCGCGCTTCCTTGACCATGTCGGGATTGAATTCGACGCAATACACCTTGTCCGCCTTGGCCGCCGCGAACCACGACAGCACGCCGGTGCCGCCGCCAAGCTCCAGGACCTTGGCGCCAGGCTTGACGGCGTAGTCGATGGCCGACTTGAAGCCGTGCATGCGGTTTTGATCCATCAGCATGTTGTGATGGTAGTGGACTGGAATGAATTGCCCCAGATAGCAGCTTTCAATCTCGCGTTCGTTCAGCATGGATATCCTTGGTTAATGCGCATTGTGTCTGGAGGCAATGCACTGGACCCATTATCGTTAACATCCTTGACGAACCAAACCCGGAGATAAGCGCCAAAAACCCGCCAATTCAGGCCTTATCAATTCGGCACGCCCTTAGCGCTTGGCCTTCGCGGCCAGGTGGGCATTGATGGTTTGAGCGATCCACGGCTTGTCCGCGTGGGTCGCGAACTCGGCGGCGGTCTGGTGGAAGCCGCCGTCTTTCAGGGTGGCGTCGGCACCCTGCTCCAGCAGCAATTCGACGATTTTTTCCTGGCCCTCGCGGGCGGCGATCATCAGTGGCGTCATGCCGGATGGCGATTCGGCGTCGATGTAGGCGTGGTGCTCCAGCAGGATGTTGGTGATCTCGGTGCTGCCGGCTGCCGCCGCGTAGTGCAAGGCGGCCCAGCCCTTCTGATTCACCTGCGCGCCGCGCTTGAGCATGTCCAGCACGGTCGCCTTGCTTTGGCGGAAGGCCGCCATCATCAGCGCGGTGTTGCCGTTGGGCGCCTTGGCTTCCAGGTCGATGCCTGGTTGATCCATCAGCAAGGTCGCGACGCGGTAGGCTTCGTAGCGCATCGCAACGATCAATGCGGTCTCGCCGCCCGGCTCGCGCAGATTGGGGCTCAGTCCGCGCTCCAGCAGCTTTTTGACGCCGGAGACATTGTCCAGCTGGGCGGCGCGGAACAGATCGACTTCATCGTCGGTTTGCTCGGCGGCCAGCGAGGGCATCGTCAAAGTGGCGGCCAGGACGGCCAGCAGCAAGCGGCGCTTGGATAGATTCAGCATTAAGGAACTACGCTACCACGTTGAATAGTTTGAAGAAATTGGCTGTCGTCTGCTCGGCGACCTGCTCCACCGGCACGCCCTTGAGCTTGGCGATGTATTCGCCGACATGGGCCACGAAACCCGGCTCGTTCATCTTACCGCGGTGCGGCATCGGCGCCAGGTAGGGCGAATCGGTCTCGATCAGGATGCGTTCCAGCGGCACTTCCAGCGCCACCGCCTGCAAATCTTTGGCGCTCTTGAAGGTCACGATGCCGGAGAACGAGATGTAGAAGCCCATCTCGATCGCCGCGCGCGCCACTTCCAGCGATTCGGTAAAGCAATGCATCACGCCGGCCACGCCGCCCGCCTCCGTGCCTGCGCCTTCTTCGCGCATGATGCGGATGGTGTCCTCGCTGGCGTTGCGGGTGTGAATAATCAAAGGCTTGCGCGTGATTCTTGAGGCCTTGATGTGGGTGCGGAAGCGCTCGCGCTGCCATTCCAGGTCGCCTTGCAGGCGGAAGTAGTCCAGCCCGGTCTCACCGATGGCGATGATCTTCGGGTCGTTGGCCAGTTCCACCAACTGTTCGACGGTCGGTTCAGGCGTGTCCTCGTAATCCGGGTGCACGCCGACCGAGGCGTAGATGTGCGGATACTCATGGGCCAGGGCCAGCACCTGTGGGAAATCCGGCAAGTCGACCGACACGCACAGCGCATGGGTGACTTTGTTGTCGGCCATCTTGGCCAGGATCTCGGGCATGCGAGCAGCCAGCTCGGGGAAATTAATGTGGCAATGGGAATCGATAAACATGCCGTGATTGTAACCTAAGCACGCCTAGCCTAGAATCGGCGTTCCCATTCACTTCCGGAGTTTGCCTGATGTTCAGCCGCCTTCCGCTTGCCCTCGCCCTCGCCTTGCCTTTGGCCGCCACCGCCGCCGACGCGCCACCCCAGCAATTTGCCGACCTGGGCGATGTCCGGCTCGAAAGCGGCGCCGTCATCAAGGATTGCAAGCTCGGCTACCGCACCATCGGCACGCTGAACGCGGCACGCTCGAACGCCGTCGTGTTCCTGCCCTGGCACACCGGCAAGAGCAGCGAAGCGGTGTCGTTGCTGGGCCCCAAAGGCTTGTTCAACACGGCCGGACACTACGTGATCGTGGTCGATGCGATCGGCAATGGCGTGGCTTGCTCGCCGTCCAACAGCGCGGCGCAGCACGGCACGGCCTTCCCGGCCTTCAATGTGCGCGACATGGTCGAGTCTGAATACCGGCTGCTGAGCGAGAAGCTGGGCCTCAAGCGCGTCCACGCCATCGTCGGCTACTCGATGGGTGCCACGCAGGCTTTCCAGTGGATGGTCAGCCATCCCGGCTACATGGACGTGGCCGTGCCGATCGCCGGCACGCCGCGCCAGACCAGCTACGACCTGTTGTTCTGGCGCACCGAGGAGGCGGCCATGCTGGCCGATCCGCAATACGCCAACGGCGACTACAAGCAAAACCCCAAGCTGCCGCTGTACCACCAGATTTTTTCACTGAATTTCGATACGCCGGCCTACCGCGCGGCCAAGACCAAGCCGTCCGAAGTGGACAAATTCATCGCGGAGACGATCGAGGACGACCCGGATGCGGCCGACGCCAACGATATGCGCTGGCAAATGCGCGCCTTCCTGACGCAGGATATCGGCGACGACGCCGCCAAGAAGGTCAAAGCACGGGTCCACATCATCAACCCGCGCCAGGACTTGATCGTCAATCCGGCGCCGGCGCTGGCGTTCGCGCACCAGATCGGTGCCACCACCACGGTGCTGCAAGGCGATTGCGGTCACTCGGCGGTGGTCTGCGCAAGCGACCAGATCCGCGCGGCGGTGGACCGCGCGTTGAAATAAGGCTCAGTCGACGCGCTTGCCCAGGATGATCAGGTCGCGCTCGACGCCGTCCAGATTGGCCACCTTGGGCAGGTTGGCCCAGGTCTCGAAGCCGAATTTGGCGAACAGGCCCAGGCTGGGCTTGTTGTGGCCGAAGATAAAGCCCAGCAAGGTATGCACCTTGATCGCCGGCGCGTGCGCGATGGCCTGGGTGATGCAGTAGCCGCCCACGCCCTTGCCGCGCCAGGCCTCGGCGAGGTAGATCGAAATCTCCGACGTGCCCGAATACGCCGGGCGGCCGTAGAAGTTCGAGTACGACATCCAGCCCAGGATTTCCGGCTTGCCCGACGTATCGCCGGCTTGCTCGATGATCCACAGCGG
The DNA here is from genome assembly GCF_019166075.1 of Duganella violaceipulchra. Taxonomy (NCBI): domain Bacteria; kingdom Pseudomonadati; phylum Pseudomonadota; class Betaproteobacteria; order Burkholderiales; family Oxalobacteraceae; genus Duganella; species Duganella violaceipulchra. The sequence continues at coordinate 81,468 of NZ_JAHTGR010000016.1, read as the reverse complement.
CCGCTTCTCCGGTGTGTGCTCGTGGAACCAGCCCAGGCGCGATTCCACCGACACCGGCTCGGTATCGGCCGTGACCTCGCGCGAGGCGATGGTGGTGTTGTAGATGGCGACGATGGTAGGCAAGTCGTCGAGCGTGGCGAGGCGGTGGCGGAAAGCTGTGGTCATGTCGGAAAACGGTGAAGGAGTATGTTGAAACTAAAGCGTATGCGTGGCGCGCGAGGAACGCAGCGCCGCGCCGAGGATTTCTTCGATGCGCAGGCGGGCGCGCTGGCCGCTCTCGTCTTCCGGGAAGTGCACGCCTATGCCCTGCGCCTTGTTGTTGTGCGCGCCGGGCGGCGTGATCCAGGCCACCTTGCCGGCGATCGGGTATTTGTTGACGTCGTCCATCAGCGCCAGGATCAGGTAGATCTCGTCGCCGATTTTGTAGGGCTTCTGGGTCGGCACGAACATGCCGCCGTTCTTCAGGAAAGGCATATAGGCCGCATACAGCGCGGCCTTCTCCTTGATGGCCAGCGACAATACCGTAGGCCGTGCCACGGCGGGCACGGTGTTCGGGTCGAGAGGGCTGGCAGCAGACATTAATTCCCTTTCAGGCGCAGCAGGCGGCGTAATCGAGCAACATATCCTCCAGGAACAGTTTGGGCGACAGCGGATGGTCGGCCGTGGCGCGGCGCTCGTTGGCGCCTTTGATCGCGGCCAGCAGGCGGCTGACGTGGATCTTGGCGGCTAGGCTGGCCAGCTCCTTCTGGTAGCGAGGATAGTACCGGATGTTACCTGCCAGTTTGTAGGAAAACACATCATAAAGCCAGCGCTGCAACCATGAAACTTGTGCACTCAACGGCACTTTTTGCAGTTTGTCGGCAACTTTCAACGCGCCTTCCACACTGGGGTGTGCCAGCAGTTGCAGCAATACTTCCAGATCGTCACGGTTGCCGACTTCGGCCTGCGCCATGGCCGCCAGCGGCGCGCCGCCCTGCTCGCGCAGCCAGCTGTCGGCGTCCGGCACGCCCTGCGACTTTAGCCAGGCCAGCGCCTCGGCGTGGCTCGGCATCGGCAGCGCGAACTTGCGGCAGCGCGACAGGATGGTCGGCAGCAGCCGGTCCAGGCTGTTGGAGGCCAGCAGGAACACCGTGCCCGGAGGCGGTTCTTCCAGCGTCTTCAGCAGCGCGTTGGAGGCCGGCATGTTCAGCGCTTCGGCAGGATACAGCACCACCACCCGCAGCCCCTGGCGGTGGGTGGAAATGTTCATGAAGTCCGCCAGGTTGCGGATCTGCTCGATCTTGATCTCTTTGGACGGCGCCTTGGCCGACTTGGCGGTGGTTTTCTTGGCTTCGCCGTCGCCCTCTTCACCGTCACCGGTGGGTTCGTCTTCCAGCGCTTCCGGCCGCACGCGGCGGTAGTCCGGGTGGTTATGCTGCGAGAACCAGCCGCAGGACGCGCACTGGCCGCAGGCATGGCCATCCGGCAGCACGGCCTCGCACAGCAAGCCCTGGGCGAAGCGTTCGATGAAGTCGGATTTGCCTATCCCGGCGGCGCCATGAAACAGGATGGCGTGCGGCATGCGCTGGCGCAGCAGTTGCAACTGCTGCCAGGACGCTTCCTGCCACGGATATATGGAATTACTCATTGTTTGGTATTCTGTTTTAAAACAAGCGCTTATGCAATACTTTTAAAGTGCAAGCAATTCGTCGAGGATGGCGGCGATCCGGACCTGGATGTCCGCGATGGACTGGGTCGAGTCGATCACGCGGAAACGGGATGCGAACTGGGTGGCGCGGCGCAGGTACTCATTGCGGGTGGAGGCGAAGAAATCGGCCTTTTCCTGCTCGAACTTGTCCAGCGAACGGGTGGCGTCCAGCCGGGCGCGCGCCACTTCCAGCGGCACGTCGAACAGCAGCGTCAGGTCCGGCTGCAGATGCGGATGCACCCACTGCTCCAGCGCTTCCAGCTTGGCCAGGTCCATGCCGCGCCCGCCGCCCTGGTAGGCGAAGCTGGCGTCGGTGAAACGGTCGGAAATGGCCCAGGCGCCGCCATGCAGCGCCGGCTCGATCACTTGCGCGATGTGCTCGCGGCGGCTGGCGAACATCAGCAGCGCTTCGGTTTCCAGGTGCATTTTTTCGTGCAGCACCAGTTCGCGCAGCTTTTCGCCCAGCGGCGTGCCGCCCGGCTCGCGCGAGCTGACCAGGTCGACGCCACGCGCCTTCAGGTAGTCGCCGACGAAGGCGATGTGGGTCGATTTTCCGGCGCCGTCTATGCCTTCGAACGTGATGAATTTACCGCGGTGTTGAGTCATGAATTCTCTGAAGCTTATCTTTGAAACTTGTTCACTGCCCGATTGTGGTCGGTCAAATTATCGGAAAACTGGCTGCTGCCATTACCCTTGGAGACGAAATACAGCGCCGGCGTCTTGGCCGGCGCCAGCGCCGCCGCCAGCGATTGCACGCCAGGCAAGGCGATCGGGGTCGGCGGCAAACCGGCGCGAGTATAGGTATTGTAAGGGGTGTCGGTCTCCAGATCCGATTTATGGATCTTGCCGTCGTACTTGTTGCCCATGCCGTAGATCACGGTGGGGTCCGTTTGCAGCAGCATGCCCAGCTTCAGGCGGTTGACGAACACACCGGCGATCATGCCGCGCTCGGACTTTTGCCCGGTTTCCTTTTCGACAATGGAGGCCATGGTCAACGCCTCGTACGACGTCTTGTACGGCAGCGCCGGATCGCGCTTGTCCCAGGCGTCGTTCAGGCGGGTCAGCAGCATGGCGTGCGCCTGTTTGTAGATCTGCAAATCGCTGGCGCCCTTGGCGAACAGATAGGTATCCGGGAAGAACAATCCTTCCGGCAGCTTGTATTCCGAGCCGATGGCGCGCATCACTTCCTTGTCCGACATGGCGACGGTATCGTGCTTCATGCCCTTGTGGGCGGCGATGGCGGCCCGCATCTGGCGGAAGGTCCAGCCTTCGATGATGGTCAGCTGCTCCTGCGCGAACTCGCCGCGCACCAGCTGGTCGATCAGGCGCAGCGGCGTGGTGCCGGGCTTGAGTTCGTAGGCGCCGGCTTTCAGCTTGCCGCTCTTGTTGGTCACGCGCGCCAGCAGGTTGAACAGCAAGGGCTCGATCGGCACGCCCGCTTCGGCGATCTGCTGGCCTGCGGCATGGGCGCCGCTGCCGGGCGCGATGGTAAATTCAATGGCTTCGATCTCGTCGCCGATGATCGGGTGCTGGGACCAATAGATAAAGTAGCCGCCGCCGGCGATCGCCAGCATGATGCACAAGGTGATGATTTTTTTGATAAAAGCCATTGTTGAAGCCATAGGGTTGGAACAAGTCGCACAGCTTGCCACTTCTTGGCACAGTTCGCCAGTGCACGTTTTGCGCGGTATCCGACGCGATCCGTCCGACATCACTATAATGAGCCCGTAATGATAATGCTTTAATCGTCAAATTATTGGAAATTATGTCTTCTTGGAATGAACTTTTAGCTCAGCCAGCCCAGCCGCTGACCACCACCCAGCTTGCCGTGGGCTTTGTCGCGCCCATCAGCGACCAGGGCCTGATCGCGCTGGACGGCGAGGAATCGGCCAGTTTCCTGCACAATCAGCTGACCAACGACGTCGAGCACCTGGGCTTGGGCGAAGTCCGCCTGGCCGGCTACTGCTCGCCCAAGGGCCGCTTATTGGCCTCTTTCCTGATGTGGCGTAACGAAACCACCATCTTCCTGCAACTGCCGCGCGAGATCCAGGCGCCGGTGCAGAAGCGCCTGGCGATGTTCGTGCTGCGCGCCAAGACCAAGCTCAGCGATGCGAGCGAGTCGCCGGCCCATCAGGTGGTGCTGGGCCTGGGCGGCGGCATGGCGGAAGAAGCGCTGCAAAACTGGTTCGACCCGCTGCCGGCCAAACCGTTCAGCAAGGTCGACCATCCGCTGGGCACGCTGATCCGCGTGGCCGATGCGTTCGGCGCGCCACGCTACCAGTGGCTGATGTCGGCCGAAGTCGCGCAGACCGTGGCGCCGGAGCTGGCCGCCAAGCTGTCGGTCGGCCGCACCGACGCCTGGCATCTGTCGGAAATCCATGCCGGCATTCCGCAGATCACCAAGGCCACGCAGGAACAATTCGTTCCGCAGATGATCAATTTCGAGCTGCTGGGCGCGGTCAACTTCAAGAAGGGCTGCTATCCGGGCCAGGAAATCGTCGCCCGCAGCCAGTATCTGGGCAAGCTCAAGCGGCGCACCACGCTGGTCAGCATCGCCGATGCGGCGGCTGCGGCCGGCGTTGAAGTGTTCGCCACCGCCGATCCCGAGCAGCCATGCGGCATGGTCGTCAACGCCGCCCCCAACGGCAAGGGCGGCATCGACGCGCTGGTCGAAATGAAGCTGGCCGCCATCGAGGCGGCCTCGGTCCGTCTCGGCTCGGCCGGCGGCGCACCGCTGACCTTCCTCGACATGCCTTACGTGCTGGACCCACTCGATCTCTAGCATGGATCTCTACATTTACTATCAGGTCAAGGATGCCGATGCGGCCTCCTTGCTGGCGGCGGTCGTCCCGATGCAGGCGGCGCTGGGCGCGCGGCACGGCGTCGCGTGCCAGCTCAAGCGCCGTCCCGAAGCCAGGGACGGCAAGCAGACGTGGATGGAAGTGTATGCCGCCACGCCGGCCGGCTTCGCATCCGCGCTGGATGAAGCCGTCGCGCTGGCTGGCTTGTCCGCCTGGACCGACGGCCCGCGTCACACCGAATTGTTTATGGATTTAGTCACATGTGCCTGATCGTTTTTGCCTGGCGGGTCATACCTGCGGTACCGCTGGTGGCTGCCGCCAACCGGGATGAGTTCTACCAGCGCGCCACCGCGCCGGCGGCGCCATGGCCGGAACATCCACAGATTTTCGCCGGCCGCGACTTGCAGGCCGGTGGCAGCTGGATGGGCATCACGCAGCTGCCGGCCGGCAGCAAGGCCTCGCGCTTCGCCGCCATCACCAACATCCGCGCACCGTCCGAGCATCGGTTCAATGCGCCGTCGCGCGGCCATCTGGTGGCCGACTACCTGGCCGGCAGCATGACACCGCAGGAATACGTCGACGCCATCCGCGCCGATGCCGCCGCCTACAACGGCTTCAACCTGGTGCTGAGCGACGGCGACACGCTGATCTGGTTCTCCAATCGCGGCGACAACGACCCGCGCAACGGCAAGCCGCTGGAACCGGGCGTGTACGGCCTGTCGAACGCGCTGCTGGACGCGCCGTGGCCCAAGGTGTTGAAAACCAAAGCGCAGTTCGCCAGCCTGCTATGCCTGGGCGCGCCGGACGACGCCTACTTCGAAATGCTGGCCGACACCACACCCGCGCCCGACCAGCGCCTGCCGGAAACCGGCGTCCCGCTGGACCTGGAGCGCATGCTGTCGGCGGTGCGGATCGAGAGCCCGAGCTACGGCACCCGCACCTCCACCGTGGTCAAGCTCTACGCCGACGCCCCTGCGACCTTGCAAGAGATGCTGATACACTAGCAAGCAGACCTGTTCGCGCACGGCCACCCCGGCCGGCCGCAGGCTTCTCACTTGCTTAACGTCCATGCGTGGTTCGCCGTTGTTGTCCGTTCCGTTACTGATGCTGCTGGCCGGACAGGCCGCCGCTGCCTGCGCGCCGCTGCGTTTCGGTTACACCGACCAGGCAGTGCCGCCCTACTATCTCGGCGTCGGCGCGGACGAAGGCAAGCCAGCCGCCGGCGCACTGGCCGACCTGACCCGCGAAGCGGCCGCCAGCGCCGGCTGCACCACCGTGATGGTGCGCATGCCGCCGCCGCGCCTGCGGCTGAGCATGGAGAGCGGCCAGATCGACGCCACCTCGCTATTTTCTCCCGACGTGGTCGGCCCTTCGCCGAACATCGTCTATCCGCTCGACAAGCACGGCAAGCCTGATCCCGCCCGCGGCATGGCCTTGTACAGCGTGGTGTTCGTGCGCACCAGCGACGGCCTGGCCAAGCATGGCGACCCGGCGGTCCTCATGCGCGGACGCATCATCGGCCTGTCGCACGGCGCGCCCCACATCAAGGTCTTGCGCGAACGCGGCGTCGAGGTGGACCAGGGCGCGGCCAACCCGGACACCAATTTCGAAAAGCTGCGCCACCACCGCATCGACGGTTTCGCCGTATCGCTGGCGTCGAAGGACGACATGGACGCCACCGTGGCGGCGCGCTACGGCAAGGAATTCACGCGGCTCGACAAGCCCTTGTTTTCGACCACGGCCTGGCTGGCCCTCAACAAAAGCTACTACGAGCAAAACCGCCGGCAAGCCGAAGCCATCTGGCAATGGTACGGCACGCACGGACCTGCCCGCCTGAGTGCCCTGCTCAAAAAGTACGGCAACTAGCCGTCATGCAATCCGTTGGGTTAAAGCTGCTTCATGTAGGCGACCAGCTGGTCGAGCGCCTTGCCCCAGCCCTCCTGAAAGCCCATCTGCTTGTGCGCTTCGACAGTGGCCTCGTCCTTGTGGCGGGCGCAGGCGATGTAGCGCGTGCCGCCGTTGGGCAGCGGCTCCATCGTCACCACGCCGGTGATGAAGGCGTTGCCGGTCGGGCGAAAGCCGGGTCCGAGTGCATCGGTCCACGTCAGGCGGCGGTTTTCCACAACCTCCAGATAGCAGCCGCGATTGTCATGGCGCTCGCCGTTCGGTCCGGCCATCACGGAGCTGAACAAGCCGCCGGGACGCAGGTCGCAATGCGCCTCCAGCGTCTTCCACGGCGACGGCGTGAACCAGTTCACCAGATGTTCCGGCCTGGTCCAGGCGGCCCACACCAATTCCGGCGCGATATCGATGTCGCGCTCAAATACCAGGTCCAGCTTGGGATCGAAATTCTCTACGATGTGCGTCATGGCTGTGTTCCTTAAAAGGTGTACTGCATGTTGATGTGGGCGATGCCGGCCTCAAAGAATTCGTCGCCGTCGATGGCGAAACCGTGGCGCTCGTAGAACGGCGCGGCGTGCGATTGCGCGCTCAGCACCACTTGTTGGTCACCTCGTGCGCGCGCCTGCGCCATCAGCACCTGCAACAAGGCGCCGCCAACGCCGCTGCCGCGCGCGACCTGGCGCACCGCCATGCGGCCGATGTGGCCGTCCGGCAGCAGGCGGCCAGTGCCGACTGGCGTGCCGCTGGCGTCGTAGGCCACGGCGTGCAGGCAGACCGCGTCCATGTGGTCCATTTCCAGTTCGGCCGGGACTTTCTGTTCTTCGACGAAGACCTCAAAGCGTATCAGCTTGGCGTCGGTATTGAGGGCGGTCCAGTCTCCGGTGCGGATGTCGTGCTTGGCGGTGTTGGTCATCGGCGTGCAGGCTAGTTGGAGGAAGCAGGATTGTCGCATGCAAGGTGGCGCTCCAGGAAGTCCACGCACACGCGCACCTTGGCCGAACTGGCCAGCCGTTGTGGATACACCGCCCAGACGTTGGCGTCCTGCGTGTACTCGGGCAGTACCTGCACCAGGTCGCCGCGCATCAGATGTGGCTGAGCATCCCAGCGCGAGCGCAGCACAATGCCCGCGCCGGCCACCGCCCATTGCAGCGCAATCTCGCCGTGGTTGGACGACAGCGGCCCCGTCACCTTGACCGCGGTCTCCTCCCGCGCGCCGCTGCGTAAACGCCACACGCCGAACGGCATGTCGCGCTCCTTGATCGCCAGGCAGTCGTGGTCGGCCAATTCTTGAAGCGTGCCCGGCGTTCCGCGCCGTTCGAGATACGATGGCGCGGCGCACAGGATGCGGTGGTTGTCCATCAACCGGCGCGCGATCAGGTGCGGTGCGATGTCGTCGCCGACGCGGATGTCCAGGTCGAAACCCTCGCTGACGATGTCGACCAACCGGTCGAACACTTCCAGCCTGACCTCCAGCGCTGGATGGGCCTTGAGCAGCCCGGCAATCGCCGGCGCGACCACGTTGCGGCCAAAACCGAAGCTGCTGCTGACGCGCAGCAGTCCACGCGGCACACCCTTGCGCTCGGCGACGTCGTCGAACAGGCTGTCGAGGCTTTCCAGGATGGCCAGCGCGCGGACGTGGACCTGCTCACCATCATCACTGAGCACGACCCGGCGCGTGGTCCGGTGGAACAACCGCACACCCAGCGCGTCCTCCAGTACGCCGATACGCTTGCTGACATAGGCAGGCGACATGCCCAGCGCTTCCGCCGCGCCGGCAAAGCTGGATTTGCGCACCACCGCGACCAACACGCGCAAGTCGTCGTTTTCAATCCTATTATTCACAAATCGTGTTCCATGAGATCACATTTCAACACATTCTAAACGAAACGGATCGCGCTATTCTTCTCTTCAAGGAGAATCTTCATGAAAACACACAAAATCGCCGTCATCGCCGGAGACGGCATCGGCAAGGAAGTCATGCCCGAGGGCATACGGGTGGTGGAAGCAGCCGCCCGCCGCTTCAACATCAACATCGATGGACCACGTTCGAGTGGGCCAGCTGCGATTACTACGCCGCGCACGGCAAGATGATGCCGGACGACTGGTTCGAGCTGCTGCAAGACTACGAAGCCATCTTCTTCGGCGCGGTCGGCTGGCCGGCGCTGGTGCCCGACCATATTTCGCTGTGGGGTTCCTTGCTGAAGTTCCGCCGCCAGTTCGACCAGTACGTCAACTTGCGGCCGGTTCGCCTGATGCCCGGCGTGCCCTGCCCGCTGGCCAACAAACAGACGGGCGACATCGACTTCTACATCGTGCGCGAAAACACCGAGGGCGAATATTCGTCCGTCGGCGGCCGCATGTTTGAAGGCACGGAGCGCGAGTTTGTGCTGCAGGAGGCCATTTTCACCCGCACCGGCGTGGACCGCGTGCTGCAATATGCTTTCGACCTCGCGCAGAGCCGGCCGCGCAAGCATCTGACGTCGGCCACCAAATCGAACGGGATCTCGATCAGCATGTCGTACTGGGACGAGCGCGTGGCCGCGATGGCCAAGGACTACCCCGATGTACGCTGGGACCAGTACCACATCGACATCCTCGCTGCGCGTTTCGTGTTGTCGCCGGAGCGCTTTGATGTGGTGGTGGCGTCCAACCTGTTTGGCGACATCCTGTCCGACCTGGGTCCGGCCTGCACCGGCACCATCGGTATCGCGCCATCGGCCAATCTGAATCCGGGCCGGCAGTGGCCGTCGCTGTTCGAGCCGGTGCATGGCTCGGCGCCCGACATCTACGGCAAGAACATCGCCAACCCGGTGGCGATGATCTGGTCCGGCGCCATGATGCTGGACTTCCTCGGCAACGGCGACGCCAACTACCGCGCGGCGCACGACGCCGTCGTCGCCGCCATCGAAGCCTGGCTACTGGACGGCAATCGCACCCCGGACATGGGCGGCAGCGCCAGCACCACGGAAGCCGGGAGGGACATCGCAGCGAAACTGGGACCAGCCCTGGCACACTAGTTGGACGCGCATGCCGACGCCGGGGATGCCACGACACACCCGGTCAGCACATTATGGTTTTCTCGCGATGGGTCATTGCCGGGCAACCGCAACGGGCGCAAGCGGCGCTGTCTGGCGCCGCTTCCAGTTCAGGAAGATGCGCTCGGCTTGTGCTTCGGCATCGCTCTTCTGCTGTTCGCTCAGGTCTTTGGCCCAGATGTCCAGCAGTGCCTTAGGATAGATGCCTTCGCTGCTATTGATTGCGCCCAGCACCCTGTTGACCGCCATATGCTCCATGCACATGTCGGCCGAGGTCATGATCTTGCCCAACTCCGCGTAGCCGCTGGCGCCTAACAGCAAAGCATCGGGATATCCTTGTGCGATGCGCTCATCAAGGCGCCGTAGCGCGTCGGCGCGCCATTTGATAACGGCCGGATCGTCCGGCCGCTCCTTCAAGGCGGCCCGGTCACCCTCCGGTCCAGCGAAGATATAGCCCGCCAAGGCGCCGGGCACGCCCTTATCGGCGGCGTAATTCAGGAGATGGAAACGGTCCAATCTGGTTCTGCCGGACAAGCCCGCACAAATCCTGCGCAGCACTTGCAACGCAGGCTCCCCGGCCTTGTGCTTCACAGTCTCCATCGTGACGCCGGCATCCTGCCAAGTGAACTTGAAATCCACGTCATTGACGATTTCCTTGTCCTTCTCCAGGGTCAGGCACTCTTCAATCTTATTGAAGGCTTCAAATGATTTTCCTGGATCTCCGGCGGCAACGCGAACCATGTCTTCGACGTGGTCTTCGGCTTGCGCCGGCGATGTAGTATGTCCTGTCGCGACCGTGGCCGTGGCCGCGGCCGCCAGCGCGACTTGGGCGTGATGACCCGTTGGGTTCGCACCGGAAAGTGGAGCGGCCTGGTATTGCGGCCGGGTCAACCAATCGCCTCCCTTCCAGATAGCCGCGGCAGCAAGCAAAACGGCAAATATCAAAAACAGTCTTTTTGCGATAAACATAGGAGGCGCGATAGTAAGCTTGTCATTAGCTTAACACGGCATGGCTACACCAAAATACACGCATTGTTGCCACAATCACCGCTCAGGCGGCGGGCGGCCTGCGCAATGTCGTCAAAGACGGGCTTGCGCTGGAAGGCCTCCACGCGCAGCTGTTGCAAGATCAGCCCAGCTTCATCTTGGCCCGCAGCGCTTCGCGCACATGCGGCGTGGCGGCGTAAGGATCGCCAGGGTTGGTACCGGCGACGATGTGCTCCATGCGCTCCTGCACGCCGGCCAGCGCGCCCGGATGCGAGTAGATGTAGAAGTCGCCGTTGGCGACGGCCTTGAAGGTGGTCTCCGCCACGTCCTGCGCCGACACCTTGCCGGACGATACCGCCTTGTCCGTCATCGCTTGCGCTGCCAGCTGGCTGGCGGTCGGGCCCTGCGTCATGCGCACGTCCTCGGGACGGTTGCGGTGCGACTGGCTGATACCGGTCGGCACAAAGTACGGACACAACACCGACGCCCCGATCGGCGCGCCGACCAGTTGCAGATCCTGATACAAGGTCTCCGACAGCGACACCACCGCATGCTTGGAGACGTTGTACACGCCCATCGCCGGCGCGTTCAGCAAGCCCGCCATCGACGCAGTGTTGACGATGTGGCCTTCGAACGACGGATCATCCTTGGCCGCATCCAGCATCAGCCTGGTGAAGATGCGCACGCCGTGGATCACGCCCCACACGTTCACGCCCATCACCCACTCCCAGTCGGCCTCGGTATTCTCCCAGATCAGGCCACCCGAGCCGACGCCGGCGTTGTTGAACAGCAGATGCACGGCGCCGAACTCGGCCATGGCCGCGTCTGCCAGCGCCTGCACCTGCTCGCCCTTGCGCACGTCGCACAGGCGCGAGATCACGCTGGCGCCCTGCGCCTTCAGCTCATCGACGGCGCGCTGCAGCGCATCAACCTGCACGTCGGCCAGCACCAGCTTCATGCCCTCGCGCGCCGCCACGTTGGCGAACTCGCGGCCCAAACCACTCGCGCCACCGGTGATGACGACGACCTTGTCTCTGAATGTTTTCATTTTTTTTAGAAAAGCTTCACTAGTTGTTTGCCGAAGTTCTGCCCTTGCAGCAGGCCCATGAATGCTTGCGGCGCGGCTGCGAGGCCTTCCGCTACCGATTCGCGGTATTTGATCTGGTGATTGGCGACCAGCACGGCCAGCTCCTGCAAGCCCTGCTGCCAAAACTCCATATGCTCGGTGACGATGAAGCCGCGCAGCATCAAGCGGTTGATCAGCAGCAGGCGCGAATTCTTGATCGGCATCTCCTGGCCGTTGAAGCCGGCGATCAGTCCGCACAAGGCCACGCGGGCGAAGGGGTTGGTGCGCGCCAGCGCCGCGTCCAGGCAGGCGCCGCCGACGTTTTCAAAGATCGCGTCGACGCCGTCCGGCGTGGCGGCGGCCAGTTCGGCGTCCAGATTGCCGGCCTTGTAGTCGACGCAGGCATCGAAGCCCAGCTGCTTGACCACGTACTCGCATTTCTCCGGTCCGCCGGCGATGCCGACCACATGGCAGCCACGCAGCCGCGCCAGTTGCCCGACCACGCTGCCGACCGCGCCGCTGGCGGCCGACACCACCACCGTGTCACCGGCGCCCGCTTCCAGGATTTGATGGAAGCCGTACCACGCCGCCATGCCCGGCATGCCGACCACGCCCAGATAGGCCGACAGCGGAATGCGCGTCGTGTCGAGCTTGCGCAGCAGCACGCCGTCGGACACGCCCATCTCCGCCCAACCCAGCATGCCGCCGACCGCGTCGCCGGCCTTGAAGTAGGCGTTGCGCGACGCCAGCACCTGGCCCACCGTGCCGCCTATCATGGTCTCGTCCAGCGCTTGCGAGGTGGCATAGCTCTTGGCCGCGCTCATGCGCCCGCGCATGTACGGGTCCAGCGACAGGTAGTGATTGCGGATCAGCACCTCGCCGTCGGCCAGCTCGGGCACGTCGACCGTCTCCAGCCGGAAGTTCTCCGCCGCCACCGGGCCGCGCGGACGCGCCGCCAGCACGATGCGCCGGTAAGTCTTGGGGATATCGGTCATCGTCAGACCGCCGACACGCCGCCGTCCACCGCCAGGATCTGGCCGGTGATGTGCTTGCCTGCGTCGGAAGCGAACAGCACCGCCGCGCCTTTCAAGTCTTCGTCGTCGCCCAGGCGGCCCAGCGGCGCGTCCTTGGACAGCTCGTCCGGTCCCAGCTTCTCCAGCAAGCCCTTGGTCATCTTCGACGGGAAGAAGCCCGGCGCCAGCGCGTTGACGGTGATGCCATGACGGCCCCACTCGCCCGCCAGCGTGCGAGTGAAGTTGACCAGCGCGCCTTTCGAGGTGTTGTAGGCGATGGTCTGCATGGTGCCCGGCGGATTGCCGGCCAGGCCGGCGATCGACGCGATGTTGATGATGCGGCCGTAGCCGCGTGGGATCATCGAGCGCTTGCCCACCAGTTGCGACACCACGAAGATGCTGCGGATGTTCAGGTTCATCACCTTGTCCCACGCCTCGAGCGGATGGTCTTCGGCCGGCGCGCCCCAGCTGGCGCCGGCGTTGTTGATCAGGATGTCGATATGGCCGAGGTGGGCCAGCGCAGCCGTCACCAGCGCGTCCGCGTGCGCATCCTGCGACAGGTCGGCGGCGACCGCGTGGGCGTCGACGCCGTGTCCGGTCAGGAAGGCCACCGCTTCATCCAGGTCGGCCTGCTTGCGCGAGGAGATGACGATTTTGGCACCCTGCTCGCCCAGCGCCAGCGCCATTTGCAGGCCCAGCCCGCGCGAGCCGCCGGTGATCAGGGCGGTCTTGCCGGCCAGGGAAAACAATTCTTGAGTTGTACGCATTGCGGGTGTCCTTAACTGTTAGATTTCGTAATCCATGCACTGGCGCGCATCGCGCACCGCGCCGAAGAAAGGTTTCATGGCCACGTGGTCGGGATGGTTCTGGTATTCGTCCAGCGCGGCCTTGTCGGTGAATTCGGAGTACAGCATCACGTCATAGGTCGCTTCCAGGCCGGGTTGGGCCACGACGGCCTCCAGCTTCAGCAGGCCGGGCACCAGGCCGATGCAGCCGTCCAGCAGCGCCTTCATCTTGGCCGCGTTGGTGGCGCGGTCGGCGCCTTCGGCATGGTCCTTCAGTTTCCACATCACGATGTGCTTGATCATCTTCTCTCGCTTGAGTAATTGCTTGTTCAGAACCACGCGTCGCGCATGTCGAGCGTGGTGGTGTCTATGCTGGCCAGCAGTTCCAGCTGCTGTTCGACTTTCGGCAGTTCCCAGTGGAAGAAGTAGCGGCAGGCTTGCAGCTTGCCACGGTAGAAATCGGCGTCGCCGGTTTCCAAGGCGGCGGCGGCCAGCAAGGCTTGCTGCAGCCAGATCCAGGCGACCACCACGTGGCCGACCGCTTCCAGGTACAGGCTGGCGTTGGCCAGGGTTTTGTTCAGGTCGCCGGCAGCATACAGCTTTTGAGTGACGAGTTCCACTGCCTGCCACGCGCCATCGAGCGCATCGGCGTGCGCCAGCAGTTCCTTGCTGATGCCCGCCAGCCCAGACGATACAACATCCGGCGCACCGACGCTGCCGCGCACCTTGCGTACCGTCTTGCGCAGCTCGGCGCCGAAGGCCTTGAACAGTGCGCCGTCCTGCATGCTGGCCTTGCGGCCCAGCAGGTCGAGGCCGTGGATGCCGTGCGTGCCTTCGTGGATGGCGTTCAGGCGGTTGTCGCGGTAGAACTGCTCGACATTGTATTCCCGCGTGTAGCCGTAGCCGCCGTGCACCTGGATCGCCAGGCTGTTGGCCTCCACGCACCATTGCGACGGCCACGATTTGGTGATCGGCGTCAGGAAGTCGAGCAAGCGGCCCGCATGTTCGCGCGCTTCCGGCGTTTCGGCGCTGTTCTGCTCGTCGACCAGGCGGGCGCTGTACAGCACCAGGCCGAGGCCGCCCTCCACGTAGGCCTTCTGCGCCAGCAGCATGCGCCGCACATCGGTGTGTTCGATGATCGGCAGTTGCGGCTGGGCCGGATCTTTTTGCGCCGGATGGCGGCCCTGCGGCCGGTTGCGCGCATAGTCCAGCGCGTGCAGGTAGCCGGTATAGCCCAACACCGCAGCGCCCAGGCCGACGGCGATGCGTGCCTCGTTCATCATGTGGAACATATTGGCCAGGCCCTGGTGCGGCTGGCCGACCAGGTGGCCGATGGCGCCGCCCTTGCCTTGCGGCTGGAACTTGCCTTCGCCGAAGTTGAGCAGGCAGTTGCTGGTGCCGCGATTGCCCATCTTGTGGTTCAGGCCGGCCAGCACGACATCGTTGCGCTCGCCGAGGCTGCCGTCGTCGTTGACCAGGAACTTGGGCACGATGAACAGCGAGATGCCTTTGACGCCGGGAATCAGCTTGCCGTCCGGGCCGGGGATCTTGGCCAGCACCAGGTGCACGATGTTGTCCGACAGCTGGTGCTCGCCGGCCGAGATCCACATCTTGTTGCCGCTCAGGCGGAACTGGCGCTCGCCTTCCGGGCCGGGCTGCGGATCGGGCACGGCGCGGCTGACGATGTCGGACAGGCTGGAACCGGCCTGCGGCTCCGACAGGCACATGGTGCCGAAGAAGCGCCCGGCGAACATCGGTCCGGCGTAGCGGCGCACCTGTTCCGGCGTGCCGCTCTTGAGCAGGGTGTTGGCCGCGCTCATGGTCAGGAAGGTGTAGGCGCTGGTCGAGACGTTGGCCGCGGTGAAGTACGCGGACAGCGCCTTCTGCATCACCACGGGCAGCTGCATGCCGCCGTGCTCGTAGTCCTGTCCGGCCGCCATCAAGCCGGCGGCGCAGAAGGCGTCGAGCGCCGTCTTCACCTCCGGGATCAGTTCGACGCTGAGGCAACGTTCGCCCTGGACGGCGCGCGCCTCCTCGCTGTCGCCCTTCTTGTTGTGCGGCGCGAACAGCTCGGTGGCGAGCTGCTCGGCCGTATCGATGGCGGCATCGAAGGTTTCGCGGTTGTGGTCGCTGAAGCGGGCGCGCCGGGTCAGCGCCTCCGCGTCCAGCCATTCGTACAGCATGAAGGCGATGTCGCGGCGCGACAGCAGAAGGGACGGCATGGCTTACACCACTTCGAACAGGCCCGCCGCTCCCTGGCCGCCACCGATGCACATGGTGACGACCACATATTTGACGCCCCGGCGCTTGCCTTCCAGCAGCGCATGGCCGGTCAGGCGCGCGCCCGACACGCCGTACGGGTGGCCGACGGCGATCGCGCCGCCGTTCACGTTGAGGCGGTCCATCGGGATGCCGAGCGTGTCGGCGCAGTACAGCACCTGCACGGCAAAGGCTTCGTTCAGTTCCCACAGGCCGATATCCTCGACCTTCAGGCCGGCCTTCTTCAGCAGCTTGGGAATCGCGAACACCGGGCCGATGCCCATCTCGTCCGGTTCGCAACCGGCGACGGCGAAGCCGCGGAAGATGCCCAGTGGCTGCAAGCCCTTGGCGGCGGCAGTCTGCGCGCTCATGACGATGGACATCGAGGCGCCGTCCGAAAACTGGCTGGCATTGCCGGCGCTGATGACGCCGCCCGGCACCGCGCTGCGGATTTTCGACACCGCTTCATAGGTCGTGTCGGCGCGGATGCCTTCGTCGGCCGAGATCGTCACTTCCCTGGTCAGCAGCATGCCGCTGGCCTTGTCGGCCACGCCCATGGTGGTGGTCATCGGCACGATCTCGGCGTCGAAACGGCCGGCCGCCTGGGCGGCGGCGGCGCGCTGCTGGCTCTGCACGCCGTATTCATCCTGGCGCTCGCGGCTGATGTTGTAGCGCTTGGCCACGGTTTCCGCCGTCTGCAGCATCGGCCAGTAGATTTCCGGCTTGTACTGCGACAGCCAGACTTCCTTGTACATATGCATATTCATTTCCTGCTGCACGCAGGAGATCGATTCCACGCCGCCGGCGGCGTAGATGTCGCCTTCGCCGGCGACGATGCGCTGGGCGGCGGTGGCGATGGTCTGCAGGCCGGACGAACAGAAACGGTTGATGGTCATGCCGCCGGTGGTCACCGGGCAGCCACCGCGGATGGCGATCTGGCGCGCGATGTTGCCGCCGGTGGCGCCCTCGGGGTTGGCGCAGCCGATCAGCACGTCTTCCACCTCTCCTGCTTCAATGCCGGCACGGCTGATCGCCGCTTGCAGTGCATGGCCGCCCAGGGTGGCGCCATGCGTCATGTTGAACGCGCCTTTCCACGACTTGGCCAAACCAGTGCGGGCGGTTGAAACAATGACGGCGTCGATCATGAAAGTCTCCTATGAGTGGGTGTTTTTAGTGAAACCAGAATAGCATATTTTAGTACGGTCGTTCGCAAATATTTATGTAAGGTTCGCGTAAGTTTGGAGCAAGCTTTGTGTAAGGTTCGCGGGGCACACTGCGCTCAAGCTGACGAAAATGTAACTATCTCGGCTGGGGAAATTCAAAAAATTACAGGAGACAAAAATGACGACAACATCAGGCACTGCCGATCCGCGCAACCTGCCCAAGTCCGGCGCCATTACGCCGGAAGAACGCAAGGTGATCTTTGCGTCCTCGCTGGGGACGATTTTCGAGTGGTACGATTTCTATCTGTACGGCTCGCTTGCTCCGATCATCGCCAAGCAGTTCTTCATCGGCGATCCGACCACCACCTTTATTTTCGCGCTGCTGGCATTCGCGGCGGGCTTTATTGTGCGCCCATTCGGCGCGCTGGTGTTCGGCCGCCTCGGCGACATGATCGGCCGTAAATACACCTTCCTGATCACCATCCTGATCATGGGCGCCTCGACCTTCATTGTCGGCCTGCTACCCGGTCATGAGGCGATCGGCATCGCCGCCCCTATCATCCTGGTCTCGCTGCGCATCCTGCAGGGCCTGGCGCTGGGCGGCGAATACGGCGGCGCAGCCACCTACGTGGCCGAGCACGCGCCGAACGGCAAGCGCGGTTCGTTCACCGCCTGGATCCAGACCACGGCAACGCTGGGCCTGTTCCTGTCGCTGCTGGTGATCCTGGGTACCCGCACCGCCATCGGCGAAAAAGAGTTCGCGGCCTGGGGCTGGCGCGTGCCGTTCCTGGTGTCGGTGCTGCTGCTGGGCGTATCGGTGTGGATTCGCCTGTCGATGAATGAGTCGCCGGCGTTCGCCAAGATGAAGGCCGAAGGCCGCACCTCGAAAGCACCGCTGAGCGAAGCATTCGGCCAATGGCGCAACCTGAAAGTGGTGATCCTGGCGCTGGTCGGCCTGACGATGGGCCAGGCGGTGGTGTGGTACACCGGCCAGTTCTACGCCCTGTTCTTCATGACGCAAGTGCTGAAGGTCGACGGCGCCAACGCCAACATCCTGACCGCCATTTCGCTGGCGCTGGCCACCCCGTTCTTCATCTTCTTCGGCATGCTGTCCGATAAGGTGGGCCGCAAATGGATCATCCTGGGCGGCTGCGTGCTGGCCGCGGCCACCTACTTCCCGCTGTTCGGCGCACTGACCCACTACGGCAATCCGGCGCTGGAAACCGCGCTGCAGAACTCGCCGGTGGTGGTGATCGCCGACCAGGAATCGTGCCACTTCCAGTTCAACCTGACCGGCCAGAAGAAATTCCCTTCGTCGTGCGATATCGCGACCGGCATGTTGTCGCTGGCCTCGGTCAACTACACCACGCAGGCCGGCCCGGCGGGCAGCGTCGCCAAGATCAAGATCGGCGACAAGGAAATCACTTCCTTCAACGCGACCATGACGCCCGACGGCCTGAACTTCGACAAGTCCAGCAAGGAAACCGAAGCCGCATTGAAGAAGGAAGTTGGCGCCGCCATCAAGGGCGCGGGCTACCCGGCCAAGGCGGATGAGTCGCAAATGAACAAGCCGATGATGGTGGCGGTGCTGTTCATCCTGGTGCTGTACGTGACCATGGTGTACGGCCCGATCGCCGCGATGCTGGTGGAGATGTTCCCTACCCGCATCCGCTACACCTCGATGTCCCTGCCCTACCACATCGGCAACGGCTGGTTCGGCGGCCTGCTGCCCACCATCTCGTTCGCGCTGGTGGCGTTCAAGGGCGACATCTACTACGGCCTGTGGTATCCGATCATCATCGCCCTGATCACGGCCGTGATCGGCGCGCTGTTCGTCTCGGAAACCAAGGACAACAACATCTACGCCAACGACTAAGCTTTTTGCTTAGCCTGCAATAGCCGCCAGCGATGGCGGCTATTTTTTTAAGCGGCCATAAAAAAGCCGCCAAATATGGCGGCCGAGGCGCTTAAACGGGAAAGCGTGAATCTTTCGAATTTGGTATGAAGCATCGACGCCAAACTGCCCACTCACGTTGCAACTCGAACCGTTTTTTAGGGCTTCGAAGGTTTGTTTGATGCCATATGGAAAGTATAGTCCGTTTTTTTGAAAATACTCACACCCCGGCAAATTTATCTGGGGGTGTGAGTTTTTCCCCACATCAACTATTAAAGCCCTTGCCCTCTTCGGCCAGCTTGACCAGCAGCGGCGCCGGCTTCCAGGCGCTGCCCTGGTGGCCCTGGGCGTACTTGTTGATCGCCGCCAACACGTTCGGCAGGCCCACCGTGTCTGCGTAGAACATCGGGCCGCCGCGGAACAGCGGGAAGCCGTAGCCGGTCAGGTAGACCATGTCGATGTCCGAGGCGCGCAGCGCGATGCCCTCTTCCAGGATGTGGGCCGCTTCGTTGACCATCGAATACACCAGGCGCTCGATGATCTCCTGGTCGCTGATCTTGCGGCGCGCCACGCCGATATCGGCCGAGTGCTGCACGATCATGGCGTTGACCTGCTCGTTCGGATAGGCCTTGCGGTCGCCCGCCTTGTAGTCGTACCAGCCGGCGCCGGTTTTCTGGCCGTAGCGGCCCATCTCGCACAGCAGGTCGGCGGTCTTGGAGTAGCTGATTTCCGGCTTCTCCACGTAGCGGCGCTTGCGGATGGCCCAGCCGATGTCGTTGCCGGCCAGGTCGCCCATGCGGAACGGCCCCATGGCGAAGCCGAACTTCTCGACCGCCTTGTCGACCTGCTCCGGCAAGGCGCCCTCTTCCAGCAGGAAGCCGGCCTGGCGGCTGTACTGCTCGATCATGCGGTTGCCGATGAAGCCGTCGCACACGCCCGACACCACGCCGGTCTTCTTGAGTTTTTTCGACAGCGCCAACGCGGTCGCCAGCACATCCTTGCCGGTCTGCGCGCCGCGCACGATTTCCAGCAGCTTCATGACGTTGGCGGGGCTGAAGAAGTGGGTGCCGATCACGTCCTGCGGACGCTTGGTGAAGCCGGCGATCTGGTTCAGGTCCAGGGTCGAGGTGTTGGAGGCCAGGATGGCGCCCGGCTTCATCACTTCGTCCAGCTTGCGGAACACGGCTTCCTTGACGCCCATTTCCTCGAACACGGCTTCGACCACGATGTCGGCCTGGCCGATGTCTTCATACGCCAGCGTGCCGCTGACCAGGGCCATGCGCTGGTCGAACTTTTCCTGCGTCAGCTTGCCCTTCTTCATGGTGTTTTCGTAGTTCTTGCGGATCGTGGCCAGACCCTTGTCCAGCGCTTCCTGTTTGGTCTCCAGCATGACCACCGGAATGCCGGCGTTGAGGAAGTTCATGGCGATGCCGCCGCCCATGGTGCCGGCGCCGATCACGGCGGCCTGCTTGATGGCGCGCACCGGCGTATCGGGCGGTACGTCCGGCACCTTGCTGGCGACGCGCTCGGCGAAGAAGGCGTGGCGCAGCGCCTTCGATTCGGTGGTCTGGATCAGGTGCAGGAAGCGTTCGCGTTCGAACTTCATGCCGTCCTCGAACTTCATCGTGACCGAGGCGGCCACCGTTTCCACGCACTCCAGCGGCGCCGGGAACGGGCCGGACATGGCCTTGACGGTGTTGCGCGAGAATTGCAGGAAGGCCTCGTGGTTCGGGTAGTCGACTTTGCGGTCGCGCACTTTCGGCAGCGGACGCGCATCGGCGATGGTTTCGGCGAAGGCCACGGCCGAGCTGACCAGGTCGGCGTCGGCGGCGAACACGGCGTCGAACAGCGCGGTGTTGGCCAGCTTGTCGGACAGTACCGGCGTGCCGGAGACGATCATGTTCAACGCCATTTCCAGGCCCAGCACGCGCGGCAGGCGCTGCGTGCCGCCGGCGCCCGGCAGCACGCCCAGCTTGACTTCCGGCAGCGCGATCTGCGCGCCCGGCATCGCCACGCGGTAGTGGCAACCCAGCGACAGCTCCAGCCCGCCACCCATGCAGATGGTGTGGATGGCGGCCACCACCGGCTTGGTCGAACCTTCGGCGGTGGCGATCAGCGTGTGCAGGCTGGGCTCGGCCAGCGCTTTCGGCGAATTGAATTCTTTGATGTCGGCACCGCCCGAGAAGGCCTTGCCGGCGCCGGTGATGACGATGGCCTTGACGGCGTCGTCCGCCAGCGCCTGCTGGATACCCTTGACCGCCGCCGTGCGGGTGGCCAGGCCCAGGCCGTTGACCGGCGGATTGTTCAGCGTGATGACGGCAACCGTGCCGCGGACTTCATATTCAGCAGTCATGTCTCTTCCTTATGTTTTAGTGGAGCTTTAATAAGATCGTCAGCCCACTCACTATACCGCATAAAAGAACGGTCGTATTATTTTTTTTATTGACCTCATGGCGTGGTACAGGATGGGGTGGCAGCATACGTGGCGCTAGGTTAAAGTAGCGCCATGCCGGCAGCCGCCGGCCATGCCACTATGAGGTCTGCCATGTCTATTTCCCGCCGCGCCGCCGCCCTGCTGCTCCCCTTGACGCTGGCCGCGGCCAGCGCCTATGCGCTGTCGCTGGCCGATCTGAGCAACCAGGACGCCACGGGCGGACTGAAGGCGGCGCTGGACAAGGGCTCGTCGCTGGCGGTGGCCAAGCTGGGAGCGGAGCACGGTTTCCTCAACAATGAGAAGGTGCGCATCCCGCTGCCGAAAATCCTGGAACAGGCGCGTCCGCTGCTGAAGATGACCGGCAAGGGCCAGCAGCTCGACGACCTGGTGGTGCAGATGAACCACGCGGCCGAGGCGGCCGTGCCGATGGCCAAGCCGCTGCTGGTGGACGCCGTCAAGTCCATGAGCATCACCGACGCCAAGAACATCCTGACCGGCGGCGACACCTCGGTGACCGATTTCTTCCGCGAGAAGACCTCGCCGAAACTGGCGGTGCAGTTCCTGCCGATCGTGAAGAAGGTCACCGACCGCTCCGACCTGGCCAACAAGTACAACACCGCGATGGCGATGGCACCCAAGCTGGGCGTGCTGGCCAAGGAACAGACCACGGTCGAGGGCTACGTCACCCAGCGCGCGCTGGACGGCCTGTACACGATGATAGGCGAAGAAGAAAAAGCCATCCGCGCCGATCCGCTCGGCGCCGGCAGCAAATTGATCGGCAAGGTGTTCGGCGCCCTCAAGTAACAGCAAGTCTCCTCCCTCAGCCCGGTTCGCCGGGCTTTTTTTTTGCCGCCGGAGTTAGCCGAGTATCAGTAGGTGTAGAACATGCGCTGGATTTCCTTGCTGTCGCTGGTCTTGGTCAGGGCCAGCATCAGCAGGATGCGCGCTTTTTGCGGGTTCAGCGTGTCGGAGACCACGAAGTCCAGCTCATCGTCGTTGGCTTCGCCGTTGCGCGCCACGATGCCCTGGCCTACGCGGGCCGAGCGCACGATCAGCACGCCTTGCTTGCGGGCCGCGGTCAGCGAAGGCAATACCTTGGACGCCAGGCTGCCGTCGCCGACACCGGCGTGGATGATGCCCTTGGCGCCGGCCGCCACCACCGCGTTCAGCGCCACCGGGCTGACGTTGGCGTAGCCGTAGACGATGTCGACCTGCGGCAGCGCGTCCAGCTTGCTGATGTCGAACTCGGTGTCGAGCGTGTGCTTGCGGGTCGACACATGGTAGAAGTAAGGCTTGTTGCCCTGGAAGTAGCCCAGCATGCCCAGTTCCGGCGTCTTGAAGCTGTCCGGGGTCGAGGTGTTGGTCTTGGTGACGTCGCGGGCGCCGTGGATCTGGTCGTTCATCGCGACCAGCACGCCCTTGCCGACGGCTTCCTGGCTGGCGGCCAGCAGCACGGCGTTGTACAGGTTGATCGGGCCGTCCGCCGACAATGCGGTGCCAGGACGCATGGCGCCGACCAGCACGACCGGCTTCTTGCTCTTGACGACCAGGTCCAGGAAATAGGCGGTCTCTTCCAGCGTGTCGGTGCCGTGGGTGATCACGATGCCATCGACATCCGGCTGGGCCAGCAGCACGTTGACGCGCTTGGCCAGCGTCAGCCAATGCGCGTTGCTCATGTTTTCGCTGGCGATCTGGAACACTTGCTCGCCCTTGACTTGCGCCACCTTGGCCAATTCCGGCACAGCCTGGATCAGGCGCTCGACACCGACCGTGGCGGCGGTGTAGCCGACCGTGGTGGTGCTGGTGGCGCCGCTGCCGGCGATGGTGCCGCCGGTGGCCAGGATGGTCACATGGGCCGATGGCGCGGCGTCAGCGGCGCGCACCGCTGGAACGGCCCCGGCCAGCAGCGCCAGGGCGCACAGCGCGGACAACAGACGGGAGGAAATAGGAACGTACATAAAGTCTCCAAGAAAGATAAGGGGATGGAATAGGGTCTGGTCCCGAAAGGGCTCAAACCCCGGTGGTGCTTTGTGGGTTTTATTCGCCGGGATGTCAGAACTTATGCCGGATACCGACCGCCAGTGCTCGCGATCCATCTCCAGCAGCCGGCGCGCTGCCGCCGCTCGATGCATCGCCCACCACATTGGTGGCGGCCAGCTCGTTGCGGATGGTGCCGAATGAACTGTAGAGGTTGGTGCGTTTGGAAAGCGCGTAGGTATAGCCGACCGCAAGCTGTCTGCCGCCCCGCTGGGTCGCGGAACGGTCCTGCTTTTTAACATACGAGGCCAGCAGCTTGCCCTGTCCGAGTGGCACCGAGGCGCCCAGCAGGAAGTCGCGGAAATCGCCGCCGACGTCGTTCTTTTCGGTTTCATACGCGGCGTGTACGGTCGCGGGGCCGAAGTTGTAGCTGGCACCCAGCAGGACCTCTTTCAGCGTATTGAAAGACGTGACCTTCAGGCTGTCATATGCCAAGGTTCCCACCAACGGGCCCGCAGCGTAGTCGATGGAAAAAGCGACGGTACGCCCCAAAGAGCTATCGCCGGCCTGTTCGCCCAAACCATACATCACGGTGGCGGACAGTCCATTCAGCTTGGGCGATGCATAGCTGATGGTGTTATTGGTGCGTGCCGTGCCGATGCTCATCAGATTGGTGGCGGCACCGGTAAAGCCGGTTTCAAAGGGGTCGATGCCGTCCAGCGCGATGAAGATCGGGTTGCATTGACGGCCCAGGTTGACGGTACCGGCGCTGGTGGTCAAGCCGACATAGGCATGGCGGCCGAACAAGGCGCCGTTCTGGCGCGCCTTGCCGGTGTCGAGATCTAGCCCGTTCTCCAGTACGAAGTGGGCGTTCATGCCATTGCCCAGGTCCTCTTGCCCCTTGAAGCCCAGCCGGCTGCCGGACTGCACGCCACTGGCCAGCTTGGTGACCGCGCCATCGGCGCCCCCTGTTTCGCGGGCGATGCCCGCGTCCAGTATGCCGTAGACGGTGATGCCAGATTGCGCCGAGGCGGCGCCGGTAGCGGAGGCGAGCAAGAGACCAGCTACTAATGATGCTTTCATAAACGATCCAATAAGTGTGTGCGATGGGTACAAGCACGCGACCGGGCACACTGGAACGCCACACCCGAAAATCGAGGGTGCAGCGATACCCGCCGGATCTGCGGGAGCAAGGTCCGGGCTCGGTCAGCCGTGAAATTAGCGATGGAGTGGCGCGCTATCGGCGCCTACGTCAGGAAGCTGCCCTGCGCGTTCGGGTGGGAATTACTTTGTTCATTTTTCTTTGTCTCCGTTGTATTTGTAATTAAAAAGCGCTTCGAAGCGGATGGCCGCCATCGAATGCACTTTTCACAACAGAGATAGCACTATCTGTGCCATGGCAATGGCAAGCCGGACTATTGAGCCAAATCATTGATTACATGAGGTTCTTGTGGCATGAGCGTGGCCAGGCGCCTGTGCCCGAGTATGAAATGTCATACTCGGAATTCGAGCTGCGTATCAATTTCGATTTTCTTTGACTTGATGTCCGGCCCGGCATCGCTTAATATAGATAGGTAGCCTACCTATATTAAATACCATGACCAAAGAACCCGCCATCCCCAAGGAAGCCGTTGCGCTGGCCGACGAGCTGAGGACCGCACTGCATCACGTGTTCCGCCGCATCCGCCAGGAAGGCGACAGCGACCCGCACGGCCTGACTCTGCAACACAAACTGCTGCTGTCGACCATCAGCAAGGCGCCCGGCATCGGCGTGGCCGAGCTGGCGCGCATGGAGAAGCTGCGCGGCCCGACCATGAGCGGCCACATCAAGGCCCTGGAGAACGCCGGCCTGGTGCGGCGCGCTGTGCCCAATCCCGAGGACCGCCGCCGGGTCGGCCTGCTGCTCACGCCTCAAGGTGAGGCGGTGATCGAGGACATCCGCAGCCGCCGTCTCGACTGGCTGGCCCGCAAGCTGGCGCAACTGCCACCGGACGGCGCGCAGGCGCTGCGCCACGCCATCCAATACCTCAACGAGATCGGTGAATGACGATGCCTACAGATACCGCGCCGGTCACGGCCAAGGAAATCCGCGCCATCTACATGGGACTGGTGATCATGATCGGCCTGGCCGCGCTGGACCAGAGCATCGTGGCCACCGCGCTGCCGCGCATCGTCTCCGACCTGGGCGGCATGGCCCATCTGTCGTGGGTGGTGACGGCCTACATGCTGGCCTCCACCGCCACCATGCCGCTGTACGGTAAGCTGAGCGACCAGTACGGCCGCAGACCCTTGCTGTACACGGCCATCCTCACCTTCCTGATCGGCTCGGCCCTGTGCGGGATGGCGCAGAATATGACCGAGCTGATCGTGTTCCGCGCGATCCAGGGCATGGGCGCGGGCGGCTTCCTGCCGCTGGCGCAGATCGTCATCGGCGACCTGATACCGCCCGCCGAACGCGGCAAACGGCAAGGCAGCATCGCCGCCGTGTACGCCGTCACCAGCGTGCTGGGGCCGGTGATGGGCGGCCTGCTGACCAGTTGGCTGTCGTGGCACTGGATCTTCTACGTCAACCTGCCGATGGGCGCGCTGGCGCTGTATGTGATCTCCAAATCCCTGCACCACACCAGTCCGCACCGCGAGCACAAGATCGATTACCTGGGCTCGGTGCTGCTGACCAGCGGCGTCACGGCAGCGCTGCTGGTGCTGGCCTTGGGCGGCACGCAATGGCCATGGAATTCCGATGAAGTGAAGTACCTGAGCGGGCTGGCGGTGGCACTGACCGCCGCCCTGCTGTGGCATGTGCGGCGCGTGCCGGAGCCGGTGCTGCCGCCGGACCTGTTCCACAACCGCGTGTTCAACGTCGCCAGCGTGGTGCTGGCGCTGACCTTCGTCGGCATGATGGGTTCGAGCGTGTTCTTCCCGCTGCTGTTCCAGATGGTGATGGGCGTCAGCCCGGCCAATTCCGGCCTGTTGACGATGCCGATGATGGTCGGCCTGGTGATCGCCTCGTCGTTCAACGGCCGCGTGCTGGCCAGGTCGGGCGGCCGCTACAAGCCGGCGCAGACGATAGGCCTGAGCCTGGCGACCTTGTCGTTCGCCGTGCTGGCCTGGGGCATCGCGCACTCGGCCGGCTACCTGGCGCTGGAACCGGCCATCTTCGTACTGGGCGCGGGTCTTGGCCTGGTGATGCCCAACATGACGATGGCGGTGCAGAACGCCCTGCCCGCCACGCGGCGCGGCGTCGGCACGGCGATGCTGGCGTTCTTCCGCTCGCTAGGCGGGCTGGTCGGCGTGACCGGTTCCGGCGCAATCCTGGCGCAGCGCCTGCACGGACAAGCCGCGACGGCCGACCTCTATCGCCACGCCATCGCCAGCATCTTCACCACCGGCACGGTGCTGGTCGGCCTGGGCTTGATGATGCTGATATTCTTGCCCGAGCTGCCGATGGGCCAGCAAGCGCCTCAGGCGGTCGGCAAGCGATAGTCCCGGTACTGCTCGCGCAGCTTGTTCTTCTGGATCTTGCCGGTGCCGCCGACCGGCAGCGCGTCGGCAAACACCACGTCGTCGGGCAGCCACCACTTGGCGACCTTGCCCTGGAAGTGGGCCAGCAGATCCTCGCGCTTGAGGTCCTGCCCCGGCCGCAGCACCACCACCAGCAGCGGCCGCTCGTCCCACTTCGGATGGGCGACGCCGATGCAGGCGGCCTGCATCACCGCCGGATGCGACATGGCGACGTTCTCGAGGTCGATGGTGCCTATCCATTCGCCACCGGACTTGATGACGTCCTTGCTGCGGTCGGTGATCTGCATGAAGCCGTCGGGGTCGATGGTGGCCACGTCACCGGTCGGGAACCAGCCGTTTTCCAGCACGTCGCCGCCCTCGCCCTTGAAGTAGCGCGAGATGATCCACGGCCCCTTGACCAGCAGGTGTCCGTAGCTGACGCCGTCCCACGGCAGCTCCTTGCCGTCGTCGTCGGCGATCTTCATGTCGACGCCGTAGATCGCATGGCCCTGCTTCTGCAGTATCTTGCGCTGCTCTTCCTTGCTCATGTCCAGGTGCTTGGTCAGCAGGCCGCCGGCTGTGCCCAGCGGCGACATTTCGGTCATGCCCCAGGCATGGATCACCTCGACGTCGAACTCGTCGATCAACGTGCTCATCATGGCCGGCGGACAGGCCGAGCCACCGATCACGGTGCGGCGGAAGGATGAGAACTTCAGCTTGTTCTGCAGCGCGTGGTTGATCAGGCCCAGCCAGACGGTCGGCACGCCGGCCGAGAACGTGACCTGTTCTTTTTCCATCAATTCGTAAACTGATTTGCCATCCAGCGCCGGGCCGGGGAAGACCATCTTGGCGCCCGACAGCGGCACCGAATACGGCAAGCCCCAGGCGTTGACGTGGAACATAGGCACCACCGGCATCACCGTATCGCGCGACGAGACGTTGAGCGCATTCGGCATGGCCGAACCGTAGGCGTGCAGCACGGTCGAGCGGTGCGAGTACAGCGCGCCCTTGGGATTGCCGGTGGTGCCGGAGGTGTAGCACAGCGTGCAGGCGGAGTTCTCGTCGAACAGCGGCCACTCGTACTCGGGCGAATGGGAATTGATCAAGTCCTCATAGCACAGCAGGTTGGGAATCTTGGTCTCGGCCGGCATGCGGTCGGCGGCGCCGAACAGGATGAAACCCTTGATGCCCTTGCACAGCGGCGCGAACGCCTCCACCAGCGGCAGGAAGCAGAAATCGAACAGCAGGTACTGGTCTTCGGCATGGTTGCAGATGTAGGCCAGCTGGTCGGGATGCAGGCGCGGGTTCAGCGTGTGCAGCACGGCGCCCGAGCCGGATACGCCGTAATAGGCTTCCATATGCCGATAGCCGTTCCAGGCCAGCGTGGCGACGCGGTCGCCCATGCGCACGCCCAACCCGTGCAAGGCGTTGGCCAGGCGCTTGGCGCGCTGCTGGCAATCACGGAAGGTATAGCGGTGCAGGTCGCCTTCAACCCGCTGCGAAACGATCTCGCTGTTGGCGTAGTGCCGCGCGGCGAAGTCCAGGATGCTGGACACGAGCAGCGGCTGATTCATCATCTGGCCCATCAGCGGACTCTGTGGATACATGTATGCGGGCTCCTGGAAAAGTTGACTTTATAGGAATGAGTTTGGAATGTCCGCACAAAGACCGTCAATGCATTTCGATGCTGCACCGCAGCAGTCGTCCGCTGCGGTAAAATCGCAAGCTCACGCCCTGCGGGGCCTTACTGCGAAACGGGAACTGCCATTACTGCCTCTAAACTGCCGCTGGACAACTCCTTCGCGTCCCTGCCGCCCGCTTTTTACACCCGCCTGATGCCGACGCCGCTGCCGGCGCCTTATCTGGTCGCCGTCAGCGCGCCGGCCGCCGCGCTGGTCGGGCTGACGCCTGGGCAAGTCGCCGACAGCCTCGACGTCCTGGCTGGCAATGCCACGCCCGAGCGCGCGCTGCCGCTGGCGGCCGTGTATTCCGGCCACCAGTTCGGCGTCTGGGCCGGCCAGCTGGGCGACGGCCGCGCCATGTTGTTCGGCGACGTCGCCACCAGTGTAGGGCCGATGGAACTGCAATGGAAAGGCGCCGGACTGACGCCCTACTCGCGCATGGGCGACGGCCGCGCCGTGCTGCGCTCGTCGATCCGTGAGTTCTTGTGCTCGGAAGCGATGCACGGCCTGGGCATCCCGACCTCGCGCGCGCTGTCGGTGGCCGGTTCGGACCAGGGCGTTTTGCGCGAAACTGTGGAAACTTCGGCCGTGGTGGTGCGCATGGCGCCTACTTTCGTGCGTTTCGGCTCGTTTGAACACTGGTTCTACCGCAACAAGAACGACGAGCTCAAGCAGCTGGCCGACTACGTCATCGACCGTTTTTATCCGGCGTTGCGCACGGAAGCAAATCCTTACAAGGCGTTCCTGGCCGAGGTGACGCTCCGCACCGCGCACATGATCGCCCATTGGCAAGCGGTCGGCTTCATGCACGGCGTGATGAACACCGATAACATGTCCATCCTCGGCTTGACCCTGGACTACGGCCCGTTTGGCTTCATGGAAGCCTTCGATTCCGACCATATCTGCAACCACACCGACCAGCAAGGCCGCTATTCCTACGCCAACCAGCCGCAGGTGGGCCACTGGAATTGCTACGCACTGGGCCAGGCGCTGCTGCCGCTGATTGGCGACGTGGACGAAACCCAGGCTGCGCTGGACGTCTATCAGCCGGAGTTCGCCGCCCAGATGGACGAACTGCTGCACGCCAAGCTGGGCTTGACCTCGCTGGCAAAGCACACTGAAGCCGATCGCACGCTATTTGACGCCATGTTCGCGCTGATGCAAGCGAACAGCGTCGATTTCACCCTCTTCTTCCGCCGCTTGAGCGGCTTGAAGTCGACCGACGCCAGCGGCGACGAGCCCTTGCGCGACCTGTTCATCGACCGCCCGGCCTTCGACGCCTGGGCCATGCAGTACCGCGCCCGCCTGCAAGCCGAGGCCAGCGAAGACGCTGCGCGCAAGCTTGCGATGGATCAGGTCAACCCTAAATACGTGCTGCGCAACTACCTGGCGCAAGTTGCCATTGAAAAAGCACAAAATAAGGACTTTACTGAAGTGGAGCGTTTGCTGTCAGTTTTGCAGCGTCCATACGACGAACAGCCTGAGCATGATCAATACGCCGCCTTGCCCCCTGACTGGGCCAGCCATCTTGAAGTAAGCTGTTCTTCTTAAGCGAGTACTAAGCCATGAGCAATAAAGTAACGAAATCCGACGCCGAATGGCGCGCCATGCTGGACCCTATGGAATACCAAGTCACGCGGCATGCCGCCACCGAGCGCGCTTTTACCGGCAAGTTCTGGGATCACCACGAGCACGGGACCTACACCTGCGTTTGCTGCGATACGCCACTGTTCCGCTCCGACGCCAAATTCGATTCCGGTTGCGGCTGGCCGAGCTACTTTGAAGCGCTCGATCCCGCCAATGTCATTGAAAAAACCGACCGCACCCATGGTATGCTGCGCACCGAAATCATTTGCGCGGTGTGTGACGCCCATCTGGGCCATGTGTTCCCGGACGGCCCGCCTCCAACCGGATTGCGTTATTGCATCAATTCGGCCTCGCTGCGCTTCGACCCACAATAACGTTTGAGACACCATGAAATTTCTGTTCGACCTGATACCGGTGCTGCTGTTCTTCGCTTCCTACAAGCTGGCGGGATGGAACGCCGACGCGTCCCAGCACTTCATCAACACCTATCTGAGCGGCATCGTCTCCGGCGGCACGGTGACGCCGGACCAGGCGCCGATCGTGATCGCCACGCTGATCGGCATCCTGGCGACTATGGCGCAGATTGCCTACATTAAGCTGCGCGGCCGCAAGGTCGACTTCCTGCTGTGGTTCTCGCTGACCATGTTTGTATTCTTCGGCGGCCTGACCATTTACCTGCACGATGAAGATTTCATCAAATGGAAACTGAGCATCGTCTATTGGTTCTTTGCGTCCGGCCTGCTGATAAGCGAATTCGTCTTTAAAAAGAATCTGATGCGCAAGTCGATGGAGGAAATCATCCAATTGCCGGACCTGATCTGGAGCCGCCTGAACCTGGCCTGGATCAGCTTCTTTGTCGCCATGGGCTTCCTGAACTGGTATCTCGCCTTCGTCTTGTTTAAAGGCGACACCAGTTCGTGGGTCAACTTTAAAGCGTTTGGTTCGACCGCGATCATGTTTGTGTTTATCATCGGCCAGACCATCTATCTGTCGCGCCACATGAAGGATGAAGCATGAGCGATACCCGTATGGAGCGCATGCGCAGCCGCTTCCAGGCCGCCCTGGCGCCGCTGGAACTGACGCTGGACGACGACTCGGCGCTGCACGCCGGCCATGCCGGCGCCGCCTCGGGTGGGGGGCATTACAACGTTCGAATTGTTTCGTTACAATTCGAGGGGCTCAAACTCGTCACAAGACATCGACTCGTGTATGATTCCGTGCACGATATGATGCATAAAGAAATTCATGCATTGGCCATTACCGCATTGGCTCCGTCCGAAGTATGATGTAGCGCTTGGTTTGGGAACGGTCGCCATCGGTTTCAAAATAATTGAACACAAAGACTGATAGCTGATCCAACTCTTGCCCAGGCAATTTCGCTAAAACTTTCCCCTTACAGGAATTAATAATGACTTTCAAGCCAGCCAGTTTGCTGATTGCACTTCTCGCCGTTGCCGCCGTACCTGCTTTCGCACAAAACGTTGCCGTAGTTAATGGCAAAGCCATCCCAACCTCGCGCGTGGACGCAGTGGTCAAGCAAGTGGTCGCCCAAGGCCAGCAGCCTGATTCGCCACAGCTGCGCGATCTGATCAAGAAAGACCTGATCGGCCGTGAAGTGATGATGCAGGAAGCGGAAAAACAAGGCTTCGGTAAAGATGCAGCGGTCAAGACGCAAATCGAAAACGCTCGCCAGGCCATCATCGTCAACGCACTGGTCGGCGACTACATGAAGAAGAACCCGGTTTCGGACGCTGACATCAAGGCCGAATACGACCGCTTCGTGGCCCAGAACGGCGACAAGGAATACCACGTCCGTCACATCATGATGGCAACCGAAGCTGAAGCGAACGACGTGATCGCCAAGATCAAGGGCGGCGCCAAGTTTGAAGAGCTGGCAAAAGCATCGAAAGACACCGGTTCCGCAGCTAACGGCGGCGATCTGGATTGGGCAGTACCATCGTCCTTCCCACCAGCGTTCTCGGCTGCTTTCGTTGGCCTGCAAAAAGGCCAGGTCACCGAGAAGCCAGTTCAAACCCCGAACGGCTTCCACGTGATCAAAGTGGATGATATCCGCGCTGCCAAGCTGCCTACCCTGGAAGAAGTGAAGCCGCAAGTTGCGGAAGCACTGGCCCAGAAGAAATTGCAAGCCTACCAGGAAGAACTGGTCAAGAAAGCAAAAGTGCAGTAATGTTATAGATGAAGGCGGCGCCCTGCGGGGCGCCGTTTTTAATTCTGCGTTGGTACAATGCACCGCCCGAGTGCGATCTCTTGTTTTTTTATAGGATTTAATAATGATGTTGAAGCCAGCCCACCTGTTGTTAGCACTGATCGCTGCCGTTGCAGCACCGGCATACGCGCAAAACGTCGCGACCGTGAATGGCAAGGCCATTCCAGCCGCCAAAGTAGATCAAATGGTCAAGCAAGTGGTCTCGCAAGGCCAGCAGCCTGATAGCCCGCAGCTGCGCGAAATGGTCAAGAAAGAATTGATCGGCCGCGAAGTAATGATCCAGGAAGCGGATAAACAAGGTTTCGGCACCAAGGCTGAAGTCAAGGCGGCCATTGAAAACGCCCGTCAAAGCATTATCATCAATGCGATGCTGGCCGATTACGTTAAAAAGAATCCGGTTAAAGACACCGAGATCAAAGCCGAGTACGACAAGTACAAAGCGGCAATGGGCGAGAAAGAATACCATTCGCGTCATATCCTGGTAGCGACCGAACAGGAAGCCAAGGATATTATCGCCAAGCTGAAGGCCGGCGGTAAATTCGAAGAATTGGCTAAAGTCTCGAAAGACGGTTCGGCCAATAACGGTGGCGATCTGGGCTGGATGGCTCCAGGCAAACTGGTCAAGCCTTTCGCCGATGCGATGATTGCTTTGAAAAACGGCGAGATTACCCAGACCCCGGTTAAAACCGAGTTCGGCTTCCACGTCATCAAACTGGAAGAATCCCGCGCCACCAAATTGCCTACGTTGGAAGAAGTCAAAGGCCAGGTATCAGAAGCGCTGCAACAGCGTAAAATCGCCGCCTTCCGCGATGAGCTGACCAAGAAAGCCAAGATCCAGTAATCTGGTTCCTCGTTTGACTAAAAAGCGTCTCAATGAGGCGCTT
The DNA here is from genome assembly GCF_019166075.1 of Duganella violaceipulchra. NCBI lineage: Bacteria > Pseudomonadati > Pseudomonadota > Betaproteobacteria > Burkholderiales > Oxalobacteraceae > Duganella > Duganella violaceipulchra. Next base: position 48,584 of record NZ_JAHTGR010000016.1, on the reverse strand, counting down.
TTTTATTTGTGAGGGCGCCGTGCTTTAAAGCCAGAATCTGGCTGGAACGCGCCAAATACTGGCTTGAGTGCGGGGCTGGCAGCGAAATCATCTATACTGTCGCTGATCCGAACCAGCCTGCGATCCCCTGATGAATCCGGAATTCCGCTCAGCCCTCGACTTCGCCCTCACCTGCGCCGCCACACCCGGCCGCGCGCCAGCCATGCGCGCCTACATGCGCGGCCAGTTTGACTTCTTGGGCGTCGCTACGCCGCAGCGCCGGCTGGCCGCCCGGACTTTGCTACAGCAATTAAAAGGCACTGGCGCGGATAACATCCTCCATTACGCCCACGAATTATGGAAGCTACCGCAAAGAGAATATCAATACGTGGCGGTCGACCTGCTTGCCATGCATAACAAGCAATTGGAACTTGCGCACATACCCCCGCTACTCGAATTGGTGCAGAGTAAATCATGGTGGGATACGGTTGACGCGCTGGCTTCGGTAATTAGCGATGTCTTGCACTACCGCCACGACGGCATGGATCGGGCTTTATCCAGCGAGAATATGTGGGTGCGTCGTGTCGCCCTATTGCACCAACTTGGATGGCGCGACAAAGTGGATATAGATCGGCTTTTCGCTTACTCCCTGGCGCTGGCGCACGAGAAAGAATTCTTTATACAAAAGGCTTTAGGCTGGGCGTTACGGGACTATGCGCGATTCAATCCGGATGCGGTTCGCGCATTCACACTTAACGAAAAACAGCGTCTTTCGGCGCTAAGTTATCGCGAGGCGAATAAGCATCTTATTTAAGCCATAAACATCCGGCATCACCTCTGCCTCTTGCCTTGGCGATTGCCAGGATTTTTGAAACGACAATTGAAGCGATATTTACCGCTTGATAGTACGGCAGGATAAAAAAAGGCCGGATCGCTCCGGCCTTTCTGCTTATCTCGCTTACCCGACAAACTTGCGGGCATTGCGGAACATCCGCATCCAAGGCGAATCCTCGCCCCACGATTCCGGATGCCACGACTGCTGCACCGAGCGGAACACGCGCTCGGCGTGCGGCATCATCACGGTGAAGCGGCCGTCGGCCGTGGTCACCGAGGTCAGGCCTTGCGGCGAACCGTTCGGGTTGTACGGATAGGCTTCGGTGGCCGCGCCGCGGTTGTCGACGAAGCGCATCGCTGCCATGGCTTGGTTGATGTTGCCGGTCTGCGTGAAGTCCGCATAGCCTTCGCCGTGGGCGATGGCGATGGCGGTCTGCGTGCCGGCCATGCCGTTGAAGAAGATCGACGGTGAGTCCAGCACTTCCACCATCGCAAAGCGGGCTTCGAATTTCTCCGACTTGTTGGTGGTGAACTTGGGCCACGCATGCGCGCCCGGGATGATGGATTTCAGGTTGCTCATCATCTGGCAGCCGTTGCAGACACCCAGGCCGAAGCTGTCGGTGCGCGCGAAGAAGCGGGCGAACTGCTCGGCCAGCGCGGCGTTGAACAGAATGGTCTTGGCCCAGCCTTCGCCGGCGCCCAGCACGTCGCCGTACGAGAAGCCGCCGACGGCGATGATGCCCTGGAAGTCATCCAGCTTGACGCGGCCGGCAATCAGGTCGCTCATGTGCACGTCGACGGCGTTGAAGCCCGCCTGGTGCATCACGTAAGCGGTCTCGATGTGCGAGTTGACGCCCTGCTCGCGCAGGATCGCAACGCGCGGACGCACGCCGGTCGCCAGGAACGGCGCGGCCACATTCTCGGCCAGGTCGAAGCTGATCTTCGGCGTGATGCCAGGATCGGTGACGTCCAGGATGCGATCGTATTCGGCGTCGGCGCAGGCCGGATTGTCGCGCAGGCGGGCGATACGCCAGCTGGTCTCGCTCCACAGGCGGTGCAGTTCCGAGCGCTGCTTGGTGTAGATGATCTTGGCGTCGCGGGTGAATTCGATCACGCCACGGTCGTTCGGCTTGCCGATGATATGGCTGCATGCGCCCAGGTTGAAGGTGCGCAGCACGTCCATCACCAGCGACTTCTCTTCCGCGCGAACCTGGATCACCGCGCCCAGCTCTTCGGAGAACAGCGCGCGCAGGGTTTGCTCGTTGCGGCGTTCGGCGATCTGGCCGGCCCAGTTCTTCGCGTCGCCCTGGTCGGCGCCGTGGCCCTGCTCCAAGGTCAGGATGTCGAGATTGATCGACAGGCCTGCGCGGCCGGCAAAGGCCATCTCGGTCAGCGTGCCATATAGGCCGCCGTCGGAACGGTCGTGGTAAGCCAGCAGCTTGCCGTCGTTGTTCAGTTGCTGGATGGCGGTGAAGAAGGCCTTCAGGTCTTCCGCGCTATCCACATCCGGCGTCTCGTTGCCCAGCTGCCCCATGACCAGCGACAGCGCCGACGCGCCCATGCGGTTCTTGCCGCGACCCAGATCGATCAGGATGATGGAGGTGTCGCCCGCATCGGTCTTGATCTGTGGCGTCAGCGATTTGCGCACATCGTGCACAGGCGCGAAGGCCGAGACGATCAGCGACACCGGCGACGTGACAGCCTTGGCATCGCCCTCGTCCTTCCAGGTGGTGCGCATCGACAGCGAATCCTTGCCGACCGGGATGCTGATGCCCAGCGCCGGGCACAGTTCCATGCCGACTGCCTTGACGGTGTCGAACAGGGCCGCGTCCTGGCCAGGCTGGCCGCAGGCGGCCATCCAGTTGGCGGACAGCTTGATGTCGGAGATATCCTTGATCGGCGCGGCGGCGATGTTGGTGATCGCCTCGGCGACCGCCATGCGGCCCGACGCCGCGGCGTTGATGACGGCCAGCGGGGTACGCTCGCCCATCGCCATCGCTTCACCCAGGTAGCCTTCGAAGCTCATCGCGGTGACGGCGCAATCGGCCACCGGCACCTGCCAAGGACCGACCATCTGGTCGCGCACGGACATGCCGCCCACGCTGCGGTCGCCGATGGTGATCAGGAAGGACTTGTCGCCAACGGTAGGCAGCAGCAGCACGCGCTTGGCCGCTTCTTCCAGGTCGATACCGGTCAGGTCGATGGCGGGGAATTCGTTTTGCACGTGATGCACATCGCGCAGCATCTTCGGTGGTTTGCCCAGCAGGACATCCATCGGCATGTCGACCGGCTCGTTGCCCAGCTCCGGATCGATCAGCTTCAGTTGACGTTCCTCGGTCGCGGCCCCGACCACGGCGAACAGACAGCGCTCGCGCTCGCACAGCGCCTTGAACATCGGCAGGCTGTCCGGCGCGATCGCCAGCACGTAACGTTCTTGCGATTCGTTGGACCAGATTTCCTTCGGCGCCATGCCGCTTTCTTCCAGCGGGATCTTGCGCAGGTCGAAGATCGCGCCGCGCTTGGCGTCGTTGGTGATCTCCGGGAAGGCGTTCGACAAACCGCCGGCGCCGACGTCGTGGATCGAGATGATCGGATTGTTGGCGCCGAGCTGCCAGCAACCGTTGATCACTTCCTGCGCACGGCGCTCCATCTCTGGGTTGCCGCGCTGGACCGAGTCGAAGTCCAGGTCCGCGGTGTTGGTGCCGGTGGCCATCGACGAAGCGGCCGAGCCGCCCATGCCGATGCGCATGCCAGGACCGCCCAGCTGCACCAGCAGGCTGCCGACCGGGATGTCGTTCTTGTGCGTGTGCTGGCCGGAGATGTTGCCGATGCCGCCGGCGATCATGATCGGCTTGTGGTAGCCGAACACGGTGTCGTGCGCGCCGGCGAACTGCTTGCCGATATTCTGTTCGTAAGTACGGAAGTAACCGCCCAGTACCGGACGGCCGAATTCATTGCTGAACGCGGCGCCGCCCAGCGGGCCTTCAATCATGATCTGCAAGGCCGAGGCGATGCGGTCCGGCTTGCCGTAGGCTTTACCGCTGTTGCGGTAGTCGGCCGCAGGCGCGGTGACGTCGGCGTCGTTTTCCCAGGCTTGAACGGCGCCCGGCAGCATCAGGTTCGACACCGTGAAGCCGGTCAGGCCTGCCTTGGGCTTGGCGCCACGGCCGGTCGCCCCTTCATCGCGGATCTCGCCGCCGGCGCCGGTGGAGGCGCCAGGGAATGGGGAAATCGCGGTCGGGTGATTGTGGGTTTCCACTTTCATCAGCGTGTGGGTCAATTCGGTCATCGGCGCGTATTGCTGCGCTTCGCCCTGCGGGAAGAAGCGCATCACTTCCGCGCCTTCCATGATCGACGAGTTGTCGCTGTAGGCGACGATGGTGCCTTTCGGCTGCAACTGGTGCGTGTTCTTGATCATGCCGAACAGCGACTTCGGTTGCGCGACGCCGTCGATGGTCCAGTCGGCGTTGAAGATCTTGTGGCGGCAGTGCTCCGAGTTCGCCTGCGCGAACATCATCAGCTCAACGTCGGTCGGATTGCGGCCGGCCTTGGTGAAGGCGGCGTCCAGGTAGTCGATCTCGTCGTCCGACATCGCCAGGCCCAGGTCCGTGTTGGCCTTCTCCAGCGCGGCCTTGCCCATGCCGATCACGTCGACCGATTCCAGCGGCTTCGCTTCCAGCGTGCGGAACAGGCCGGCCGCTTCGTCGGGATGGCGCAGCACCGATTCCGTCATGCGGTCGTGCAGCAGCGCTGCCACGGCCTGCACTTCTGCGTCGGACAGCTTCTTGGCGGCGCCGATGCTGCTGCCCAGGATGCCGGTCTTCAGGTTGATGCGGAAGGCGATGCCGCGTTCGACGCGTTTGATGTGCGCCATGCCGCAGTTGTGGACGATGTCGGTGGCCTTGGAGGCCCACGGCGAGATCGTGCCGAAGCGCGGAATGACGAAGAACTCTTCGACGGCGCCATCGGTGTTGTCGGCATGCGCCGGCTCACCATAGGTCAGCAGCGCGCCGAGGCGGCTGGTGTCGTCGGCCGACAGCGGTTCGGCGGCATCGATGAAGTGGACATAGCGCGCCTGGACGGCGGCGACGGCAGGCAGCGCGGCTTGCAGTTGAGTTAACAGGCGTTGGCTACGGAATGCGGACAGGGCGTTGGAGCCCGGCAGAATCAACATGGTTGGAGGATGGTTGATGCAGCGTGGCTGCGGATTAAAGGTAGATGGAGCACGAGATACTTGTAATGCAGAATTTCCTTTGCGCGCATTATACCTCTTACCACGCTGTCTATACAGCGCCAATTCGGACCAAAAAGTGCCGTTGAAGCAACATTTGGAGCCCTTTTGAGGGGGAATATGCCCTAGTCCAGGGCAAACCACCCGGTTTTCATCACATTTTGACTTGCCATGGAGTATGCTAGATTTAACTTTAGCTTGGATGCGTAACATGGCGGAATATAGTGAATTGTCAGTGCTGATCGTGGACCCCAATCCGGGAATGCGCGGCAACCTGCACAACATGCTTAACCAGTCCGGCATCACCAAGATCGATTACGCGGTCAGCTCAGGCACGGCCATCCGCCAGCTGGGCAAGAAACCGTTCGACATCATCCTGTGCGAGTACGACCTGGGCAACGGCAGCGGCGAAAACAACGGCCAGGACGGCCAGCAGCTGCTGGAGGACCTGCGCCACCACAAGCTGATCTCGGCATCGACGATTTTCGTCATGCTCACTTCCGAGGGCGTCTACAGCAAAGTGATCGGCGCGGCCGAGCTGACCCCGACCGACTACGTCCTCAAACCTTTCACCGTGGACGCGCTGATGCAACGCGTGCGCAAGGCGGTCGAACGGCGCGACGTGTTCCTGCCGGTGCACCAGCTGGTCGAGCTGGGCAATATCCGCAAGGCCATCGGCGAGTGCGGCATTGCGGAAGAAAAGAATCCCCGCTACGCCATCGAGTTCGCGCGGCTGCGCGCCGAGCTGCTGGTGTCGCTGGAGGAACTGGCCGACGCCGAGGTGGTGTACCAGGTCATCCTGATGAACCGCCCCATCGCCTGGGCGCATCTGGGCATGGCGCGCTGCCAGTTCGGCCAACAGAAGTTCATCGAGGCGCAGGAAACCTTGCAGGAGTTGCTGATCCAGAACCCCAAGTTCATGGCGGCCTACGATCTGCTGGCACGCACCCACGAGGCGCTGGGCCAGCAGGAAGCGGCCAAAAAGATACTGGAAGACGCGGTGGCGATCTCCCCCAACATGGTGCGGCGCCTGCGGCACCTGGGCGAGGTGGCGTTCGAGACGGGCGATGTCGGCGTCGCCGAGAAGGCGTTCAAGCAGGTGGTGGCCAAGGCCAAGTATTCCGAATTCCGCGATCCGGAAGACCACGTCAAACTGGTCAAGACCCTGGTCAAGAAAGGCGACGCCAACCAGGCCAGCGGCGTGATCCGCGACATGGAACGCTCATTGCGCGGCAGCGCCAACGTCGAGGCCTGCCGCGCGATCGCCGCCGGCCTGTTGCAGGAAATGACGGGCAACATCACCGGCGCGGCGACCGAGCTGACCAACGCTGTCACCGCCATCGGCGCCAGTCGCGGCCTGTCGACCGGCCTGAAAATCGGCCTGGTGCACAGCTGCCTGAACGTCAAGCTGGACCAGCAGGCGTCCGAGCTGATGCTGAACCTGATGAACGATACCGAAAGCGGCGTCTCGATGGACGACGCGGTGCAGGTGTTTGAAAAAGCCGGCCGCCACGACCTGGCCGAAGGCATGGGTGAGCAGATCAAGCATCAGGTGGAGGAACTGATCGCCCACGCGTCCGAACAACGCAGCCAGGGCGACCTGCGGGCGGCGGTCGATACGCTCAGCGCGGCCCTGCGCAAGGCGCCGGCCAATATGGCGCTGCTGCCGGCGGCGACGTCGGCGATACTCAAGCAGCTGGACGATCTGGGTTGGGAAGTGCCGCTGGCCGAACAATGCTCCTTCTTGCTGGAGCGCATGCGCAAGATCGACCCTGCCCATCCTTCGCTGGAGGCGCTGCAGGCCCAGTATTCGCACACCCAGCGCAAATACGGTATCGCCACCACGGCGTAGTTACAAAATCAGTGAGCCGGGGAAATTCGACAGGTGCGAGATCAGGTACCACGTCACAAAATACATGGCACACAGCAGAAAGGCCGACCAGATCGCACGGTGTGCCGAACTGCGTCCACGCAGGAGCTTGAATAGCATGCGCACTGGGTCCTCCCTTCCATCTGTTCATCGAACCAAAACTGTACGCCGCCGGCTTGTGCTGGACAAGCCGGGAATCGCTGGTACTGTTTTGTGATGCCGATGGTATCGACAGGCGCTTCGTCAGTCGGGTATCAAGGAAAAGACATGGGCGTCAACGCTGCGCTCGCGCAGCCTGAGCCGGTTGCGGGCCAGGCATTCGTGCGTGGCGCCGGCCTTGCGTGCCACCGCCAGGCTGGGTTCGTTGCCCGCGGCGACCACGATCTCCACCCGCGATAGTTGCAGCTGCCCGAAGGCGTAGGCCGCAAGCGCCGACGCCGTAGCCACCGCGGCGCCCTGCCGCTGTGCCGATTCGCGTACCCAGTAGCCCAGGTTGCAGAACCCGTGCAAGGCATTCAGCTGGTTCAAGCCGCCGCCGCCGATCAGGGTCTGGCCGTCCGCCAGGAAGATGCCGAATTCGTGGGCACTGCCGTCGGCGCGGCTGGCGTCGCACCATTCAAACCACGACAGCGCCTGCTCTTCGGTGTACTCGGCATGCGCCCAGGACATCCACAGGCCGACACTCGCCATCGATTCGCGCACACCAGCAGCGAAGGCCGGCGCGTCGGCGGCGATGAAGGGGCGCAGCAGGAAGCTACCGGCTGGCAGCGGCCTCATTGCCCACCCTCGCCGCCAACCGGTCCATAGCCGCCGCCGCCCGGCGTTTCGATGATGAACAGGTCGCCGGGCTGCATGTCGGTCTTGCCGATATGCGCCAGCTGCTCGACGCTGCCGTCCGCGCGCAGCACGGTGTTGCGCCCCAGGGCGCCCGGCTCACCGCCGGCCATGCCGAACGGCGCATGGATGCGGTTGTTGGACAGGATGGCCGCCGTCATCGCTTCGAGGAAGCGCACCTTGCGCGTGCCGCCGTTCCCGCCATGCCACTGCCCCGCCCCACCGCTGCCTTCGCGGATCGCGTAGCTTTCCAGTCGCACCGGGAAGCGGAACTCCAGGATCTCGGGATCGGTCAGGCGCGAGTTGGTCATATTGGTCTGCACCACGCTGGTGCCGTCGAAGCCAGGACCAGCGCCGGAGCCGCCGCTGATGGTTTCGTAGTACTGGTACTGCGCATTACCAAAGGTGAAGTTGTTCATCGTGCCCTGCGCCGCAGCCATCACGCCCAGCGCGCCATACAGCGCATTGGTGATGCAGGTCGACGTCTCCACGTTCCCCGACACTACCGATGCCGGATAGCACGGATTGAGCATGGAGCCAGGCGGTATCAGCACCTTCAGCGGCTTCAGGCAGCCCGCGTTGAGAGGAATCTCGTCGTCCACCAGCGTGCGGAACACGTACAGCACCGCCGCCATGCAGACGGCCGACGGCGCGTTGAAGTTGTTCTCCAGCTGTGGCGAAGTGCCGGTGAAATCGATCTCCGCGCTGCGCCCGGCGTGGTCGACCCGCACCGCCACCTGGATCTGCGCGCCGTTATCCAGTTGCAGCGTGTAGCTGCCGTCCTTCAGCGCGCTGATCACGCGCCGCACCGCTTCCTCGGCGTTGTCCTGCACGTGGCCCATGTAGGCTTGCACCACCTCCAGGCCGAAGTGCGCCACCATCTTGCGCAGCTCGTCCACGCCCTTCTGGTTGGCCGCCACCTGCGCCCGCAGGTCCGCCATGTTCTGGTCCGGATTGCGCGCCGGGTAGCGCGCCCCGGTCAGCATGGCGCGCGTCTCGGCTTCGCGCAGCTGGCCGCCGGCGGCGCCATCGACCAACTTGAAGTTATTGATCAACACGCCCTCTTCCTCGATCACGCGCGAATCCGGCGGCATCGAGCCCGGCGTTGTGCCGCCGATGTCCGCATGATGGCCGCGCGAGCCGACGTAGAACAGGATGTCCGCGCCCGCCTCGTCGAACACCGGCGAGATCACCGTCACATCCGGCAGATGGGTGCCGCCGTTGTACGGGTCGTTGAGCATGAAGACGTCGCCGGCGCGCATCTGGCCGGCGTTCTCGCGCATCACGGTCTTGATGCTCTCGCCCATGGAGCCCAGATGCACCGGCATGTGCGGCGCGTTGGCGATCAGGTTGCCGTCGGCGTCAAATATCGCGCAGCTGAAGTCCAGCCGCTCCTTGATATTGACCGAGTACGCGGTGTTCTGCAGACGCAGTCCCATCTGCTCGGCGATCGACATGAACAGGTTGTTGAAGATCTCCAGCATCACCGGGTCGGCGTTGGTGCCGATGGCGCGACGCTCAGGCAGCGCCACCACGCGCCTGAGCACCAGGTGGTCGTGCAGCGTCACCTCCGCCTGCCAGCCGGGTTCGACGATGGTGGTCGCATTCGCCTCGGCGATGATGGCCGGACCCTTGACGATGTCGCCGATGCGCGTGGCGCCCCGCTGATACAGGCTGGTCTGGCGCCACTTGCCGTCGGCGTACATCGGCACCACCGCGTGCGGCATCAGGCCGGACACGCGGCGCGGCGCCGGCTCCACCGATTCCGCCGGCGCGTCGGACTTGCCGATCGCCTCCACCGACACCGCCTCCACGATCAGTGCCTTGGTCGGCATCAGGAAGGAATAGCGCTTGCGGTAGGCCGCCTCGAACTGCTCCTTCATGCTGTCGGCGGTATCGAACAACACGATCAGCGCGGAATCGGTGCCCTCGTAGCGCAGGTGCACGCGGCGTATCAGCACGATGCGTTCGTCCTCCACGCCCTGGTGCTGCAGGTCGGCGCGCGCCTGGCGGCCCAGCGCGTGCAGGCGCGCCTCGAGTTCCACCAAGCCTTCCACGTTCAGGCGCTTTTCCACTGCTGCTTCGCGCATCGCGGTCTGGTCGGCCAGGCCCATGCCGTAGGCCGACATCACGCCGGCCAGCGAATGCACGAACACCGTCGTCATGCCCAGCGCATCGGCCACCAGGCAGGCATGCTGGCCGCCCGCGCCGCCAAAGCTGGTCAGCGTGTATTCGGTGACGTCGTGCCCGCGCTGCACCGAGATCTGCTTGATCGCGTTGGCCATGTTGCCGACGGCGATTTCAATGTAGCCCTCGGCCACCTGCTCGGGCGTGGTCTCCTTGCCGGTGGCGGCCTTGATCCGCGCCGCCAGTTCGGCGAATTTGGCGCGCACGGCGTGGGCGTCGAGCGCCTGCCGGCCTTCGGCGCCAAACAGCTGCGGGAAGTGATTGGGCTGGATCTTGCCCAGCATGACGTTGCAGTCGGTGACCGCCAACGGGCCGCCGCGCCGGTAGCTGGCCGGCCCCGGATTGGCGCCCGCGCTGTCCGGACCGACGCGATAGCGGCTGCCGTCGAAATGCAGGATGGAGCCGCCGCCCGCCGCCACCGTGTGGATGCTCATCATCGGCGCGCGCATGCGCACACCGGCCACCTGGGTTTCGAACACGCGCTCAAACTCGCCGGAGAAATGCGAGACGTCGGTCGAGGTGCCGCCCATGTCGAAGCCGATCACCTTGTCGAAGCCGGCCAACTTGCTGGCGCGGACCATGCCGACGATGCCGCCGGCCGGGCCGCTCAGGATGCTGTCCTTGCCGTGGAAGGCGCGCGCGTCGGTCAGGCCGCCGCTGGACTGCATGAACTGCAGGTTCACGCCCGGCATCTCCTTGGCCACCTGGTCGACATAGCGGCGCAGGATCGGCGACAGATAGGCGTCGACCACCGTGGTGTCGCCGCGCGCGACCAGCTTCATCATCGGGCTGACCTCGTGCGATACCGACACCTGGGTAAAGCCCATCATGCGCGCCATCTCGGCCACCTTGACCTCGTGCGCGTGATAGCGGTAGCCGTGCATGAAGACGATGGCCAGCGAACGCAGGCCCATGTCGTAAGCCGCCGCCAGGCCGGCGCGCGCGGTTTCCATGTCGAGCACGGCGACGGTGTCGCCATGCGCGCCCATGCGTTCGTCGATTTCAATCACGTGGCTGTACAGCAGCTCGGGCAGCAGGATGTGGCGGTCGAACAGGCGCGGCCGGTTCTGGTAGGCGATGCGCAGCGCGTCGCGGAAGCCGCGCGTGATGGCCAGCGCGGTCGGCTCGCCTTGGCGCTCCAGCAGCGCGTTGGTGGCGACCGTGGTGCCCATCTTGACCGCGCCGATCTGCGCCACCGGTATCGGCTTGCCCTTGGCCACGCCCATCATCTGGCGGATGCCGGCGATGGCCGCATCGGCGTACTGCTCGGGATTCTCGGACAGCAGCTTGAGCGTGCGCAGGCGACCGTCGGGCGGGCGCGCCACGATGTCGGTAAACGTACCACCCCGGTCTATCCAGAATTGCCAATCCATGCATGCCTCGTTACGATGACTGAAGCGTATATTGTAGTGGCTCGGCCGCGCACCGGACAGCGGCCTTACAACATAAATTAGATGCTAAAATTGCACCATGAACCCACTCTACTCCTGCGCGGAGATACGCGCCATCGAAGAAGCGGCCGCCGCCGCGCTGCCGGACGGTGTACTGATGCAGCGGGCCGGCCAGGCCGGCGCCAACGCCGCGCTGGATCTGCTGCCGTTCTCCACCGCCAAGGCCAGGGTGCTCGTGCTAGCCGGCCCCGGCAACAACGGCGGCGACGCGCTGGAAACGGCGGCCCACCTGGCCTATGCCGGCGCCCAGGTGAGCATCCTGCATTTCCCGCCGCAGTCGATATCCTCCACCGAACGCGCGGTGGCCTTGCAGCGCGCCCAAACCAGCGACGCCCGCTTTGCCGAGCTTGATCTGGCGGAAGTGGCCGGCACCGACTGGACGCTGGTGGTCGACGGCTTGTTCGGCCTCGGCCTGCAACGCCCGCTGGCCGGCGCGCTGCGCGAGCTGGCGCTGGCGGTCAACGGCCTCACATGCTCGGTACTGGCGCTGGACCTGCCCAGCGGCCTCGATGCCGACACCGGCGCCATCGTCGGCCCGGACGGCGTGGCGATCCACGCCACCCACACCGCCACCTTCATCGGCAACAAGCCGGGCCTGCACACCTGCGACGGCCGCGACTACGCCGGCCTGGTGGATGTGGCGCGCCTGGACATCGACATCGGCCACTTCGCGCCGGCGCGGCTGCACCTGAACGACGTCAAATTCTTCTCGCGCCATTTGCGCTCGCGGGTGCACAACTCGCACAAGGGCAGCTACGGCAACGTGGCGGTGATCGGCGGTGCGCGCGGCATGAGCGGCGCGCCGCTGCTGGCAGCGCGCACCGCCTTGAACAGCGGCGCCGGCCGCGTCTACGCGCTGTTCGTGGAAGACCCGCTGCCATGTGACAGCGGCCAGCCGGAACTGATGTGCCGGCTCGCCGACGATTTCGACATGCGCTCATCGACGCTGGTGATCGGCCCCGGCCTGGGCGCCTCGCGCCTGGCCTCGGCCCTGCTGGCGCGCGCCATCGCCAGCGACAGCGCGCTGCTGGCCGATGCCGACGCCCTCAACCTGCTGGCGGCGGAACCGGCCTTGCAGGCGGCGCTGGCGCAGCGGCCCGGCGGCTGCGTGCTGACCCCGCATCCGCTGGAGGCGGCGCGCCTGCTGGGCGCCACCATCGCCGAGGTGCAATCGGACCGCGTGGGTGCGGCCCGCAAGCTGGCGGCCAAGCTGAACGCCAATGTGGTGCTGAAGGGTTCCGGCACGGTGATCGCGGCGCCGAACGGCGACGCCGTCATCAACACCACCGGCAATCCGGCGCTGGCCAGCGCCGGTACCGGCGACGTGCTGTCCGGTCTGTGCGGCAGCCTGCTGGCGCAAGGCTGGCCTTTGTGGGAGGCCGCGCTGGCCGGGGTCTGGCTGCACGGCATGGCGGCCGACGTGCTGGTCACCGAAGGCAGCGGTCCGATCGGCCTGACCGCCAGCGAACTGGTGCCGGCGATCCGCGTGGCGCTGAACCGCATGGTCCAGCACCACGGCCGCTGAAGCTCAGCGCCCGGCCAGGTCGGCCTCGATCGCCTTGAGGAAGACGGGCGGCGACCACTCGACGTCATTGACATAGATCGCCGGTGAGTAGAATTGTCCCGCCGCACGCGCGCGCCCCACGTACACCTTGTTCGGGATGATGACCTTGGCCAGCCCCGAAGCGAGGTCCTGCACGCGCACTTCCATGTAGGTCGAATCGGCGGCGCTGGGCGCGCCGATCAATTTCGTATTCGGGAACATGGTGAAGTAGTCCAGCGCGTCAAGGCAGGCGCTGGCGCACTGGCCGGGCACCACCACATATACCGGCGCGGTGAAGGCAGGCGGATCGTCGGGCGGCTTGCCGGCGCCGCCATCCTGCCCGCTCTCAGCTGCGGAGTCCTGCTCGACATAGAACTTTTCGCCACGCGCCAATGCGGTCTGCATACCCTCGGCAATGAGGCCGATTTCAAGCGCGACGCTCTCCTGCTTCTCTTGCCGCAACAGACCGACCAGCTCCGCCACATAGGCGATATTGGCGGGCGAGGTGCGCCACCACACATGTTCCTGCGCCGAGCGCGCGTTGATGCTGCGGGACACCCGGCCAGCGCCCCACAAGGCCTGCGCAAATTCCAGGCTCCACGCCGACGAGCCGCCCTGGTTGTCGCGCAGATCGATCACCACCGCATCCGCGTCCAGATAGCGCTGCCGATGGTCGCGCACCTCGGCCGTCATCGCCCGATAGGCTTCGCGCTGCCGCTCGTCGGGCTGGAAGGTCGGCATCGATACCCAGTACAGCTTTGCGCGCGGCTCGGTCAGGCCGACCGGCAGCGTCGGACCGTTGTAGTTGACATTGCGCCAGGCCGTGGCTTGCTCGGTGAGCGGGCGCCAGGCCAGGGGCAACTCCGTCTGCTTGTCGTTCAGCGTGAAGCGGCAACGCGTCGGCAGCTTGATGAAGGGATTGCCCTTGTCGATGAAGACGTCGCGGCCATACACCCACCAGTGTCCCCGCTCTTCGATGCGGCGCTCAAAGGCGAACACATTGCGCTCGGCCAGTTGAGTCATGCTCAGCCCATCGCAGCTGTCGATGCGCGCGCCGGCAGGCGGACCGCCCGGCTCCGATTTGTAGACCAGCATGCCGTCGCCGCGCCATGCCGCCACAAAGCCTGGCCAACGCAGCGGCAGCTGGTCGATGGCGCCCACGGCAACGCCGGCGTGGCCGTCGTGGATCTGGGTATTGAAGCGCTGCAGCGCGGCCCGGTAGCCGGCGCTGTTGCGCACCCGGGCCGCCAGCGCCAGGCCGGCCGAACGCGCCTTGGCCAGATTGTTGCGGAATGCGGGATTGGCGGGATCGTGGGTGCCCGGGTGGTTGTCCAGCGTGATCTGGTAGGCGGCTTCGATGTCGGCGATGGCCGCCTGTCGCCATTGCTGCGGCGAGTGCGGTGGCGCGGGTGTCGCGGATGTTGCGGCGGCGGAAGCGCCGCCAGCGAGCATCAGCGTTATGGCGGCCGTGCGGCGGACGAAATTGAACATATTGTTTATATCAGGTTGCAAGAAAGGCTAGAACTTACGATATAAACAAGTCCCCGTCAACTCACACCAGGCGGCCCGCCGCGATGGTGATGGTGCGGCTGCAACGCGCCGCCATCGCCTGGTCGTGCGTGACCAGAACCAGTGTCGAGCCGTGCTGGCGGTTCAATTCGAACATCAGCTTGATGACGGCCTCGCCGGTGGCGGCGTCAAGGCTGCCGGTCGGCTCGTCGGCGAACAGCAGCGGCGGTTCGGTCACGAAGGCGCGCGCCAGCGCCACGCGCTGCTGCTCGCCGCCGGACAAATACTTGGGATAGTGCTTCAGCCGGCTGGACAGCCCTACCCGCTCCAGCATGATCTCCGCGCTCTCGCGGGCGTGATGCGCGCCGCGCAGCTCCAGCGGCAGCATGACGTTTTCCAGCGCCGTCAAATGCGGCAGCAGCTGGAAGGACTGGAACACAAAGCCCAGTTTTTCCTTGCGCAGCACGGCGCGGCCATCCTCGTCCAGCGCGTAGATATCGACGCCGTCCAGCACCACCTTGCCGGCGCTGGGCGTGTCCAGGCCCGCCAGCAATCCAAGCAAAGTCGACTTGCCGGAGCCGGAAGCGCCTACAATGGCGAGCGTCTCGGCTTTTTGCACGGTAAAATCCACCTCGTGCAAGATCGTCAGTTCGCCGCTGGCGTCGGCCACGCGCTTGGCCAGGCCGCTGACGGCGATGGCGGGCTGTGGACCGGACGCGGTGGCTGCAACGACGCTGGCCGTCACGCCCGGTCCGTCCGGCATGAAATTGGAAGACGCTTTAGGGAAATCAGGCATGCTGAATGTGTTAGTTGGAATAAAAAACGGTTTATCAAGAAAACTGAGTACTCAGGCTCTGGCCGCCCTGCTGCTGGCATCGGCGGCGGCGAGCGCCTATTCTGCACCAAAAACCGTGCTGGTGCTCGGTGATAGTTTGTCGGCCGAATACGGCCTGGCGCGCGGCGCCGGCTGGGTCGCGCTGGCGGAGCAGAAACTCAAGGATCAAAACATCCAGGCCACCGTGGTCAACGCCAGCGTCAGCGGCGAGACCACCAGCGGCGGCCGTTCGCGCCTGCCGGCGCTGCTGCAAAAGTACAAACCGGCGCTGGTGGTGATCGAGCTGGGCGCCAACGATGGCTTGCGCGGCCTGCCGGTGGCCGCCGCCGAAACCAATCTGCGCGCCATGGCCGATGCCGCCACCAAGGCCGACGCCAGGGTCATGTTGATCGGCATGCGCATGCCGCCCAACTACGGGCGCGACTATGCCGACAAGTTCTACGCCATGTATGGCAGCTTGAGCAAGGAGATCAAGGCGCCGCTGGTGCCGTTCATGCTCGACGGGATCGCCGACCAGCCGCAACTGTTCCAAGCCGACCGCCTGCATCCGCTGGCGACGGCCCACCCCACCATCCTGGCCAATATCTGGCCAGTCCTACAAAAAAGCATCAAGGCAAATTGACGTCCTCTCCGCCCTAAAGAATGGAGATTCCTACCGCTAGCGTCGCACGTCCGCGACGGAGAATATTGACCGCAGCATTAAGATCACGATCATGTACAGCACCGCAATCGCTACAGCACCACTCTCTTACTCCAAGGTCTGCGATACCCATCGGCCTCGTATCGGGCAAAGCGCCACAATGCGAGCAGACCTGGGTGGTGAAACGTTCGTCGACTTCCTCGAACCAGGCGCCATGCTTAACAGCCTTGTACGCCAGTTGTGTACGGAAGGACGACCAGCCGACATCGTAGACCGACTTCGCCATGCTGGTTTTGGCGAGTCCTTGCGCATTGACGTTGCCGACCACGATATAGTCGAAGGCGGCGATGATCGCGCTGGTATGGGTGTGCAGAAAATTGAGCCTGCAGTTGGCGATCTTGGCGTGGATGGCCTTGATCCGCCGCTTCTTGCGCGCGCGCTGGGCACACGCCAGCGCCGCCTCGGCTTCCCGGTAAAAGCGAGGTGCTTCGACGGTGCTGCCGTCACTCAAAGTCGCCAGCATCTTCAGGCCGAGCTCGATACCGACCCCGCGCACGGGGACGCGGACCGGTGCCGGTTCCACCTCGACGACAATATTGAGAAACCAGTTGCCGCGCCGGTCGCGCGAAAAGTTGGTGCCATCGAGGATTTTCCCTTCCGGCAGAGGGCGCGAGTAAAACACACGAAACGTGCGGCCAGCGAACCGGAAGGCGTTGCCTTCACGCTTGAGTTCACGTCCCTTCAACGGCACCCAGCCCATCGCCTTGCGGCCGCGATAACGCAGGTAAGGCCGGCGGGATATGGCGCGCGAATTGGCGTAGCGCTGGCAGATGTCGTTGACCGTGCCCGAATGCAGACCAAGCTCTTTGGAGCAACCGCTGGTCAGCTTGATCAGGTCAAATCCCGTATGCCAGCGCCGGCCGAAGCGCAACGCATCCTTTTGCCGGTCGTTGCAGTAATTCCAGACGAAATTGACCGTCCGTGCTTGCTGGTTCAGCAGACCGGTCAGGGATTTGACGCGATATCGGTAGACCAGTTTCATATTTATTTGACCACTGCCGAACGCATGAGTTCCATGTTTTCTTCCCTCGCATCGACTCCTGCGGAGTCGGCTCCTTTCACTCCTCGCCCTGAAGGACGAGGTTTCTCGGAACAATTCTGATGAAGTATCCACAAATTATCGGCTTCGACGACGCGCTCCTGCAACTGGACCGCTTCGACGCCATCATCGACGTCCGCAGCCCAGCCGAATTCGCGCTAGACCACCTGCCGGGCGCCATCAACGCGCCGGTGCTGGACGACGAGCAGCGCATCCGCGTCGGCACCATGTACAAGCAGGTCAATTCGTTTGAAGCGAAGAAGGTCGGCGCCGCGCTGGTGGCCAAGAACATCGCCGCCCACATCGAGGCGCTGTGGCTGGACAAGCCGCGCGAATGGCGCCCGCTGATTTATTGCTGGCGCGGCGGCAACCGCAGCGGCTCTGTGGCACACATCCTGGCCAAGATAGGCTGGCCGGTGGCGCAGCTGGACGGCGGCTACAAAGCCTTCCGCGCCCACGTCAACGCGGCGCTGGAGCAGGCGCCGGCGTTGCATTTCAAAGTCATCTGCGGCACCACCGGCAGCGGCAAGAGCCGCCTGCTGGAAGTGCTGCACGCGCATGGCGCGCAGGTGCTGGACCTGGAGCAGCTGGCCGCGCATCGCGGCTCGGTGCTGGGCAACCTGCCCAGCCAGCCACAGCCCAGCCAGAAGGCATTCGAGACCGCCATCTGGCATGCGCTGCGCAACTTCGATCCGGCGCTGCCGGTGTTCGTCGAATCGGAAAGCAAGAAGGTCGGCAACCTGCGCGTGCCGGCGGCGCTGATGGATACCATGCGCGCCTCGGACTGCATCGCGCTGACGCTGTCGCGCGAGAATCGCGTGCGTCTGCTGATGGAAGATTATGCGCATTTCACCGATAGCCCGGCCTCGCTCAACGAGCAGCTGGAACATCTGGTGGCGCTGCACGGCCGCGAGACGATCAAGCGCTGGCAAGCCATGGCGGTCGACGGCGCCATGCCGGTGCTGGTGGAGGAATTGCTGGCCGACCACTACGATCCAGCCTACCTGCGTTCGATCGACCGCAACTTCGTCAAGTTCGCCCAGGCGCTGCCGCTGGAACTGCCGGATATCGATGCCGAGGCTTTCCACCACGCCGCGCTGTCGCTGATGGCGCGCTAACGGCACGCGGCGACCGCGCGCACAACACAAAAGCCCTGAAGCCGGCATGCGGCTTTCAGGGCTTTGTCATATCGACAGCGCGTGTATTGGCCGATCAGGCGTCAGCTTTTTTTGCGGCGGCGCCCGATGAACGACAGAATGCCCAGGCCGCCCAGCATCATGATGTAAGTTTCCGGCTCCGGCACCGGATTCACGTTCAGTCCGCCCGAATAGCTGGCGGTGACGCTGTTCGTAACTCCCTTCACCGTCAGCACCAAGGGACCGGTGACCCAGACCGGGTTGAGCGTACCGATTTCGACCGCGCCGGCGGGCGTGAACGTCAAGGCATTGCCGTTCAAGCTGGCCGAGATGAAGTCGATGTCGTGGCCACCGCTCAGATTCATGGTTTGCAGCCAGCCGTCCAGCACGCTGGGGCCGACCGATGGGCTGAAGGTGATGACATCGGTGAACGTGCCCGTCGCCAGATGGGTCACACCAAAGGCTGTGCTATAGCCAATAACAGGATTGCCGCTGAGAGAAAATCCCAGCACCTGACTGTCGCCGGCGGCATAACTTGACATCGAGGCGGCCGCCAGCACAGTCCCGATGAAGAACGATTTTAGTTTCATATTTTCCCCGTAAAAAAATGTGGAAACCAGATGCGCCTGATGAGCTAGCTGCGCGAATTAACGTTACACCCGCCCAATTTAGATGTCAATAAATTATTCAAAAAGAACAACTAACTAGCGAAAACGAAGGGATCGGCGGGACAATGCGGGAGATCGGGGGAGCGGTGCGGACGCACCGTGAGAGGAAGGGCGCTACGGAGCCGGGAAGCGCGTTGCGCTTCCCGGATGAGGACATTACTTCACTTCTGCTACTGTGGTTTTTACGATCGGCTTCAAGATCTTGACCTTGGCCTTTTGCTTCAGCAGTTCTATGTAGTCATGCATCTCTTGCTGGGCAACAATGCTGCTGATCTGCTCGGCTTCTGACTTGCGACGGGCCTCGTCCTGCACTTCAGGCTGCTGCACCTTGCCGATGCGGTAGATGCCGTAGCCCATGCCCGGCACATCCACGCCAACGTAGGCTGGCAGCTTGGCGGTATCGGCTTTCATCACTTCCTGCATCGCCAGGCCGTTCACGCCTTCCGGCTTGGAACGGGACACCAGCTTGGCGGCGCCGAAACCGGCGGCGTCGCCGGATTTCTTGAAGGCGGCCAGTTTCTCGGCGCCGGTCTTGGCGGCCAGCTTGGCGGCTTCTTCCATCGTCACGCGCTGACGGATGGCGGCGTCGACTTCGGCCAACGGACGCTTGCTGGCCGGCTTGAATTCGACGATGCGGCCGGCCACCAGGGTGCTCGGCGCGGTCTCGACAGCTTCTGTGTTGCGCTTGCTGCTGATCGACTCGTTGGAGAACAGCGCGGCCAGGAACTTGGCGTTGTTGTACGGCGCAGTAGCGGCCATCGGCGTCGGCGTGCGCGAAACATTGGCAGCCGTTTCGATCTTCAGGCCCAGCTTGTCGGCAACCGGCTTCAGGCTGTCAGACTGCTCGTAGACGGTATTGGTGAAGGCTTCCGCCATTTCCGAATACTTCTTCGCGGCTTTCTGTTTCTTCAGCGCTTCGGCCACTTCGTTCTTCACTTCGTCCAGCGGCTTGACCACGGCTGGCTTGAGCGCGGTCACGGTCAGCACGTGGAAACCGAATTCCGACTGCACCGGATCGCTGATCTCGCCCTGCTTGAGCTTGAGCACGGCCGCTTCGACCGGCGCCGGCAGCGAACCCTTGGTGACGATGTCCAGATCGCCGCCCAGCTCGCCCGATGCCGGATCTTCCGACTTGGCCTTGGCGACCTTGGCGAAGTCGCCAGGGGTCTTGCGCAGCTCGGCCACGATGGCGTCGGCCTTGGCCTTGGCGGCGGCGGTGTCGGCGGCGTTGGCGCCCTTCTTCAGCGCGATCAGGATGTGCGCGGCGCGGCGGCTTTCGGCCGTCGTGAAGCCGGCCTGGTTGGCGGCGTAATACGCGGCCACTTCGGCGTCGGTCACGGCGATCTGGCTCATCACGGCAGCACTGTTGAAGACCACGTATTCGATCTTGGCCTGCTCAGGCACTTCGAAGAACTTGGCGTTCTTGTCGTAGAAAGCCTTGACCATGGCGTCGGTGATTTTCACTTGCGGCACGAAATCGGCCACCGGCAGCAGCAGCTCCTGCACTTCGCGTTCCTGCGCGCCGATATCGGACAAGGTCTTGGCCACGGCGCGCGGCGCGAAGCCGGTGGCCTGGATGGCGTTGCCCAGCTGTTGCAGGGTCATGTCGTGGCGCATGCGCTGGTCATACATGGTCGGCGTCATGCCTTGCGCGGCCAGGATGGTCTTGTAGCGCTCCATGTCGAACGCGCCCTCGCCGCCGAACTGCTCCTTGATGGTTTTTTGCAGCTGGGCGTCGCTGACGCTCAGGTGGGAACGCACCACTTCGGCAGCCACGGCGCGCTCGGCGATCAGCTGGTCGAGGATGTTTTGCTTGAATTCCGGGGTGTCGAACATCTTCTGGTCGAACTGCGCGCCCAGTCGCTGGCGGTAGCTGTCCAGCTGGTTGCGCACGGCATTATCGAACTCTTGCTGGCTCAGGGGTTTGCCGTCGATCTTGGCGATCGTATTGGCGTCGTCGCCGAAGCTCTTGTAACTGCCGAGGCCGACGAATGCGAACGACGGGACGATGATAATCGCCAGGAGTATCTGCATCAAACGTTGATGGGTACGAATAAATTCAAACATGGTCTGCCAATTCGGATTGAGTGGAACTTGCACATACAAAAAAGGCGAACTCGCGTTCGCCAATTCCGGTTGGCGGATTTTACAGCGCGCCCCCCTCTATAGCAAGAGTAAATCATTGGCAAAACAGTCACGCCGCCACACCGGACAACAAAAAGCCCGCCGAGGCGGGCTTGGTGTTACAAGGCCGGCAATCAGCCCTGGCGGCGGCGCGCGACCACGCCCAACAGGGCCAGGCCACCCAGCAGCATGCCGTAGGTTTCCGGTTCAGGCACGGCGGTGATCGATACGCGGTCCAGCAAGGCGCCCTGGTTGTCGCGACCCTGGTCGGCGAAGCTGAAACCCACCAGGCCGGTGGTGCTGGCGGTATAGGTCAGGCTGAAGGTCTGGAAGCCATCGGCGGCCGAACGGGTGAATACCTGGCTGCCACTACCGAAACCCACTTCAACGGTGTCGTTACCCGCGCCGCGGTTGTTGCCCGCCAGGTCGAACGACAGTTTGTAGGTGACGCCAGCATTCAGCGAAACCGAGTTGAACAGCAGACCAGCGCGACCGGTCGAGCCGTCCAGGTCGACGTAGCGGCCATTGCCCGGCACCAGATCGAAGAAGCCTGGCGCGCCGATGACGTCCACGGTGCCGCCGGCGACAGCCCAGCCGCCCTGGAAGTTGGTGGCGTTCAGTGCCAGTGTATCGGTGTCAAAATTATCGGAAAAAACCGGCGCCGCCTGGGCCGCCGATGCGCACAACAAAGCTGCGGCAATAGCAAATTTCTTAAAAGCCATAATGTATCCCCTTGGTAAATTGTCGATCAAATAACAAAATGAATATTGATTCAGTTTTGCAGCATGTATCTTACTATTGATGAGCTAGGCACTTGCGCACGATACCGCTGGCAAACATTTGTTTCTAAAGCGAATATTTATCGCAAGAAGCCGGATATTCAAAGGAAGGGGATTGAAATAATACAGCTCGGAAAAAGAAAAACCCCGCAGCTAATAATAGCTGCGGGGTATCTTGTTCTTGGCGGAGCGGACGGGACTCGAACCCGCGACCCCCGGCGTGACAGGCCGGTATTCTAACCAACTGAACTACCGCTCCTTTGGTACTGCTAATGTTGTATTTTGTTGGCGGAGCGGACGGGACTCGAACCCGCGACCCCCGGCGTGACAGGCCGGTATTCTAACCAACTGAACTACCGCTCCAACAAAACACTGGGTACTGCACTTATTTACTACACTTACTACCTGCAAAACTGGTGGGCGGTGAGAGGCTCGAACTCCCGACCTAAGCCTTGTAAGGGCTCCGCTCTACCAACTGAGCTAACCGCCCGTTTTGCCTTGAGTGAGCAACTTTACTGCTTGCTGCTCACTGAAGTCCGTTAGTTTACAGCATCTTTCAAAGCTTTACCAGCTTTAAATTTAGGAACTTTAGCCGCTTCGATGATGATCTCTTCTTTGGTGCGCGGATTGCGGCCGGTACGGGCAGCGCGTTCGCTCACGGAGAAGGTACCAAAGCCGACCAGGGTGACGCTGTCGTTCTTTTGCAGGGTGGTGGTTACACCGTCGATCACCGCGTCGAGTGCGCGTGCAGCAGCCGCTTTCGAGATATCGGCGGTAGTAGCAATATGGTCGATCAATTCAGTCTTATTCAAAGCAATTCCCCGTCACAAAGGTTATATCGTTTTAGCCCGCAGATAACGGTATTTGAATACCGTTGTCAGGCCGAGAAAAATCTCAGGCCGTATTAAACAAGCCAGCCCGCCCCTGTGTCAAGCGCTGCACCATAGAAAAATGGGGTCAAATAACAAACAGGCGCTATAAAAGCGCCTGTTTGTGCATCAGCAGTTACTAAACACTAGTAAAAGTTAATGTTTTACCACTTCCGTTTGGCCGTCGGCCTTGGCTGCCGCGGCGGCCACGGCTTCCACCGGAACCGTCTCCGTCAGCGCCACCGGCATGCGTTCCAGCGCGATTTCCAGCACTTTGTCGATCCAACGCACCGGCACGATTTCCAGTTTGTTTTTGACATTGTCCGGGATGTCGGCCAGGTCCTTGACGTTCTGCTCGGGGATCAGCACGGTCTTGATGCCACCGCGCTGGGCCGCCAGCAGTTTCTCTTTCAGGCCGCCGATCGGCAATACTTCGCCGCGCAGCGTGATCTCGCCCGTCATCGCCACGTCGGCGCGCACCGGAATGCCCGTGAATACCGACACCATCGCTACCGTCATCGCCGCGCCGGCCGAAGGACCGTCTTTCGGCGTTGCGCCTTCCGGCACGTGGATGTGGATGTCGGCCTTCTCGAACACTTCGTTCTTGATGCCCAGGCGATTGGCGCGGCTGCGCACCACGGTGCGGGCTGCCTCGATCGATTCCTTCATCACGTCGCCCAAGGTGCCGGTGCGGATCACATTGCCCTTGCCCGGCATCTGCACGGCTTCGATGGTCAGCAGATCGCCGCCCACTTCGGTCCATGCCAGACCAACGACCTGGCCGATCTGGTTTTCCTTCTCGGCCACGCCGAAGTCGTAGCGACGCACGCCCAGGAACTTGTCCAGGTTCTTGTTAGTGACGGCGACCTTCTTCTCGGTCTTCTTCAACAACAGCATCTTGACGACCTTGCGGCAGATCTTCGACACTTCGCGTTCCAGCGAACGGACGCCGGCTTCGCGGGTGTAGTAGCGGATGATGTCGCGCAGCGCCGACTCGGCCACCGAAATCTCGTCTTCCTTCAGACCGTTGTTCTTGATCTGTTTAGGCAGCAGGTAGCGCTGGGCGATGCTGGTCTTCTCGTCTTCCGTGTAACCGGACAGGCGTATCACTTCCATGCGGTCCAGCAGCGCCGGCGGGATGTTGTACGAGTTCGACGTCGCCACGAACATCACATCGGACAGGTCGAAATCGACTTCGATGTAGTGGTCGGAGAACGTGTGGTTCTGCTCGGGGTCCAGCACCTCCAGCAGGGCCGACGACGGATCGCCGCGGAAGTCCGCGCCCATCTTGTCGATCTCGTCCAGCAGGAACAGCGGATTGCGCACGCCGACCTTGGCCAGCGACTGCAGCACCTTGCCCGGCATCGAGCCGATGTAGGTACGGCGGTGGCCGCGGATCTCGGCTTCGTCGCGCACGCCGCCCAGCGCCATGCGCACGAACTTGCGGTTCGTGGCGCGCGCGATGGACTGGCCCAGCGAGGTCTTACCCACGCCCGGAGGACCGACGAAGCACAGGATAGGCGCTTTCAGCTTGTCGACGCGCTGTTGCACCGCGAGGTATTCCAGGATGCGTTCTTTAACCTTGTCCAGGCCGTAGTGATCGCCTTCCAGCACTTTCTCGGCGTTCGACAGGTCGTTGTTGACCTTGGATTTTTTCTTCCAAGGCAGGCTGACCAGCGTATCGATGTAGTTGCGTACGACGGTGGCTTCGGCCGACATCGGCGACATCAGCTTGAGTTTTTTCAGCTCGGCGGTGGCCTTGTCCAATGCCTCTTTCGGCATCTTGGCCAGCGCGACTTTTTTCTCCAGCTCGTCCAGGTCGGCGCCGTCCTCGCCCTCGCCCAGTTCCTTCTGGATGGCCTTGACTTGCTCGTTCAGGTAGTACTCGCGCTGCGACTTTTCCATCTGGCGCTTGACGCGGCCACGGATGCGCTTCTCGACTTGCAGAATATCGAGTTCGCCTTCCAGCTGGCCCAGCAGGTGCTCCAGGCGCTTGGCCACGCTGAAGATCTCCAGGATCACCTGTTTCTGCTCCAGCTTCAGCGGCAGGTGCGCGGCGACGGTGTCGGCCAGGCGGCCGGCGTCGTCGATGCCCGACAGCGAAGCGAGGATCTCAGGCGGGATCTTTTTGTTCAGTTTGACGTACTGGTCGAACTGCTGAACGATGGCGCGGCGCATCGCTTCGATCTCCGAATCGTCGCCCAGCTCGGAATCGAGCGGCGTCAGA
The DNA here is from genome assembly GCF_019166075.1 of Duganella violaceipulchra. Classification (NCBI taxonomy): domain Bacteria; kingdom Pseudomonadati; phylum Pseudomonadota; class Betaproteobacteria; order Burkholderiales; family Oxalobacteraceae; genus Duganella; species Duganella violaceipulchra. The sequence continues at coordinate 23,769 of NZ_JAHTGR010000016.1, read as the reverse complement.
TCGGCGATGAAGTGCGTCGGCGCATCGGTGATGCGGTTGATGCGTGCGCGCTGAGCGCCCTCGACCAGCACCTTGACGGTGCCGTCCGGCAGTTTCAGCATTTGCAGAATATTGGCCACGCAGCCGATCTCGTAAATATCGGAAGCAGAAGGTTCGTCCTTGGCAGCGGCTTTTTGCGCAGCAAGCATGATGCTCTTGCCCTGCTCCATAGCGGCTTCCAGCGCCTTGATCGATTTTGGGCGCCCTACGAACAGCGGTATCACCATATGCGGGAAAACTACAACATCCCGCAGCGGCAATAACGGCAGTTGAGTTTGCTCAGTTAATTTGGAAGTTGTCATGGCGTACCTTATGTGAAAGCGTGATTATGATGTGGGCGCTGATCCGCCGAATCACAAGACCGACCTACAAGAAATAATTCTCCTAAAAAAGAGTATTTTCAAAGAAGCCAATCATGTTCTAAAAAAACGCGACAAATAAAAAAGCCACGCGTGACAAACCTTGCTGTCACGAGTGGCTTTCCGAATGAAGCCTGCATTCTTTTATTGATTTAAATTGTACCGCCTTGCCCCACGGATGCGAAATGAATTTTTCTTTGGCGTGGGGTAAGTGTGCACAAGTTATTTAATTCTCACCAGACGCTTTGGCCTGATCCTGGTAGATCAATAAAGGCTTGGCGCCGCTGGTGATCGTATTTTCATCGATCACCACTTTGGTGACGTTGGTTTCATTAGGCAGCTCGTACATGGTATCGAGCAGCGCGTGCTCCAGGATCGAACGCAGGCCGCGCGCACCGGTCTTGCGGGCCAGCGCCTTCTTGGCGATGGCATGCAGGGCGGCCGGACGGATTTCCAGTTCGGCGCCTTCCATGTCGAGCAGCTTGGCGTACTGTTTGACCAGCGCGTTCTTCGGCTCGACCAGGATCTGGATCAGCGCTTCCTCGGTCAGTTCCGACAGCGTGGCGACCACCGGCAGACGGCCCACCAGCTCTGGAATCAGGCCGAACTTGATCAGATCTTCCGGTTCCGCTTCCAGCAGTACATCGCTGGCGCTGCGTTCCTTCTTGCTCTTCACGCTGGCCGAGAAACCGATGCCGGATTTTTCCGAACGGTTGGAAATGACCTTGGCCAGGCCGTCGAAGGCGCCGCCGCAGATGAACATGATGTTGGTGGTGTCGATCTGCACGAAATCCTGGTTGGGATGCTTGCGGCCGCCTTGTGGCGGCACCGACGCCATCGTGCCTTCGATCAGTTTCAACAGCGCCTGCTGCACGCCCTCGCCCGAGACGTCGCGGGTGATCGATGGATTGTCCGACTTGCGCGAGATCTTGTCGATCTCGTCGATGTAGACGATGCCGCGTTGGGCTTTTTCCACATCGTAGTTGCAGCTCTGCAACAGTTTCTGGATGATATTCTCAACGTCCTCGCCCACATAACCGGCTTCGGTCAGGGTGGTGGCGTCGGCGATGACGAACGGCACGTTCAGCATGCGGGCCAAGGTCTGGGCCAGCAGGGTCTTGCCCGAGCCGGTGGGACCGACCAGCAGGATGTTGCTCTTGGCCAGTTCGATGTCGTCTTTCTTGCCCAGGTGCTTGAGGCGCTTGTAGTGGTTGTACACCGCCACCGACAGGATGCGCTTGGCCGTTTGCTGGCCAATGACGTACTGGTCCAGCAAGTCCTTGATTTCATGCGGGGTCGGCAGGTCCGACTTGGCGCCCGTGACCGACTCGATGGCCGAGGTTTCATCGCGGATGATGTCATTGCACAGGTCAATGCATTCGTCGCAGATGAAGACCGATGGGCCGGCGATAAGTTTCTTTACCTCGTGCTGGCTCTTGCCGCAAAACGAGCAGTACAGTAATTTTTCGCCGCTGGAGGATTTTTTGTCTGACATGGGGCAGTTTTCTTTGGGTTACAGAATGGCTTAGCTGTTGCCAGGAAGCAGGTAATCGATTTTATTAGCGTCTGGAAAAGCGCGCCTATGACTACATGCTACCCGAAATAAAAACGAAACGCCCGAACGATTAATCGCCCGGGCGTTTTTTTAGCAATGCTGCGAAGGAAGCATCAAGCCCGGTTGGACAACATTTTGTCGATCAAACCGTACTCTACAGCCTCTTCCGCCGACATGAAACGATCACGATCGGTGTCTTTGGCGATCTGCTCGACGGTTTGACCCGTGCGTTCAGCCATGATCGAGTTCAGACGGTGGCGCAGGTACAGGATTTCCTTGGCCTGGATTTCGATATCCGAAGCCATGCCCTGCGAGCCGCCGGACGGCTGGTGGATCATGATGCGCGAGTTCGGCAGCGAGAAACGCTTGCCCTTGGCGCCGGCCGCCAGCAGGAAGGCGCCCATCGAGGCGGCCATGCCGGTGCACAGCGTCGACACGTCAGGCTTGATGAACTGCATCGTATCGAAGATCGCCAAGCCGGCCGAGACCGATCCGCCTGGGGAGTTGATGTAGAGCGAGATATCCTTGTCCGGATTTTCACTCTCGAGGAACAGCAACTGGGCGACGATCAGGTTCGCCATCTGGTCGTGGACGGGGCCGACCATGAAGATTACGCGTTCCTTCAGCAGGCGCGAGTAAATGTCATAGGAGCGCTCGCCGCGGCCGCTTTGTTCGACCACCATCGGCACCAGGCCGAGCATTTCAGTGTCCAGCGCCGGATTACGGTTCATACCAGTCATTCCATTTCCTTGTGAAGCAGCTAGAGGCCGGAGACTTAATCTTACATCATCTTAAGTCTGCGGCCCACGCTGGATTACGCTTGTGCGTTGCTTCCCATCAGTTCGTCGAAGGCCACGACCTTGGACGACGTTTTCGACAGGCCCAGCACGTAGTTGACGACGTTTTCTTCCAATACAAGGGCTTCGACTTCAGCCAGACGACGACGATCGCTGTAGTAGTACTTCAGCACTTCGCGTGGGTCTTCGTAGCTCTGTGCGAAGTCTTCGACTTGCGCTTTGACCTGCTCCGGCTGGGCTTGCAGCTTGTTCTCGCCGACCAGTTGCGACAGGATCAGGCCCAGGCGTACACGACGCTCGGCTTTTTCCGCGAACAGTTCTGGTGGGAACGGGATGTCCTTGACGTTCATGCCGCGCTGAGCCATGTCTTGACGGGTCATTTCGGCCAGGCGCTCGGTGTCTTGAGCGATCAGCGCCTGTGGCACGTCCAGGGTGGCGGTCTTGACCAGCGCATCCATCACGGCTTCCTTGTTGCGGGCTTTGACACGGCCGGCAACTTCGCGTTCCAGGTTGACTTTGATGTCTTCGCGCATTTTAGCGACGTCGCCATCGGCCACGCCCAGCGACTTGGCGAATTCGCCGTCGACTGCCGGCAGGTGCGCCCATTCCAGTTTCTTCAGGGTGATGGTGAACGATGCGGTTTTGCCGGCAACGTCTTTACCATGGTAGTCCTCTGGGAAAGCCAGTGGGAAGGTCTTGGCTTCGCCGACTTTCAGACCGATGGTGGCTGCTTCGAATTCTGGCAGCATGCGGCCTTCGCCCAGCACGAAAGCGTAGTCTTCAGCTTTGCCGCCTGGGAACTCAACGCCGTCGATCGAGCCGACGAAGTCGACGGTCACGCGGTCGCCGTTGGCTGCAATCGCTGCGCCGCCGTCGCCGTGCTCACCCGCTTCACCCTTGGTGTGGAAGTGAACGCGCTGCTTGCGCAGGATTTCGATGGTTTTGTCGATTTCGGTTTCCGACACGTCAGCCTTGACGGTTTCGATTTCCACGGTGGTCAGGTCGCCAACGACGACTTCCGGGTAGATTTCGAAGGTTGCGTCGAAGGCCAGCACGCCTTCAGCCGACTCTTCCTTAGGCTCGATGCGTGGGTAGCCTGCTACGCGCAGTTCGGCGGAATTGGCGGCGTCGTTGAAAGCACGGCCAACTTTATCGTTCAGCACTTCGGTCTCGATCTGATAACCGTATTGTGCTGCGACCATTTTCATAGGAACTTTACCCGGACGGAAGCCTGGTGCCTTAGCCGATTTGGCTTGCACTTTCAGACGCTTCTCAACTTCAGCGCGGACCTCGGTCAGCGGGAAGGAGATCGTGATACGACGTTCGAGTTTGCCTAAGGTTTCGACTGCAGTTGCCATGTAAAAATCGTCCAAAAAAATAGTAATACAGTTGGTGCGAGGAGGGGGACTCGAACCCCCACACCATTGCTGGCGTCAGGACCTAAACCTGGTGCGTCTACCAATTTCGCCATCCTCGCGGCATGTTTGCACAAAAGCAAAGGGCGACCCGTAAGTGAAAACGGTCGCCCTATTCCCGCTGAACCCTGCGAGAGCTTTCAACTTCAACGCGGTATTTTAACGGGTTTTTCAGCGAAATGTGACGATTTTTAATATGTCGCCAACATTCCGCTGATTTTTTAGCGTTTAACCCGCAAAGCGGCCCGCTTTGGGGTCTGACCCCGAGGGGTCAGACCCCGCCTTTCACGGGTTTCTTCACCCTAAACCACGCCGCATACAAGGCCGGCAAGAACAATAAGGTTAATGCCGTGGCCAATATCAGGCCGCCCATGATCGCCACCGCCATCGGCCCCCAGAATACCGAGCGCGATAACGGGATCATCGCCAGCGCCGCCGCGGCGGCCGTCAGGATGATGGGACGGCAACGGCGCACCGCCGATTCAACGATCGCGGTCCACGGATCGTGGCCGGCCTTGATATCCTGTTCGATCTGGTCGACCAGGATCACCGAGTTGCGGATGATCATGCCGAACAGCGCGATGATGCCCAGGTTGGCCACAAAGCCCAGCGGACGGCCCAGCAGCAGCAACGCCATCGCCGCGCCCGCCACGCCCAGCGGGCCGGTCAGGAACACCAGCAGCGCCCGCGAGAAGCTGTGCAGTTGCAGCATCAACAAGGTGAAGATGATGAAGATCGCCAGCGGCAGATTGGCCGCGATCGACGCTTCCGCCGTGCCGCTGTCGGCCGCCGCGCCCTTGACGGTGATGGCGTAGCCGGCCGGCAGGTTGTCGCGCAGCTGCTTGAGCTTGGGTTCGATCTGGCCGGAAACGGTCGTTCCCTGGATGTTGTCGGCCACGTCGGACTGCACGGTGATCGCCCATTCGCGCCCTTCCCGCCACACCACGCCCGGCTCCCACACGAAGTGCGCGCGGGCCAGCTGGCTGATCGGCACCGACTTGCCGCTGGCGGTCGGGATGTTCGTATCGTTCAGGATCGAGATGGTGTTGCGCTCCTCGATGGGCTGGCGGATCTGGATGTCGATCAGCTTGATGTCCTCGCGGAACTGGCCGATGGTGGTGCCGGACAGGATGGTGTTCGCCGCCCGCATCACGGTCTGCGACGTCACTCCCAGCGCGCGCATCTTGTCCTGGTCCAGGTCGAGGCGCAGCACCTTGATCGATTCATTCCAGTTGTCGTTGACGCCCAGCGTGTTCGGATTGGCGCGCATGATGTCCTTCACCTGGTCGGCGATGGCGCGCACCTTGTCCACTTCGCCGCCGGTCACGCGGAACTGCACCGGATACGGCACCGGCGGCCCGTTCGGCAGCAGCTTGACGCGGCCGCGCACTTCCGGGAAGTCGCGTTTGAAGATGTCGACGATCTTGTCGCGCAGCGCGCCGCGCGCGTGCAGGTCCTTCGGCAGCACGACGATCTGCGACACGTTAGTCTGCGGGAAGATCTGGTCCAGCGGCAGGTAGAAGCGCGGCGAACCGGTGCCGACGTAACTGGTCACGCTGACCACGCCCTCCTGCTTGCGGATGAAGGCTTCGAACTTCTTCACCTGCGCCTCGTTGGCGGCGAAGGTCGTGCCTTCCGGCGTCCACAGCTCGACCATCAGCTCGGGACGGCTGGAATCCGGGAAGAACTGCTTCTCGATGAACTTGAAGCCGTACACGCCCAGCGCGAACACCACCAGCGTCAAAACGATGGTGGTCTTGCGGAACTCGACGCACCAGTTGACCACCGCGCGGAACCTGCGGAAACCCGGCGTGTCGAACAGGTCGTGCTCGCTGCCACCGTCGGCATGCGGCTTGACCTTCAGCAGCACGTAGCCGATGTAGGGCGTGAACACCACCGCCACCACCCACGAAATCACCAGCGCCAACGCATTGACCGAGAACAGCGAGAAGGTGTATTCGCCGGCGGCCGACTTGGCCAGGCCGATCGGCAGGAAGCCCGCCACCGTGATCAGGGTGCCGGTCAGCATCGGAATCGCGGTCGAAGTGTAGGCGAAGGTGGCGGCGTCGAAGCGCGACATGCCCTCCTCCATCTTGCGCACCATCATTTCGACGGCGATGATGGCGTCGTCCACGAGCAGGCCCAGCGCGATGATCAGCGCGCCCAGCGAAATCTTGTGCAGGTCGATGTCCAGCATGCGCATGCACAGGAAGGTCACCGACAGCACCAGCGGAATCGTCAGCGCCACCACCAGGCCGGGACGCACGTCCAGCCGCAGCTTGGGCTTGGTATGCAGGCCCAGCGCGACAAAGCTGACGGCCAGCACGATCAGCACCGCTTCGATCAGCGTGTGCACGAACTCGCCCACCGAGGCCTTGACGGCTTCAGGCTGGTCGGACACGCGCTCGAGTTCGATACCGACCGGCAGCTTGGCCTTCATCGCAGCGACGGTCTTCTCCATGTGCTTGCCAAGCTGGATGATGTTGCCGCCCTTTTCCATCGACACGCCCAGGCCGATCACTTCCTTGCCGTTGAAGCGCATCTTGTTACCCGGCGGGTCCTGGTACAGGCGCTTGATGGTGGCGAAGTCGCCCAGGCGGAAGGTGGTGCCGTTGGCGCGCAGCTCCAGCTCTTCCAGGTCCTTGACGGTCTTCAGCGCACCGGTGACGCGCACTTGCAGGTTGTCGGTCGGCGTGACCAGCACGCCGGTCGCCTCCACCGTGTTCTGGGTGGCGATCTGGTTGGCGATGGCTTCGATCGGTATGCCCAGCTGGGCGAACTTCTGGTGCGAGAATTCGATGTTGATCTTCTCGTCCTGCACGCCGAACAGCTCGACCTTGGACACCAGCGGCACGCCCAGCAGCTGCTGGCGCACGAAGTCGGCGTAGTCCTTCATCTCGGCGTAGGTGAAGCCGTCGCCCGACAGCGCGAAGATGGAGCCGTAGGTGTCGCCGAACTCATCGTTAAAGAACGGCCCCTGCACGCCCGGCGGCAAAGTGCCGCGGATGTCGCCGATCTTCTTGCGCACCTGGTACCAGGATTGCGCCACTTCCTTGGGCGGCGCCGATTCGCGCAGCTTCAGGATGATGGTGGTTTCGCCCGGCTTGGAGTAGCTGCTGATTTCGTCGATATCCGGCGTCTCCTGCAGCTTCTTCTCCAGCTTGTCGGTGACCTGCTCGGCCATCTGCAACGAGGTCGCGCCCGGCCAATTGGCCCGCACCACCATCGCGCGGAAGGTGAATGGCGGATCTTCGTCCTGGCCCAGGTTGGAATAACTCAGCATGCCGCCTATCAGCAGCACGGCGATCAGGTAGCGGGTGAGCGGGATATGCTCCAGCGCCCAGCGTGAAAGATTGAACCCCTTCATTTGGCGGTCCCCGCTACAACTGGCGCAGGGGCCGACGTGGCCGGCAAGTCGTTACCGAGTATCTTGACCTTCTGGCCCGGCTTGAGCAGGTTGACGCCGGCCGTGACCACCGTCTGCCCGGCCTTGACGCCGCTGGCCAGCACGATATCGTTGCCGGCCGCGCCGGCGATGGTCACCGGCACCAGCTTGACGACGCCGCCCTCGACCACCCACACCGACGAAGCCGATTTTTCATAATACAGCGCCGTCAGCGGCACCTTGATCTGCGGCGTGGCCGTCTTGGAGGCGAACTGCACCACGGCGGTCATGCCCAGCTTGGCTTCGGCCAGCGAGTCCGGGATCGAGACCTTGACCGTGTAAGTACGGGTGGATGGATCGGCCACCGGCGAAATTTCGCGGATCTTGCCGGCCACCGCGTTTTTCGGGTCGGCCCACAGGCGCACCTGCACGTCCGGCACGCGGCGCAGGGTCTCCACCTTGTCTTCCGGCAGGCCGATGACGATTTCCTTCTCGCCCTGCTTGGCGACGCGCACCACGGGCGCGCCCGGCTGCACCACCTGGCCGACTTCGGCATCGACCGCTGTCACCACACCGTCGACATCGGACAGCAGACTGGCGTAGCCCGCCTGGTTGGCCTGGCCGCGATAGGCCGCCTGCGAGGCGTCCACATTGGCTTGCGCCGCCTTGTAGGTGGAGTCCTTGGCGTCCAGCACAGCCTGGCTGACGAAATTCTTGCTGCGCAGTTCCTGATAGCGCTTGAGCTCAGCCTTGGCCAGGTCGCGGTTGGTCTCGGCGGCGCGCAGGCCGGCCAGCGCCTGTGCCTGCGACAGCTGCAAGTCCTGCGGATCGAGCTGCATCAACACCTGGCCATGCTTGACCAGGGTGCCGACATCGACCTTGCGGGTCACGATCTTGCCGCCCACGCGGAAGGCCAGCCGCGATTCCACACGGGCACGCACTTCGCCGGAAAACTCGGCGTTGACATCGACATCGCTGCTGGCGAGCACGATGGCGCGGACCGGGCGGATGTCTTCGGTTTTCTCGGCGGGCTTGGAGCAAGCGGCCAGTACGGCGGCGGCCAAAACACCAAGTATGAGGGGGGAAATCTGACGCTGTTTTTTAAAGGCGACCACGGTGTATTCCTTTAGCTTGCTCTGGAGTGTAGATGGCACTACTATTACGGCTCGGAAATTAATGACTTTCCGTTAATTTATTATAAGCCGAGCCCATCCGTTTGCAAATGACTTTCCCGTCATTAATTTTAACTATGCTTTTTAGCAATACAATTTATGCCGGTTGAACACTATGAGAATTTCCCTGTTGCATCATTTCTGTTGCCTCGCCGCCTGCGGCCGGCGGTGGAAGCGATCTACGCCTTCGCCCGCAGCGCCGACGACCTGGCCGACGAGGGCGACGCCACCCCGGAGCAGCGGCTGGCCGCGCTGAACGCCTACGAGGCGGCACTGACGCGCATCGAGGCGGGCGGCACGGGCCATGAACCGATGTTCGAGCGGCTGGCGCAGGTGATCCGCGACCATGAGCTGCCGGTCAAGCCGTTGTATGAGTTGCTGTCGGCCTTCAAGCAGGATGTGCTGGTGAGCCGCTATGCAACCTACGACGCGCTGCTGGACTATTGCGCCCGCTCGGCCAATCCGGTCGGCTTCCTGATGCTGCACCTGTACGGCCAGGCCAACGAAGAAAACATCCGCGATTCGGACGCCATCTGTACCGCGCTGCAGTTGATCAACTTCCTGCAAGATGTGGCGATCGACATTCATAAAGAGCGCATCTACATCCCATTGGAAGACTTGAACCGCTACGCGATCTCGCCGGCGGCGCTCGACCACGCCAGCGCCCGGCCGCGCTGGCGTTCGATGATGAAGTTTGAAGTGGACCGCGCCCGCGCGCTGATGTTGAGCGGCGCGCCGCTGGCACTGCGCCTGAACGGCCGCATCGGTTTCGAGCTGCGCATGGTGGTGCAAGGCGGCCTGCGCATCCTGGACGCGATCGAGGCGGCCGAGTACGACGTCTTCCTGCACCGCCCCAAGCTGGACAGGCGCGATTGGCTGGGCATCTTCTGGGCCTCCGTGCGGATGAAAAAACAGATGAAGGCCGTGTTCAAGGTCGCCTGAGGCGCGCCGGGCAGCGCCCGGCTCATCCGTTGAAATAGCCGCGCACGATTAAATCGTTGCCTCTGCACAATTTCCCATCTCCATGCTACCTTGGCGGCAAATGGAGAGGTGGCATCATGCAGACGGAAGATCGGTCCTCGCGACCGGATATGGCAACATCGAAAGTGGTGGAATTGGGCGTCAACCTGCTGCAAAGTCGGGGACGGGCGTTTGCGTCTGAGTTTTTGGTGCGCAGGAATATCCCGTTCAGCGTCATCGTGCGGGTGCTGTCCGATCCACCGGGACGCCGCCGCGCCGGCAGCCTGCGGCGCTAGCGGCCCGACCACTGCTATTTCGGCGCTTTCTCCAGATAGCTGTTGACCAGAGGGTTGGCGCGGTGCGGATATTTTTTCCGGTCTGACGCCGCGTAGCCAGCCAGTGCCGCGCGGGCTTCCGGCGTGGCGATCGCCAACAGCGCCTTGACTACTTCCACCGCCACCAGCGGCTGCAGCGACGTCGATTGCAGCAAGCTCGCCATGTCCCGTACTGAAGCGGCGTTGCGCTGCCCCCCGGCTGCCCGCAGGGCGCGGATGCTGATATCACTGTCGGCGTCTTTCACCAGCAAACGCACTGTTTCCTTCGACTGCGGATGATCCACCGTCTCCAGTACGGCGACGGCATTGGTGCGCACCTTGGGCAGCAAGCCTGGATACCCCGCCAGCGCGATCTCGCAAACCAGTGTCACCGCCTCGTTGCCCCAGGAGGCGATCAGCTGTCCCGGATCGCTGCCGCCGCTGTAGTCGACGACCGACAACAGGTTCAGTACTTTCTTCTCTATTTCGGTAGGCATGATGTGTCTCCTTTCTATTCGGCGTCGACCACCTGGCACACTGGGATGGCGGGCGGCAGTCCGCTTTGCAGCATAGTCGCCAACGGCAAGCGCGTGGTTTTTCCCTCCTCCAGATGGGTAGCGCCGATGCGGGCGGCGTCCACTTGGCCGGGGGGGATTGCCAGCCCGGTTTGCGGCCCCCAGAACGGATACATCAGGAAGCCGGTGTCGCCGTCCTGACAGCTGTGGTTGAAGAAGGTGCCCGGCCCGTCGCCGCCGCCGTCGCAGACATGGCGCAGGCACAGAGCGTGGCCAACTTCATGGGCTGCGATGGCCTGCAGATGTTCGATGCTCAGGTTGCCCGCGTTGTCGCCACAGAAGATGGGGCCGCCACCGAAGTAGGAATACGCGGTGGCCAGCTGCACGTCGCGCACGAAGAAGATGTTAAGCGCGCCCGGCACCCCCGGCGCACCGGTGAGCGTGCCTGTGTCCGTCGCCAGCACTTGAATCGGCCAGATATTAGCATTGTCGTCCGCCGCGGTGACGGTGACCACGGGCTGCGCCAGCTGAAAAGAAATCCGCGCCTGCCCCCAGGGCACACTGATTGAATGGCTGCCGGCCTCGCTGAACAGGCTGGCGATGTCCTCCGCGCTGCGGCCCGTGCCAACGCCCGGCGTGGTGCCCAGCACGCGAAACGCGGCCACCGGAATCACGATGGTGTCGCTGATACGCACCACGCGCTCGGCACGGCTGGTGCCGCCGTCCGGATTGCGCACGCGGATGCGGCGCACCCCGCGCAGGCTGCCCAGCGGAGCCGCCGGAATGGCCAGTTGGATGCCGGTGCGGGTGTTGGACGTGACCGGAAGGTTGAAGGCCGGATGCGCCGGTATCGCCCAATCTTCCGCCACCACTTGGCAACCGGCAGCAAAGGCCAGCCCGGACAGCGTCGGCGTTTGCAGCTCGTTCCAGCGGGTGCCGGCCGGTATCGCGTCCAGCTTGGGGATGACGCGCAACATCACCTGATTGCTGCGGCGGCTGGGCACGGTCGCCGACTGGATCTTGACCGGATGCGTGCCGCCTTCGGCCGTCAGCGGCACGGTGAACGTCGCTTGCGTGGAGCTGCTGATGGTGGCTACATCGGCGCCCTGGCGCACGCCATCGTAGTACACCGCGTCGGTGCCGGGCATGAAATTCTGGCCGGTGATGGTGACCGTTTCGCCAGGCTCGACGTCAATGGGGCTGACATGCAGGATGTGCGGCTGGTTGAACGCCATATTCCATTGGTCCACCGTGATCGGGTAGATTTGCGCGGCGTCCGACAGCACCGCCGGGCCCGGATCGCCGCTGCGCCCGGCGATGCCGTCCGCGCCGACGGCGCCGTCGTTGCCGTGGAACTCAGGATGTTCGGGGCACCACAGCTCGCAATCGGCCGAGCCGGCCGGGCCGCCGTGGCCCGGATTGCCATGCGCGCCAGGCGCGCCGCCATCGCCCCCCTTGCCTGGCTGGATGTTCAGCGCAGGCGGCGTGTTGGCCAGCACCGCAATGCTGTTTTCGGTGGTGAGCAGGGTCAGGCGACCGCCCTGGCCGCCGCGCCCGCCTTGTCCGCCGCGCCCGGCCGCGCCGCCGTTGCCGCCGTCCCCACCGTGGCCCACGCTTCGGCAACAACCGCTGAAGAAGTGGGAATCCGCGTGTTCGCCCTGCGCGCCGTCGCCGCCATCGCCGCCATCCTGGCCGCGCCCGCCGACGCCGCCGGGCTGGCCGCCGAGGTCTATCCGTGGCAGTTTAGTGCCGACGTCGAGAATATACATGGTGACGATAGGCGCCGGCACGTTGGCGTTGGCGCCGCCGTTGTGGGCGGGATGCGGATCCAGGTCGCCGGGCGCGCCGTTATGGCCGCGTTCGCCCGCCACCGTGCCGTTGTCGCCGCGCGCGGCCTTGTCAGGGAAGTAATTGAAGGCGCCTGGCAGCGCTGGCAACTCCCAGGAAATGCTGCTGGCGTTATCGTGATTGATCGAGGTGGCGATGACCACCAGTTCGCGGACCTCCTGGCCGATGACGGTCGGCTGGCCACGGATATCCCAGGCGCCGGCCATGATGATGGCGGTGTCGTGCAGCGTGTCGTTGGGCCGGTAGTGGATGATGGAATTGTTGATGATGGTGTTGAAGGCGTAGTGGGCCAGCACCGGCACGTCGAGGATGGATTGTGGCGCCTTCAGGGGCGCAACGTAGACGCCGGGCCGCAGGATGCGCAACGGCTGCATGCGGAAGGTGCCCAGGTCGTTGATGCTGCACACGCCGGCCTGCCCGAAGAAACTGCGGGCCCGGTCTATCCAGCCGCGAATATTGTCCGGGTCGAGCGACGTGTCGACGATGTGCGGGTCCAGGCCCGGATTGGCGGATGCCCAGCGCGCATAGATCGCTTCGATGTTGTCGCGCACCGTCGGCAGGCTGAACCGTCCCAACGCGCCTGCTGCGCTGACCGGCAGCAGCGCTTCGATGCGGCTGTCAATGGCCTCGCTGGAGGTGTTTATCACGCGCATGACAACTGGCTGGCCGCTGGCCAGGTCAGCCTCGCTGATCGTCACCGAAAAGCCGCCGCTGCCGCTTGTGCTGTGCACTGTTTCGCCGCTGGGGGTGGTGATGGTGAATTCCGCGGTTTGCCTGTCCGCCAGCTGCACGCTGAATTGCAGCTGGCCGGCGGCGGCCGGCAAGAAGGCGCGCTGCCACGCCGCGCCGGTCGCCAGCGGCACGCGCATCTGCTGCGGCCCGGCGACCTTGGCCAGGCCCAGCTGCATGCGCGCCTCGCCCACCGCTCCCCCGATCACCGGATTGGGATAGGCACCGCGGTCCAGTGTGGCATTGCTGCGGATGCGGTGCATCAGATCCTCCCCCTCCACCGCCGACAGCTCGGCCAGCGTACGGATGCCGAGCTGCGGCAGCGCCTTGATCAGGCTGCCATATGCCGGCGACAGTCCGAAGAATGGATCGCCGGGATCGGGCGGATTGGCCCGGCCTATGGTGGCCGGATCGAGCACCACGTGGATGGGGCCGAGGTGTTTGAGGATGCCGCCGTCGCTGGCGTCGATGTCGTAGCAGCTGCGGGCGCCGGAATCGTCGATCAGATCGATATGATAGCGGCCCAGCGCAAGCGCGGATATTTCCAGCACATCATGGGTCAGCGCCAGGCGCTCGCTGCGCACTTGCCGGCCGCTGACCGTATCGGTGAGCACGACCTGCAACTGCGCGGCGGTGGCGCCGGCCACCCTGATCTGCAGCGAGGCCGTGCCGACCACGGGCTTGCCGTCCAGCGCAACGATGGCGCGCGTGACGTCGCCTTCGCGCACGCTCACGGCCAGATTGCCTCGCCCGAATTGGGCCGAGCTGGCGCGTACAGCGTAGGTGCCCGGCTGCAGTCCGCCCTGGCGAAAGCGCCGCGTGTTCGCGTCCATCTGTACCGCGACGGCGCTGCCGCCCATCTCCAGCTGCAACAATCCATCCTTGACCTGCGCACCCGCACTGTCTTCGATGCGGATGTCGATTGCGCCGGTGCCGCCACCGGTATCCAGACGAGGCAGATCGGGCAGCTCGTCGCGCAGTTTTTCGATCAGTTCCGGCGTCGCCTCGTTGGCCGGCATCAAAATGGTCGCCGGCTGGGTGCCGTCCTTGTACAAAAACACTTCCGCCAGTTCACTGCCGTCCGGTAGCCGCACTTTGCGCATCGGCGGGCGATCTGGCGCGGGTTGCTCGTCGCAGTCCGGCTCCCGCTGCGCGCAGCCGCAATCGGTTTCTTGTTTGGGTTTGTGTTTGTGTTTGGGGGACATGTTGTACTCCTGTTAGAAATATATCCGTCGTGGAACGCACAAGTACGGCATCTCAGACACCGATGGAGAATTATCGGCGCCCATGTCGAAGCCTGGTTTGTGCTGGTTCAAACTACACGGGAACCCAACAGAAGACCGGTCGTTGCGACCGGATAGGGAATGCCGGGGCGACGACCCGGCACAAACATCAGGCCGGAGGCCCCTTCAGCTCGACCACATTGCCCTCAGGGTCAGTCAGATAGATCGACGGCCCCTCGCCTTCCGCGCCGTAGCGCGACTCGACCTGCCCGGCCGTCACGCCATGCGCCTGCAGGTGCGCGCGGATCGCCGCGTCGTCGAAAGGCTCCACCCGCAGGCAGAAGTGATCCATGTTGCGCCCCTCGGCGCCCGGTGGCGCGCCTCCCATGCGCCCCAGCTTGCCGTCCACCGGCACCAGGTCGATCAGCGAGCTGCCTGCGCGCAGCTGCACCAGGCCGATTTCATCCTGCCGGCGCTCGACCGGGCAACCCAGCGCGCCGCAGTAAAAGTCCAGCATGCGCTGCAGTTCGACTACGCGCAGCACCAGATGATCGATTTCACGAATACGTATCATGCGTCCTACCTCCATGGCGACAGAAGCCCACATTGTGACACTTAAGCTATAGAATAGCGGCTTCGATGTCATCCTTGCTTTTTTATTCATGTCTCCCGACGACTACTGCCAGCAAAAGACCGCCCAGAGCGGCTCCAGTTTCTACTACAGCTTCCTGTTCCTGCCGCCGGAGCGTCGCCGCGCCATCACCGCCCTGTATGCGTTTTGCCGCGAAGTGGATGACACCGTCGACGAATGCACCGACGAGTCGATCGCCCGCATCAAGCTGTCCTGGTGGCGCAAGGAAATCGCCAATATGTACGAAGGCCAGCAGACCCACCCGGTGACGCAGGCGCTGCAACCGCATCTGACGACCTACAAGCTGCAGCAGCAGCACCTGCAGGCCATCATCGACGGCATGGAGATGGACCTCAACCAGACCCGCTACCTCGACTACACGGCGCTGACCAAGTACTGCTGGCACGTGGCCAGCGTGGTTGGCATCCTGTCAGCCAGCATCTTCGGCGCGACCAGGCCGGAGACGCTGCAATACGCCGAGAAGCTGGGCCACGCCTTCCAGCTGACCAACATCATCCGCGACGTCGGCGAAGACGCGCGCAAGGGCCGCATCTACCTGCCGATCAGCGAGCTGCAACAATTCAACGTCACCGCCGCCGACCTGCTCAATGCCCGCCACAGCGAGAACTTCGAGAAGCTGATGGCTTTCCAGGCCGCCCGCGCGCAAAAGGTCTACGACGAAGCGTTCGCGCTGCTGCCGAAGGAAGACCGCCGCGCCCAGCGCCCCGGCCTGATGATGTCCGCCATCTACCGCACGCTGCTGACCGAAGTGGAAGCCGATGGCTACCACGTGCTGACCCAGCGCATCTCGTTGACGCCTATCCGCAAGCTCTGGTTGGCCTGGAAGACCTACATTCGTGGCTAAGGAAGGCGTGGACAAGCGCGCCGGCAAGACCGAGCCGGGCCTGACCTCGCGTTCGGTGGCCGTGATCGGCGGCGGCTGGGCCGGTTGCGCGGCGGCCGTCGAGATGGCGCGCGCCGGCTACAAGGTCACGCTGTTCGAAGCGGCCCGCACCCTGGGCGGCCGCGCCCGCCGCATCGAAACCGACCATCGCCAGCTGGACAACGGCCAGCACATCCTGCTGGGCGCCTACAGCGCGACGCTGCAGCTGATGAAGCGGATCGGCGTCGACCGCGGCCAGGCTTTGCTGTCGCTGCCGCTGCAAATGCGCTATCCGGCCGGCAGCGGCGGCATGGATTTCGTCGCGCCCAGCCTGCCATTGCCCGCGC
Source organism: Duganella violaceipulchra (assembly GCF_019166075.1). Classification (NCBI taxonomy): domain Bacteria; kingdom Pseudomonadati; phylum Pseudomonadota; class Betaproteobacteria; order Burkholderiales; family Oxalobacteraceae; genus Duganella; species Duganella violaceipulchra. The sequence goes on along the minus strand of NZ_JAHTGR010000016.1, from coordinate 7,597 downwards.
CGCTGCATCTGGCGCTGGCACTGCTGCGCGCCAAGGGCCTGGAACGGGCCGACAAACTCAGCCTGGCGCGCTTTTCCACCACCGCGCGCTGGATGGGCTGGACCCTGCACGCCGATTGCAGCGTCAGCGAACTGCTGGAACGTTTCGACCAAACCCCGCGCCTGATCCAGCTGATGTGGCGTCCGCTCTGCCTGGCCGCGCTGAACACGCCGCCGGAACGCGCCTCCGCGCAAGTGTTCCTCAACGTGCTGCGCGACAGCCTGGGCGCCAAACGCAGCGCCTCGGACATGCTGCTGCCGCGCGCCGACCTGTCCGCCCTGCTGCCCGAGGCGGCCGCGGCCTACGTCGAAGCGCATGACGGCTCGGTACGCACCGGCGCCAAGGTGCAGGCGCTGCGCTCCATCGAAGGCCGTTTGTGGCAGCTCGATATCAGCGGCGCGGCGGTGGGCGGCAACTGGAGCACCTATTTCAGCGGCGTGGTGCTGGCCACCGGCGCCAGCCAGGCCGCCGCCCTGCTGCACGGCATCCCCGATTGCGACACCTCGGCCCTGTGCCGGCAGCTGACCGGCTTCGAGTCCGAAGCCATCACCACCTGCTACCTGCAATACGACCCGGCCACGCGCCTGGAACTGCCCTTCTTCGCCCTGCTGGACGATCCGGAACAGTACCAATGGGGCCAGTTCGTGTTCGACCGCGGCCAGCTCGACGCCAAACAGGCCGGCTTGCTGGCGGTGATCATCAGCGCCTCCGGCAACGCCGCCGCGCAGAGCCAGGACTTGCTGGCCGAAGCCGTCGCGGTGCAGCTGGCGGCCGTATTCCAGCGTCCCGAGCTGGGGCGGCCGCTGTGGTTCAAGGTCATCACCGAGAAGCGCGCCACCTACGCCTGCACGCCCGGCCTGGTCCGGCCGGACAACGCCAGCGGCCTGCCGGGCCTGGTCATCGCCGGCGACTACACCGCCGGCGACTACCCCGCCACGCTGGAATCGGCGGTCCGCAGCGGCGTCGCCGCCGCCGGGCTGCTCAAGGGGGCTACCATCTAGCCCCCCGTTTTTGTCGCCTGCCCCGCTCTTTATGCAGCCTGTCACATGCCGATGGCATCCGGGCGAGCGCTTGCGTACAGTAGCACCATCGACAAAAGACATATATTGGAATCAACATGAACATCTCTCTCAGCTTGAAAATCCTTGCCTTGGTCGCCTTTGTCGCGGCCAGCACGGTCTCCATCGTGCAGACCGCACCGGTGGCAAGCAGCGCGATGGCCATGGCACACAGCAGCGCAACATTGGGTATTTAACATCATGAACAAGCAGGCATACCTCGACGCGCTCAAACAGGCCATGCAGGGCCTGCCGCCGGAAACGGTGGCCAAGACCCTGGCCTACTACGAGCAACGCTTCATCGACGGCCTGGTGGCCGGCCGCAGCGAAGCGGAGGTCTACAAGGAGCTCGACGAGCCGCGCAAGGTCGCCATGACGCTGCGCGCCAATGTGCACCTGAGCGCCTTCGAGCAAAAGAAAACCCCGCTCAACCTGGCCCGCGTGATGGTCTCCTTCATCGGCCTGGCCATCTTCAACCTGTTCATGGTGATCCCGGCGATGGTGTATGCCTCGCTGCTGGGCGCCGTCTACATCAGCGCCTTCGGCTTCTACATCGGTGGCATCGCGCTGGTGTCGAGCGGCCTGTCGGGCCAGAACGAGCTGGCGCTGGAAGGCCCGCTGCGCCACGTGATGGAGTTCACCAATTCGCATTTCGACACCAGCGACGAGGAACAGGATATCCAGGGCTGGCGCATGGCCATCAACAACATGGGCGTGCAGGTCAGCAAGGACCCGGACAACAGCGACAGCAGCAACAGCGGCGACGAGAACCTGAGCCGCAGCGGCCGCCTGCTGAACCGCGCCGAGGCGGTCGCCACCGGCGACCTGCACATCACCACCGATTTCGACAGCGGCGCCCGCACCAGCCAGTCACTGATCGGCTTCGGCCTGATCCTGGGCGGCATCGGGCTGTGCCTGATCAGCATCGTCGTCACCCGCTACACCATGATCGGTTTGAAACGGTATGTAGCAATGAATGTGTCCCTGCTTCGCGGACGCTAAGGAGTCATGACCATGCGCGCATTAATGAAAATCGGTACCAGCCTGTTGCTGCTGTCCTTCGTCCTGATCGGCATCAGCTACAGCATGCTGAAGGCCTACGGTAGCACCAGCCCGACCAGTTCTGCCGGCCGCGCCCTCGGCAGCGAAACCCGCAAGATCGACGCCATGGCCAGCGCCGTGGAGCTGAGCGGCCCGATCGACCTGATACTGATCCAGGGACCGGTGGCGTCGCTGAAGGTGCGCGGCGAGCAGCGTTCGCTGGCCAATATCGAAACCATCCAGGATGGCCGCGACCTGCACATCGGCACCAAGGGCATGCTGCTCAATCCACGCCATCCCCTGCAGGTGGAGCTGGTGCTGCCGCAGCTGGAAGAGCTGGTGGTGCGCAGCAGCGGCGAGACCAAGGTGTCGGGCTTCAGCGGCGAGAAGCTCGAACTGCAGCTGCACGGTTCGGGCAACGTCAACTTCACCGGCCGCTATCGCGACCTGAGCGCCGGCGCCCATGGCAGCGGTCACCTGAACCTGAACGCGGGCAGCAGCGAGAATGTGGAACTGGAGATGGTGGGCTCGGGGCAGATCACGTCGTCCGGCAGCTGCAAGACGCTGACTGCGGAACTGACCGGTTCCGGCGACCTCGATGCGCGCCACCTGTCGTCGGACAAGGTGACGGTCAACCTGAAGGGTTCGGGCACCAGCCATGTCTTCGCCAAGCAGTCGGCCGACCTGACCTTGCGCGGCAGCGGCGACATCCGCGTGCTGGGCAATCCGGACAACCGCAACGTCAGCCGCACCGGTTCCGGCGACGTGACCTGGGAATAAGCGCTTAGTTTTGTCCCAACCAGGCCAGGACATCGCGTCCCGCCGCCTGGCCGCCGGCCAGGCAGGCCGTCAGCAGATAGCCGCCGGTCGGCGCTTCCCAGTCGACCATCTCACCGGCCACGAACACGCCCGGCGCGGATTTCAGCATCGTTCCCTCCAACGCACCCCAACGCACGCCGCCGGCGCTGCTGATCGCTTCGTCGATCGGCCGGGCGCGCAGCAGGCGCACCGGCAAGCGCTTGATCGCCTGCGCCAGCTGGTCCTCGTCCGCGAACTGCTCCTTGTTCAAACACTCCCGCAGCAAGCCGGCCTTGACGCCCTTGATCCCCAACCGGCTTTGAAGATGGCTGGCCATCGAGCGCGCGCCGCGCGGCCGCGCCACCTCGTCCGCCACCCGTTGCGCCGTCAGGTCCGGCAGCAGGTCGAGATAGATCGTGGCGCTGCCGTCGGCGGCGATCTGGTCGCGCAAGGCGGCCGACAGCGCGTAGATCAAGCTGCCCTCCACGCCACCTTGCGTGACGACGAACTGCCCTTGCTTGCGGAACTCCTTGCCATCCGCGCCGGTGGAGATGATGGCGACGGTGGTCAGCGGCTCGCCCGCATGGCGGCTGCTGAAATGCTCGCTCCAGTCGACGTCGAAGCCGCAGTTGGCCGGCGCCAGCGGCGCCACGCCGACGCCGCGTTCCGCCAGCAAGGGCATCCACGCACCGTCCGAGCCCAATCGCGCCCAGCTGCCGCCGCCCAGTGCCAGCACCACCGCGTCCGCGCGCACCAGCAGCTCGCCGTCGGGGGTGTTCAGCAGCAGCGCGTCGTCGCGCCAGCCCAGCCAGCGGTGGCGCATGTGGAACTGCACGCCGCTCTCGCGCAGACGGTGCAGCCATGCGCGCAGCAGCGGCGCCGCCTTCATATCGGTCGGGAACACCCGGCCCGAGGTGCCAACAAAGGTGTCGACGCCCAGCCCATGCACCCAGTCGCGCACGTCCTGCGGGCCGAAGGCGTCCAGCATGGCGCGCAGCGGGGCGGCGCCGTTGCCGTAGCGCGTCACGAAATCCGCATACGGCTCGGCGTGGGTGATGTTCATGCCGCCGCGTCCGGCCAGCAGGAACTTGCGGCCGACCGAAGGCATCGCGTCATAAACGTCGACTTGCGCCCCGCCCTGCGCCAGGGTTTGGGCGGCCATCAGGCCGGCGGGACCGCCACCGATGACGGCAACGCGAAAAGGTGTCAAACTAGACTGCATGAATTCGGTCCGATAGAAGCATTGTTACAGGAGACAAGATGGGCGCGATGTTTTGGGTGAAACGCTATGTGCAGGCCGCCGTGCCTTTGTTCGTGATACTGGCGGCCGTGGAATGGATCAAAGGCTCGACCGCGCGCGAGGATTATCTGAGCGCCGCCGTGTGGGCGCTCGCTGCGGCGGGCATCTTTACTTATGCGGCCTGGCGCCGCTACCGCAACGCCAAGGCCTGCGGCATGTGCGACGACCTGGATGCAGCCCGCAACGCAGGCAAGGGCAAGAAGCGGTAGCCTAGCCGCCCGTCACCGGCGGGAAGAACGCCACCTCGGCGCCATCGGCCAACGCCGTGTCGGCGCCGCACATCACCTGGTTGCACGCCATGCGCAAGGCCGGGCTGCCCAGGGCCTGTTGCCAGGCGTCGCCGCGCGCGGCCAGGTGGGCGCGCAGCGCGCCGACGGTGTTCACGCCCGCCGGCAGGTCCAGCGTCTCGGACGAAGCACCCAGCGACTCGCGCACGCTGGCGAAAAATTTTACGGTAACAGCCATCAGTGCATTAACTCGCTAAACGGTATAAATCGAACCGTGTCCCCGGCCGCGATGGTCTGGCCTGGCGGATTATCGATCACGCCATCGCCCCACACGGTCGACGTCAACACGCCCGAACTCTGGTTATTGAACAATTCGAGCCCGCCGGCGGCGTTGATGCGCGCGCGCAGGAACTCGTTGCGTTTGTCGGCCTTGGGCCAGTTGAAATCGGCGCGCATCATGAACGCGCGCGGCGCCACCGTCTCCGTCACGCCTTGCAGGCGCAGGATAAACGGCCGCACAAACATCAGGAAGGTGATGAAGCTCGACACCGGATTGCCGGGCAAGCCGACAAAGAACGCCTGCCCCACCTCGCCGAACGCCAGCGGCTTGCCCGGCTTGACGGCGATCTGCCACATATTCAGCTTGCCCTCCGCCTCGACTGCCGGCTTGATGTGATCCTCCTCGCCGACCGAGACGCCGCCGGAGGTGATGATCAGGTCATGCCCTTGCGCGCACTCGCGCAGCACGGACCGGGTGGCGTTCAGTGTATCGGGCACGATGCCGAAATCGGTGATCTCGCAGCCCAGATTCTCCAGCAGCGCGCGCAGCGTGAAGCGGTTGGAGTTGTAGATGGCGCCCGGCGCCAGCGGCTCGCCCGGCATCGTCAGCTCGTCGCCGGTGAAGAACACCGCCACGTGCAGCCGGCGCCTGACCGGCAGCTCTGCCAGGCCGACCGAAGCGGCCAGACCCAGTTCCTGGCTGCGCAGGCGCGTGCCGGCCGGCAGGATGATGCTGCCGTTGGTGATGTCCTCGCCGGCGCGGCGTATCCATTCGCCGGGCTTCGGCGCGTGGCGGACCGTGACCACATTGCCCGCCAGCTCGCACTGCTCCTGCATCACGACAGCGTCGGCGCCTTCCGGTATCAAAGCGCCGGTGAAGATGCGCGCAGCGGTCCCCGGCAGCAAAGGCTGGCCGACGTGACCGGCCGGTATGCGCTGCGACACCGTCAGCGCCGCATTGCCGCTGACGCAATCGGCGGCGCGCACCGCGTAGCCGTCCATCTGCGTGTTGTCCATCGTCGGCACGTTCATGCCGGATACCTGCGCCTTCGCCAGCACGCGGCCGTTGGCGGTCAGCGTCGGCACGGTTTCCACATCGACCACCGGCCGCGCGGCGGCCGCCATCAGGGCCAGCGCTTCGCTGACGGGCAGGAGGGGCTTGTGCGCGCTCATCGTTACAGGCCGGTATTGGCCGCGATGTAGGCTTTCATCTTCTCCACGTCCGGCGGCATGACGACGAACTTCTGCGGCAGGTCTTCGATGTTCTCGAAGCCTTCCGGACGTTCGGCGTCCTCGCCCAGCGCATCGAGGATGGTTTCGTTGAACTTGGCAGCCAGCGCGGTTTCCAGCACGATCATCGTCACGCCCGGTTCCAGGTTCTCGCGCGCGACCTTGATGCCGTCGGCGGTGTGGGTGTCGATGACGATGCCGTAGTCGTCGGCCACGTCGCGGATGGTGTTCAGACGGTCTTCATGGGTGGACTTGCCGGACTTGAAACCGTACTTGGCCACCTGCTTGAATTCGTCGCCATCGGCGCCCGGCTTGCCGGACAGGTCGAAGCCGCCGTGGGTTTCCACTTTCTGGAACAGCGCGCGGGTGCGGTCGCCGTCGCGGCCCACCAGGTCGTAGATGAAGCGCTCGAAGTTGGACGCCTTGGAGATGTCCATCGACGGGCTGCTGGTGTGGTAGGTCTCGGCCGACTTGCGCACGCGGTACACGCCGGTGCGGAAGAATTCGTCGAGCACGTCGTTTTCATTGGTGGCGGCGACCAGCTTGGCGATCGGCAGGCCCATCATGCGGGCGATGTGGCCGGCGCAGATATTGCCGAAGTTCCCCGACGGGACGGTGAACGACACCTTCTGGTCGTTGGAGGTGGTCGCCGACAGGTAGCCGCGGAAGTAGTAGACCACCTGCGCCACCACGCGCGCCCAGTTGATCGAATTGACGGTGCCGATCTTCTGCTGGGCCTTGAACGGCAGGTCGTTGGAGACCGCCTTGACCATGTCCTGGGCGTCGTCGAACACGCCTTCGATGGCGATGTTGAAGATGTTCGGGTCCTGCAGCGAGAACATCTGCGCGGTCTGGAAAGCGCTCATCTTCTTGTGCGGCGACAGCATGAAGACGCGGATGCCCTTCTTGCCGCGCATCGCGTATTCGGCGGCGCTGCCGGTGTCGCCGGAGGTGGCGCCGAAGATGTTCAGTTGCGCGTTCTGCTTGGCCAGCGCGTATTCGAACAAATTGCCCAGCAATTGCATCGCCATGTCTTTGAAGGCCAGGGTCGGGCCGTTGGACAAGGCCTGCAACACCAGCTTGGTGCCGTTCGCGCCCTCTTCCAGCACGCGCAATGGCGTGATCTGGCTGGCTTTTTCGCCTTGGCGGGCGTTTTTGTAGACTTCCTTGGTGTAGGTCTTGGCGGTCAACGCGCGCAGGTCGGCATCGGGAATGTCGGTCGCGAACTTCTTCAGGATCTCGTAGGCCAGGTCGGCGTAGGACAGCTGGCGCCATGCATCGAGCTCGGCGCCGGTCACTTGAGGGTACGAAGCCGGCAGGAACAGGCCGCCGTCGACGGCCAGGCCACCCAGCAGGATGTCGGAGAATTGTTGGGAAGACGAGGCGGCGGCCGAGGCGGCGGCGCGAGTAGACACGTATTGCATAGATTAGAAAGTCCGGTTGAGCTAACGGCTAAAGGGCAGAACGGTACAAAGCGAGCGGATATTATAGTGCGCCCGGCCGATTCCCGTAAAATCCTGTTGTTTTGCCATCACCCAACCCGGGGTCAAGTCTGACATTCGGACACGTGCTCTGCCGTACGCGAAGGCTACGGCAGAGCCCGTGTCCGAATGACAGACTTGACC
>NZ_JAHTGR010000166.1:0-327 GCF_019166075.1 Duganella violaceipulchra | reverse complement strand
CCACGAATCAAGTGGTGGCGCTGACTACCGCCGAAGCCGCCGCGCTGAGCACCGCGCAAGTGGCCGCGCTGTCGACCGATGCCATCGCCGCGCTGGAAACGGCCGACCTGTCGGCCATCAAGACGGCTGCCGTCGCCGCCCTGAGCTCCGGCCAAGTGGCCGCGCTGACCACCGCCCAGGTCAACAACCTGGCCACCGCTTCGCTGGCCGCGCTGAGCACCGCCGGCATCGCCGCACTGACCACCAACCAGGTCGTCGCGCTGACCTCGGCCCAGCTGAGCAGCCTGGCTTCGGCCCAGGTTGCGGCGCTGAGCAGCAACGCCATCG
>NZ_JAHTGR010000165.1:0-328 GCF_019166075.1 Duganella violaceipulchra | reverse complement strand
CGCGGCTACCTGAATCGGCCGGAGTTGACTGCGGAGCGCTTCCTGCCGGATCCGTTCAGTGCGCAGGCGGAAGCGCGGCTATACAAGAGCGGCGACCTGGGCCGCTGGTTAGCCGATGGCAACATCGCGTATGTAGGAAGGAACGACTTCCAGGTCAAGATCCGTGGTTTCCGGATTGAGCTGGGCGAGATCGAAGCCAGACTGGCGGCCTGCGAAGGCGTGCGCGATGCGATTGTGATCGCACGCGAAGACCAGCCGGGCGACAAGCGGCTGGTGGCGTACGTGATCGCGCAAGCAGGGGCGGAAGAAGGGGCCTTGTCGGCAACCA
>NZ_JAHTGR010000164.1:0-331 GCF_019166075.1 Duganella violaceipulchra | reverse complement strand
ACTACCGCCGAAGCCGCCGCGCTGAGCACCGCGCAAGTGGCCGCGCTGTCGACCGATGCCATCGCCGCGCTGGAAACGGCCGACCTGTCGGCCATCAAGACGGCCGCTGTCGCCGCCCTGAGCTCCGGCCAAGTGGCCGCGCTGACCACCGCCCAGGTCAACAACCTGGCCACCGCCTCGCTGGCCGCGCTGAGCACCGCCGGTATCGCCGCACTGACCACCAACCAGGTCGTCGCGCTGACCTCGGCCCAGCTGAGCAGCCTGGCTTCGGCCCAGGTTGCGGCGCTGAGCAGCAACGCCATCGGCGCCATCGAGACCGCCGACATCGTCG
>NZ_JAHTGR010000163.1:0-334 GCF_019166075.1 Duganella violaceipulchra | reverse complement strand
GTGGACGCTGTTCCACTCGTTCGCCTTCGACTTCTCGGTGTGGGAAATGTGGGGAGCGCTGGCGCACGGCGGCCAGCTGGTGATCGTGCCGTTGTCGGTGGCGCGCGCGCCCGACGAGTTCTACCAGCTGCTGTGCCGGCGCGGCGTGACGGTGCTGAACCAGACGCCGACGGCGTTCCGCCAGCTGATCGCGGCGCAGGGCTTGAACCAGGCCGCGCACCGCTTGCGCTACACGGTGTTCGGCGGCGAGGCGCTGGAGACGAGCCTGCTGGCGCCGTGGTATGCGCGGGCGGTCAACGCCGGCACGCAATTGATCAATCTGTACGGCATAACC
>NZ_JAHTGR010000162.1:0-335 GCF_019166075.1 Duganella violaceipulchra | reverse complement strand
GCCGCTTGTCGCCCGGCTGGTCCTCGCGCGCCAGCACCACCGCCTCGCGCACGCCGGCGCAGGCCGACAGTTTCGCTTCAATCTCACCGAGCTCGATGCGGAAGCCGCGGATCTTGACCTGGAAGTCATTGCGCCCCAGGTATTCGATGTTGCCGTCGGCCAGATGGCGTCCCAGGTCGCCCGTCTTGTACATGCGGGCGCCGGCCAAGCCGGCGAACGGATCGGGCAGGAAGCGTTGCTCGGTCATCTGCGGCAGGTTCAGGTAGCCGCGCGCCACGCCGGCCCCGCCGATGTACAGCTCACCGGCCACGCCGGCCGGCACCGGCTGGCGCCGC
>NZ_JAHTGR010000161.1:0-337 GCF_019166075.1 Duganella violaceipulchra | reverse complement strand
CGTTCACCGTAGCCGCGCCCGTGCCGACGTTGACCACACGGCCGGCGCTGTTGTCGATCGTACTCGCCAGCAGCGTCAGGCTGCTGGCCGCCGTGACGGCTTCGATCACGCCGCTCGCGTTATTGAGCGCGCCGCCCGCCGTCAATTGCAGGTCGCGTTGCGCCTGGATCGTCCCGCGCGCGTTGTTGACGGCGCCGGCGACCGCCAGCGTGGCGTCGCCACTGGCCAGCACGCTGCCGCCCTGGTTGCTCATGCTCTGGCTGGCGATGACGATGCTGGCGCCGCTGTCCTTCAGCGTGGCGATCTGGCCGCCATCGTTGTTCAGGCTGCCGGCGGC
>NZ_JAHTGR010000160.1:0-340 GCF_019166075.1 Duganella violaceipulchra | reverse complement strand
ATGAAACCGGTCTTGTGTCGCTGCAAATAGACGTAACACATTTTCGTGCTGAACCATCACCCCCTTGGGCATCCCGGTCGAGCCCGAGGTATAGATCACATACGCCAGGTGCCGCGCCGTCAAGCCCTGCTGCGCCGGGTCGGGATTGTGCGATGTTTGACGCGCCATGGCCGCGCCGTCTTCCTCTCCGTCGAGCAGCAGCACCGGTATCGTCAATCCCGCTTCGGCCGCAGCCGGCAGGCGCTCTTGCATGCCCGTCTGCGTCAGCAGCGCCACCGGCATACTGTCTTGTAACATGTATGCCAGACGCTCCTGGGGATAGCTCGGGTCGAGCGGCACA
>NZ_JAHTGR010000159.1:0-343 GCF_019166075.1 Duganella violaceipulchra | reverse complement strand
TGACTGGGGTGAAGTCGTAACAAGGTAGCCGTATCGGAAGGTGCGGCTGGATCACCTCCTTTCTAGAGTAGCACTCTTCTTCAAGCGTTCACACTTATCGACTGTAATGAAATAAAGAACAGCATTTGGGGCTGTAGCTCAGCTGGTTAGAGCACCGTGTTGATAACGCGGGGGTCGTTGGTTCGAGTCCAACCAGCCCTACCAGTCTTACCCAATGGGGGATTAGCTCAGCTGGGAGAGCACCTGCTTTGCAAGCAGGGGGTCGTCGGTTCGATCCCGTCATCCTCCACCAAGAGTTCAAATGTAAGGGTAAGCCCTTTAGATTTGATCTTTTAGAGATCAA
>NZ_JAHTGR010000158.1:0-346 GCF_019166075.1 Duganella violaceipulchra | reverse complement strand
CGCAAGAAATTTACTACTGATTGATGCGCGACCATCACCCCCTTGGGCATCCCCGTCGAGCCCGAGGTATAGATCACATACGCCAGGTGCCGCGCCGTCAAGCCCAGCAGCGCAGGGTCGGGGTTGTGCGATGCTTGACGCGCCATGGCCGCGCCATCGAGCAGCAGCACCGGTATGACCCAATTTGCTTGAGCCGGATTCGGCAGGCGCTCTTGCATACCCGTCTGCGTCAGCAGCGCCACCGGCATACTGTCTTGTAACATGTATGCCAGACGCTCCTGGGGATAGCTCGGGTCGAGCGGCACATACGCGCCTCCAGCCTTCAAAATCCCCAGCAAGCCAACTA
>NZ_JAHTGR010000157.1:0-352 GCF_019166075.1 Duganella violaceipulchra | reverse complement strand
TGGCCGATAGCTGCTCACGCAAGTTGGTTGCCGACAAGGCCCCTTCTTCTGCCCCTGCTTGCGCGATCACGTACGCCACCAGCCGCTTGTCGCCCGGCTGGTCTTCGCGTGCGATCACAATCGCTGCACGCACACCTTCGCAGGCCGCCAGCCTGGCTTCGATCTCGCCCAGCTCAATCCGGAAACCGCGGATCTTGACCTGGAAGTCGTCCCTTCCTACATACTCGATGTTGCCATCGGCTAGCCAGCGGCCCAGGTCGCCGCTCTTGTATAGCCGCGCTTCCGCCTGCGCACTGAACGGATCCGGCAGGAAGCGCTCTGCCGTCAACTCCGCACGGTTCAAATAGCCGCG
>NZ_JAHTGR010000015.1:0-157204 GCF_019166075.1 Duganella violaceipulchra | reverse complement strand
CAATGCCTGATGACCATAGCAAGTTGGTCCCACCCCTTCCCATCCCGAACAGGACCGTGAAACAACTTTGCGCCGATGATAGTGCTGCAACCAGTGTGAAAGTAGGTTATCGTCAGGCTAGTTATAAAGAGAAAAGCCCACCAGTGAACTGGTGGGCTTTTTTTCGTTCCGCATTTAATCAAGTGCGAGCCCGACCGGATCAAACTGATTTTACCGGATCAACTTTCGATTGCAGGGGTAATGGTTTAGAATTGCCAAGCCAACATATCAATGTGGCTGGAATATCAACTAATTCACTTTTTCAATATGAGCGGCGCCGCGATCGCGTCTTTTTATGCGTATATCCCCAAGTAATTCCAATCCTGCGGCCCACCAGGCGGCCCTTGCCGATCACCCTGGGTATCGGCGCGATATCGATGGCTTGCGCGCACTGGCGGTGTTATCGGTGCTGGCCTTCCATGCCTTTCCCGAATGGTTACGGGGTGGCTTTGTCGGCGTCGATATTTTCTTCATCATTTCCGGTTTCTTGATATCGTCGATTATCTTGGCCGGCATCGAGCAAGGCAGTTTTAGCTTCGCTACTTTCTATGCCCGCCGCATCAAGCGCATCTTTCCAGCTCTGCTAGTCGTGCTTCTTGCCTGCTATGCCTTCGGCTGGTTTGCGCTGTTTCCCGATGAGTTCAAACAACTGGGCAAGCATATCGTCGCCGGCGCCGGTTTCGTCTCCAATATCGTGCTTTGGAACGAAGTCGGCTACTTCGATACCGCTTCCGAAACCAAGCCCTTATTGCACCTTTGGTCGCTGGGGATAGAAGAGCAGTTCTATATTCTGTGGCCGGTACTGCTGGTACTGGTCGGGCGCCGCATCAGCGTGCTGAAGATTATCTCGGGCCTGCTCTTGCTGTCGTTTTTGCTCAATGTCGGCGGAATTCATAAATTCCCTTCCGCCACGTTCTACTCACCAGCCAGCCGTGCCTGGGAATTGTGGCTGGGCGCCATGCTCGCTAGCATGTCGCTGCAGGGCCGCGACATGCTAGGCAGCTTGCGCCGCCGCGCCGGCCGCGGCACCGACTCAGTCGTGTCCCTGATTGGCTTTGGGATGATTCTGTTGGCGTTGACGCTGCTGACCAAAAAATCGGCTTTCCCTGGCTGGTGGGCGCTGCTTCCCACATGTGGCGCGGTTCTTATTCTTGCCGCCGGACCGCAAGCCTGGTTCAACCGGGTCGTTCTGTCGAGCCGCCTGGCGGTATGGATCGGCCTGATCAGCTACCCGCTCTACCTGTGGCATTGGCCTTTGCTGTCGTATGCGCAAATCATCGAATCCGGTACGCCCGCGCCTGCCATTCGCGCCGCCGCCCTGCTTTTGGCTTTCGTATTGGCATGGCTGACCTATCGGCTGCTTGAAAAACCGCTGCGCTTCGGCTTGAAATGGAACGGCAAGGTGGGTGCCTTGTCAGCCACGATGTTGCTGCTGGCCGCCGCCGGATATTACACGGAATGGCGCGAAGGCTTGCCGCTTCGCGCATCGATCATCGAGAGCGCCGCACATACGAAGGCGCTGATCACGGTCGAAGACAGGGCGAATGCCGCCGCCTGCAAGCAACGCTATGGTTTCGAAACGTTGTGGGAGTACTGTCAACTGGCCAAGATCGACCAGGCGCCCACGGTGATCTTGATCGGCGACAGTCATGCTTACCATCTGCTGGCCGGCCTGAGCAAATATTACGGTGAGCAAGGCGAAAATCTGCTGATGCTTGGAACGAATATACCGTTCGTGGGTTTTGCGACGGGCGACAAATATCAGGAAGCGACCCCGCGCATGCTTGAGATTGCGCTCAAGACCGAGAGCGTGCACACAGTCGTCATTTCCACTATCGCCAAGCTGAACGACGATGCCATGGTTGATGGCTTGCGCTTGACGCTTAAGCGATTCCGCGAAGCGGGCAAGACCGTCATCCTGGCCTTCGACATTCCCAGGATTGATTTCGATCCGCGATCCTGCATCAAGCGGGCTGGTATTCCCAGCTCGCAAACCAGGACTTCGTGCGAAATGCCGCGCGCCACCTACGAAAGCGCTAACACTGTACACTTCGCGAACTTGAAGCAGGTCTTGAGCGAATTCCCAGGATTACAAACCTTCGACCCGGTGCCGTATTTGTGTAGTCAGTCAACTTGTCGCGCTATGCAAGATGGCAAATTGCTGTACCGCGATAATAATCACTTGACCTACGATGGTGACTTGATGATCGGTGCGCATTTTGGCGCCGAACAGCAGGCAAAGCGGGCGCAAGTAACGGCAAAATAGGAACTGGTTGCCGGCCCGTACTTCAGGCGAGCGCACGTTGACGGTATGCGGCGCTCAGCATGAATATATCTTAACGCGCTTTAGCCCTTGCCAACCCCACCTGTGAATTGGTGGGGTTTTTTAACTTTGTGCATTAGAATGGCTTGCATCTAGGAGACGCAGCCCTATGCCAGGTTACGCAACCCGTTCCATCCTTTTATGTGGCTTGCTCTTGCTGGCGCTCGCACCTATTGCGCGCGCCGCGCCGCTCAGCCTGCGGTTCGAACACCTCGGCATCGAACAGGGACTGACCCAGGAATCTGTCACGGCGGTATTGCAGGACCGTCACGGCTACATGTGGCTGGGCACGCAGGCCGGCCTGAACCGCCACGACGGCTACCGCACCACCGCCTTCAAGAACGATCCGGCCAATCCCCATAGCCTGCTCGACAACTACATCCATGCGCTGTACGAAGACAGCAATGGCATCATCTGGATCGGCAGCAAAGGCGGACTGGACCGCTACGATCCCGCCACCCAGTCGTTTGTCCACCAGCTCCGCCGGAGTGGCAACCTGACGGTGTTGAGCATCGTCGGCGACGGCGCGCAGGGACTCTGGCTGTCCACCAGTGAAGGCTTGCAGCACCTCGACATCGCCAGCGGCCAGGTGCGCACGCTGCGCCACGCGGCCGCCGATGCCGACAGCATCGGCGACGATCGCATCGGCCCGCTGGCGCGCGACGCGTTCGGCAACCTGTGGGTGGGCACGGCCAGCGGCCTGGAAATGTTGAAGGCGGGCGGCCACCAGTTCCAGCACTGGTCTGCGCGCGATGGCGTCGCGCCGTCCAGCAATATTCTGTCCTTGTCGATCGGCGCCGACGGCATGCTGTGGGCCGGCACCATGCAGGGCTTGCAGGCATGGCGCCTGGCCAGCGACGGCGCCGAGCGCGTGCCGCTGGCGGCGGCCGATGATCTGCACGAGCAGCGCATCACCGCGCTGCTGCACGACAGCGATGGCGTGCTGTGGGCCGGCAGCTACAGCGACGGCCTGAAGCGGCGCGATCCGGTCACGCGGCATTTCTACACCTACCGGCACAACAGCCAGGACCGCCACGGCGTCGGCGACAACCAGATCAGCGCGCTGTACCAGGACCGCACCGGCACGCTGTGGGTGGGCAACTGGTACACCGGCCTGGACTGGGTGGACCTGACCAGCGGCGGTTTCGAGCGCTACACCGAATACCCGGGCGTGATGCCCAGCATTAGCAACAACAAGGTGCGCGTGATCACCGGCGCCGGACCCAATAAGTACTGGCTGGGCACCGGCAACGGCCTGACCCTGCTCGACACCGCCAAGGGCGAGACCGAGGTCTGGCATCATAACGAGCACGACCCGGCCAGCCTGCCGGGCGAGCAGATCCAGGCGCTGCAGACCGACCGGCGCGGCCGACTATGGGTCGGCAGCATCACCGGCCTGGCCTGGAGGGACGCGGCCGGCGGCCCGTTCACGCGGGTCGCACTGGACGCCGATCCGGCGGCGGCGACGATACAGCGCATCGTGGTCGACCGTGGCGGTGTCATCTGGGTGGCGTCGCGCGCCGGCTTGCACCGCATCGATCCGCACACCGGCGCGGTGAGCACCTGGCGCCACGACGCCGCCGACCCAAACAGCCTGGACGGCCGCATCTATTCGCTGATGGAGGACAGCCATGGCGTGCTGTGGGTGGGCACGGAAAACGGCCTCGACCGCTTCGACCGCGCCAGCGGCACCTTCCGCCACTATCGCCACGAGCCCGGCAAGGCGGACAGTCTCAGCCACAAGCGCGTGCACTACACCTACGAGGATGACAAGGGGCGCCTGTGGATAGGCACGGCGGCCGGCTTGTGCCGCGCCGAGCAGGGGGCCGACGGCGAGCTGCATTTCCGCTTCTTCCCGACCAGCAGCGGCCGCGCGCCGGACCCGGTCGGCGCCATCCTCAGCGATGACCATGGCCGCTTGTGGATCAGCAGCACCTCCGGCGTGGCGATGCTCAATCCCGACACCGGCGCGTTCAAGGAGTACACCTCGCGCGACGGCCTGATCGACGGCTCCTACTTCATCGGCTCCGGCTACAAGGCGGCCGACGGCACGCTGTTCTTTGGCGGCCTGTCCGGCGTGACCGCGTTCCAGCCCTCGCGCATCCACGACAACCCGCATGCGCCGCCGGTGTCGATCACCGATTTCTCCATCTTCAACCAGTCCATCCTGACCGGCCAGACGCGCAGCGATGTGCTGGAGAAGGGACCGATCTACGAAGCGAAGACGCTCAGGCTTGGCTACCGCGACGCGGTCTTCTCGTTCGAGTTCGCCGGCCTGCACTACGCCGATCCGCAGCGCAACCGTTACGCCTACCAGCTGGAGGGCTTCGATCCGCAGTGGGTGACGGCCGACGCCGGCAAGCGCTTCGCCACCTACACCAACCTCGACGCCGGCCGCTACGTGTTCCGTGTCAAGGCCGCCAACAAGGACGGCGTCTGGAGCAGCGAGCCGGTGGCGATGGAAGTGATCATCGCGCCGCCGCTGTGGAAGACCTGGTGGTTCCGGCTGCTGGTGCTGAGCCTGGTGCTGGGCGGCGTCTACCTGCTGTTCCGCATCCGCATCCGCATGCTGGTGAACCAGAAGCACGCGCTGGAGGCGGAGGTGGGCAACCGCACGCGCGAGCTGGTGCAGCAGAAGGATGCGATCGAGCGGCAAAAGCGCGAGGTGGAGCACCAGAAGGAAAGCGTGGAGCTGGCGCACCGCAACATTTCGCTGCTGTCCGATATCGGCCGCCGCATCACCGCCAACCTGGACAGCGAAGCCATCATGACGATGCTGTACCAGCAGGTGCATGCGCTGATGGACGCCAGCGTGTTCGGCATCGGCATCTACCGGCCCAAGGAGGAGGTGATCGAGTATCCGTTCGCGATGGAGAAGGGCAAGCGCTACGCGCCCTACACCCGCAGCATGCGCGAGCCCAACCAACTGGCGGTATGGTGCATCACGCACGCTCAGGAAGTGTTCATCAACGACCTCGAGCACGAGTACCAGCGCTACATCGAGCATCTGGAACTGGTCTCCGGCGCCGACGACATGGGCACGCTGGAGGATGGCTCCTTGCCGACCGAGCCGCGCTCGCTGATCTATGTGCCGATTTCGGTAGCCGGCCAGGTGCGCGGCGTGATCACGGTGCACAGCTACCGCGCCAACGCCTACCAGCGCATCGATCTCGACATGCTGACCACGCTGGCCTCCTACGTGGCAGTGGCGTTCGCCAACGCCGATTCCTACCGCCAGCTACAGGACACGCAGCAGCAATTGGTGGAGCGCGAGAAGCTGGCGGCACTGGGGGCGCTGGTGGCCGGCGTCGCGCACGAGCTGAACACGCCGATCGGCAACAGCCTGGTGATTGCCAGCACGCTGGAAGACAAGACGGCCGAGATCGACCTGCGCCAGACCCAGAACACCTTGCGCCGTTCCGACCTGACCAGCTTCATCGAGGCGGCGCGCGAAGCGTCGCTGCTGCTGATGCGCAGCCTGCGCAATGCGGCGGAGTTGGTGAACAGTTTCAAGCAGGTGGCGGTGGACCAGGCCAGCGCCAAGCGGCGCCACTTCAATCTGCACCAGGCCAGCCAGGAAATCGTGACGACGATGAAGAACCAGATCCGCAAGGCCGGCCATCAGGTGGAGCTGGAAATGCCGGACGATATACAGATGGACAGCTTCCCCGGCCCTTACGGCCAGGTCATCATCAACCTGATCAACAACGCGCTGCTGCATGCGTTCGAGGGCCGCAGCGGCGGCGTCATCAAGCTGTGGGCGGTGCGGCTGGGGCCGGATCACGTGCGCATCGTGTTCCAGGATGACGGCAAGGGCATCCAGCTGGAACACCAGGCGCGCATCTTCGATCCCTTCTTCACCACCAAGCTGGGGCAGGGCGGCAACGGCCTGGGGCTGAGCATCACCTACAACATCGTCACCTCGCTGCTGGACGGCACCATCCGGGTCGACAGCGCGCTCGATGTGGGCACGCGCTTTACGCTGGATCTGCCGCTCAAGGCGACGCTGCTGGGCGACTAGCGGGCGGGGCTCAGACGCCCCAGATGATGCTCTCGTTTTCCTGCTTGGCCGAGCGCAGCATTTCCAGCAGCGGGAAGGCGCGGGCGGCAAAACCGACCCGTTGCATCACCGCGTGTTCCATCGATTCGCCGTCTTCCTGCTCATGGGTGTGGACGTCGTGCTCGACGTCCGTTTCAGGATGCAGTTTGCTCGCGGCCACTTCACCTTCAAGCAAGGACAGGGCATGGGCCGCTTCCTCCGCCGTGATCACGCCGCGCGTAGGATTTTTGTGCAGCAAGTCCAGGATGCGCTGGGCATGTTCCTGGTACATCAGCACTTCTGGACTGGACTTCGATTTGAAGGAAATTAACATAGCGTGCTTTCTTAATCTTGTAATTGGAACGATAGCACGGTGCACCGTTTCTTGCTGTAGCAGTCACCGTATTCCAGACATCAGGCCTGAAGGTCACTATACAAGAGGCAAGCCTGTCTGTATGAGCGCTAGCGCACATCGGATTAAGCATTTTCTAAGCCTGCGGCGATGTTTCAGTTCAGTTTGAAGGAGCTGAGGTAGGTTTCGACCTGGTCCTGCACGATATGCTGGTCGCGGCCCATGACGATGACCTGGTAAATCCGCTTGTCGCGCGCGATGAAGTGGCCGATCAGGCGCAGCGCTTCGCCATTCTGGCTGCCCTTGGCCTCGACATCGAGCGTGGCCTGCCGGGCGTCGGCGGACGACTTGCTGCTGGTGACGGTGGCGCCGATATTGTTGACCAGCGCGGTCTTCATGGCGGCGATCGCGGCCGGGCCCTGGGCCGCATCCGGCAGCTGGGCGCTGCCGACCGCGAAGATGACGCCGTCCACCTCGGCCGCGGTCATTGTCATATCCACCGACAGGGTATCGAGCTGGATGCTGCGGGTCTGGCTGGCCGGCTTGCCGGGGAAGAGCACGGCGTAGGGCGCGTCCGTGCTGCGGTAGTCGCGCCAATCGTATTGCGGGCTGCAGGCCGACAGGGCGGTCGCCAGCAGCAGCGCCAGGGAGATTTTTTTCATCAGGATGTGGCTTTCTTTTTACGTTGTTCTTCCTGGCGCTTCCAGTCGTCGATATGGACTTGCTGGCGCAGCACGCGGGAGTGGGGATCGATGGTGTACAGCGCTTGCGGCGGCAGCGTCAGTTCGCCTTTGCCGTCGGTCATGGGCAGAGTCTCGATGCGGCCGTTGACGCGGACCTCGACCGGCATCGGGAAGGCGCCGCCGTCCTTCAGCTTCCAGCTCAGCTTGAGCTGCTGGCCGCGGCGCTCCTCGACCAGTTCCGGCAGCGCCGCGTGGTACAGGTAGGCGTCGAAGAACCAGCCCAGGTCGCGGCCGCTGGCCTCGTTGGCGATGGCGATGAATTCCCTGGTGCTGCTGTAGCGCGGCGTGAAATTGTCCGGCCTGGGCGACTCGGTGCCGTAGACCATGCGGCGCGTGGCGCGGAAGAAGGCGTCGTCGCCGATCAGCTTGCGCAGCGTGTGCAGGATCAGCGAGCCCTTGGTGTAGATATCGTTGCCGGGGCCGCCCCGTTCATCCTGGTAGACGTCTTCGATGCGCTTGGATTTGCCGCTGACCACGGGCACCTTGTTGAGCAGCGACTTGCGCTGGGTGAACAGCTCGGCCTGGAATTCCCTTTCGCCGCGCAGCTGCTCCAGGTACAGCGGCTGCATATAGCTGCCGAAGCCTTCGTGCAACCACATATCGTCCCAGTCGGCGTTGGTCATCTGGTTGCCGAACCATTCGTGCGACAGCTCGTGGTGCAGCAGCCAGTCGTAGCCGAACGGCGACTTGGCGTAGCCGTTGCCGTAGGCGTTGATGGTCTGGTGCTCCATGCCCAGGTGCGGGGTTTCGACCACGCCCATTTTTTCGTCGCCAAACGGATAGGGGCCGATGCGGGCCTCGAAGAAATCGAGCATCGGAGCGAATTCGGCGAACAAACCCTGGGCCTGCTTGTCGTGGCCCTTCAGGTACCACATGCGCAGCGGGATCTTGTTGCCGTAGCGACTGTCGTATTCGCCGGACAGCACATCGTAGGGGCCGATGTTGAGGGCGACGCCGTAGGTGCTGGGGTTCTTCGCGCGCCAGTGGTAGGTGCGCCAGCCGTCCTTCTCGTCCATGCCGAGCGCGACGCCGTTACCGGCCACCACCAGCGGCGACGGCACGCTGATATGCAGGTCGATCAATTTCGGCTTGCCCTGAGGATGGTCGATGCAGGGCCAGAACAGGTCGCAGCCTTCGCCTTCGACGGTGGTGGCAATCCACGGCTGGCCGTCCTCGGTCTTGCTCCACATGAAGGCGCCGTCCCACGGCGCGTGCGCGGCCACATGCGGCACGCCGTGGTAGCGGATGCGCACGGTGGTGCGGGCGCCGGCCGCCAGCGGCGTCGGCAGGGTCAGGTAGAGGCGGCCGTCCGGGTTGCTGATCGCCGCCGGCGCCAGCTGCACGCCGTCCACGCTGGCGTAGTCGATGGGCAGGTTGCGGTCCAGCTCGACGGCGATGCGGGTCAGCGGCGCGCTGGCCAGGAAGGTCAGCGCGGCGTCGCCGTTGATGCTGCGGGTGGCGGGATCGACGCGCAGCGCCAGGTCGGCCTTTTCGAACGTCACAGCCAGCTGTTCCGGCGCGCGCGGGCTGCCGGAGTTGACGGTGAAGTCGGTCAGCGGCAGCTGGCTGGTGGCGCAGCCGGCCAACAGCGCGCTGGCGGCAAGGTAGAGGGGCAGGCGTGTCATCGAATTCCCGGCAGGTTGTGGGACATCGAGCAATATAGCAGCAAGCCTGGCGAAGAGGTGACGCTTAGCGCAGGGATCGGCAGAATTTAGCATGGGCGCTCAGCGGTCGCGCAGCGCCCGCCTATACTGGACCGCTTCGCCGACATGCGGTTCAAGGATGCGCTCGCTGCCGGCCAGGTCGGCGATGGTGCGGGCCACGCGCAGGATGCGATGGTAGGCGCGGCCGGACCAGTGGAAACATTCCATGCTGAGTTTCAGGCTGGCCTTGCCGGGGCGGTCGAGTTTGCAGTACAGGTCGATCTCGCGCGTGCTCAGGTATTGGTTGCGCTTGCCTTGGCGTTGCAGCTGGCGGTCGGTGGCCGCCTGCACGCGGGTGGCGATGAGGCGCGACGGTTCGCCATTGGCGTCGGCCGCCAGGATGTCGGGATCGACCGCGCCCACTTCAAGCTGGATGTCGATGCGGTCCAGCAGCGGTCCGGAAATCCGGCCCCGGTAGCGCTGGATGATGTCCGGCGAACAACGGCAGATGCCGCTGATGTGGCCGTCGTAGCCGCAAGGGCAGGGGTTCATCGCGGCGATCAGCTGGAAATGCGCGGGGAAGTCGGCCTGCCGGGCGGCCCGTGAAATGGTGATGCGGCCCGACTCCAGCGGCTCGCGCAGCACATCCAGTACGCTGCGCGCGAACTCGGGCAATTCATCGAGGAACAGCACGCCCCGGTGCGCCAGCGATATCTCGCCCGGCCTCGGCACGCTGCCGCCGCCGACCAGCGCCACGCCGGACGAGGTATGGTGTGGCGAGCGGAACGGTCGGCGCTTCCATTGCTCGATGCGGAAGGCGCCCGTCAGCGATTGCACGGCGGCCGCCTCCAATGCTTCCTCGTCCGTCATTGCCGGCAGCAGGCCGGGGAAGCGCGCCGCCAGCATGGTCTTGCCGGCGCCCGGCGGGCCGACCAGCAACACCGAATGATTGCCCGCCGCCGCCACCTCCAGCGCCCGCTTGGCGAATAGCTGTCCCTTGACGTCGGCAAAGTCGGGGTACGCCAGCTGTTCCACCAGCGGCGCCGAGTCGTGGCGCGACAGCATGGACTCGACCGACCTGGCCGCGAAATGGCTGCACACTTGCAGCAACGATTGCGCCGGGTAGATGGCGGCGTTGCCGACCAGCGCCGCCTCGTCGGCATTGGCCAGCGGCAGGATGAAGGCCAGCGTGCCGCCGTCGCGCCGCGTGGCCAGCGACATGGCCAGCGCGCCGCGGATCGGCCGCAACTCGCCGGACAGCGACAGCTCGCCGGCGAACTCGTATTGATGCAGGCGGGTGGAGGGGATTTGTTTGGACGCGGCCAGGATGCCCAGCGCGATCGGCAAATCGAAGCGACCGGACTCCTTGGGCAGATCGGCCGGCGCCAGGTTGACGGTGATGCGTTGCGCGGGGAATTCGAAGCCGCCGTTCTGGATGGCGGCGCGGACGCGGTCCTTGGCTTCCTTGACCTCGGTGTCGGCGAGGCCGACGATGGTGAAGGCCGGCAAGCCATTGGCCAGATGCACTTCGACGCTGACCTCCTGCGCCTCCATGCCCGCCAGGGCGCGGCTTTTGAGTACGGCTAGGCTCATGGGTTAGCGGACGACCAGTGGGGATACCAGTCGCCAGCGTAGCCCAGGCCCGCTGTGGTGCTTTGCGCTAGCCCAAACGGGCGCGGCGCGGACCTGCTTTATTGGCCGGCTTTGGCTTCCAGCTCCGCCAGGCGCGCTTCCAGCGCTTCCAGCTTGGCGCGGGTCTTGGCCAGAACTTGTGCCTGGACGTCAAATTCCTCGCGCGTCACCAAGTCCAGCTTGGCAAAACCCTGGGTCATCATAGCCTTCACGTTCTTCTCGATGTCCTTTGCTGGTGAGTTTTCGATGGCCTGATTGATCTTTCCCTGCAGGTCGTTAAAAAAAGTGTTCATATCCATAATATTCCTTGATCTCGCCAGCAATGCACTGCACCATTGCAGTGCACTCCAGCCTTAATGTGGTGCGAAATTCGGCAAAATCACCGCCACACCCATCCCATTCTCACATTTTTTCCAATGCGGTCCCGTTGCCCTGGTTGATACAGCAGCTATCAGCTCGACAACATTAGCTGGCACACATTCTGCTACAGAAGCTATGAACGCATACCCCGCTTCGCTACATATAGGATTTTAAACCGCAACTGCTAAATAAGTTCAACTACACAAGGAAAACAACTATGAAAAGCTTGAGCAAGAACTTCACACTGATCGCAGCGTTGACTTTAGCATTCGCCTCCATGAGCGCCGGCATGGCGCGCGCCGAAGACGCGGCACCCGCGGCCGAAGCGAAACCGGACAATGAAGTCAGCTTCAACGCTGCCGTTGTCAGCGACTACCGTTACCGCGGCGTATCGCAAACCCGTCTGAAACCTGCACTGCAGGGCGGCGCAGACTACACCAACAACCCGACCGGCCTCTACGCAGGCACCTGGCTGTCCACCATCAAGTGGATCAAGGACACCCCGGGCGGCGACGGCGATGTCGAATGGGATCTGTACGCGGGCAAACGCGGCGAGATCGTCAAGGATGTGACCTATGACGTCGGCGGCCTGTACTACTTCTATCCATCGAACGGCCTGCACCCTAGCGCCAACACCTTCGAATTGTACGGCCAGATCGGCTATGGCCCGGTCACGCTGAAATACTCGCAATCGACCACCAACCTGTTCGGCTTTGCCGACAGCAAGAACAGCGGCTACGTCGATGCGTCCGGCAACTTCGACCTGGTCGACGGCTATGTGCTGAACGTGCACGCCGGCCACCAGAACGTCAAGCACAACGGCGCCTCCAGCTACACCGACTACAAGCTGGGCGTGACCAAAGATTTCGGCGTAGTGACGGTGGCATTGGCGGCGGTCTATGCCGACACGAAAGCCTACGTCGGACCGGACGGGAAGAACCTGGCCAAAACCGGGGCTGTCCTGACCATTTCCAAAACCTTCTAAGCGAGGCCAGCATGAAAATGATTACCGCCATTATCAAGCCGTTCAAGCTCGACGAGGTCCGCGAGGCCCTGTCGGCGATCAACGTGCAAGGCATCACCGTGACCGAGGTCAAAGGCTTCGGTCGCCAGAAAGGCCACACCGAGCTGTACCGCGGTGCGGAATACGTGGTGGACTTCCTGCCCAAGACCAAGATCGAAGCGGCGGTGGACGATTCCATCGTCGAGCAGGCGATCGAAGCGATCGAAGGCGCTGCCCGCACCGGCAAAATCGGCGACGGCAAAATCTTCGTGTACAACCTGGAACAAGTCATACGCATTCGTACCGGCGAAACCGGCAACGAAGCTCTTTAAGGGGAAGCTTGATGAAAAAAACTATAACAACGTTGCTCGCTGGGGTATCCATGCTGTTCGCGCTGTCCGCGCCGGTGCATGCCGAGGATGCCAAACCGGCCGCTTCGGCCCCGGTCGCCTCCGCCGCCGCACCGGCCGCGTCGGCGCCTGAAGCGGCCCCGGTCGCCGCCGCGCCAGCCGCCGCGCCAGTCGCTGCGCCAGCCGCCGCCGCGCCGGCCGAAGCTGCCCCGGCCGCCCCGGCCGCAGCCCCCGTGCCGAACAAGGGCGACACCGCCTGGATGATGGTGTCGACCATCCTGGTCATCATGATGTCGATTCCCGGCCTGGCGCTGTTCTACGGCGGCCTGGTCCGTTCCAAGAACATGCTGTCCATCCTGCTGCAAGTGTTCACCATCTTCGCGCTGATCATCGTGCTGTGGTGCGTGTACGGCTACTCGCTGGCCTTCACCGAAGGCAACGCCTTCGTCGGCAAGTTCGACCGCCTGTTCCTGAACGGTATCTGGGATCCGGCCAAGGCCACCTTCGCCACCGCCGCCACCTTCAGCAAAGGCGTGGTCATTCCGGAGTTCGTGTACGTGGTGTTCCAGGCGACCTTCGCCGCCATCACCTGCGGCCTGATCGTCGGTTCCTTCGCCGAACGCGCCAAGTTCACCGCGGTGCTGGCCTTCGTCGTGCTGTGGTTCACCTTCGCTTACCTGCCAGTGGCCCACATGGTCTGGTTCTGGACCGGTCCTGACGCGATCAAGGATGCCGCGACGCTGGCGACCGAAACCGCCAAAGCCGGCTTCCTGTGGCAAAAAGGCGCGCTGGACTTCGCCGGCGGCACCGTGGTGCACATCAACGCCGCAGTTGCCGGCCTGGTGGGTGCTTACATGATGGGCAAACGCGTCGGCTACGGCCGCGAATCGATGGCGCCGCACTCGCTGACCATGACCATGATCGGCGCATCGCTGCTGTGGGTCGGCTGGTTCGGTTTCAATGCCGGTTCGGCACTGGAAGCGGGCGATGTCGCCGCACTGGCCTTCGTCAACACGCTGCTGGCCACCGCCGCTGCCACCATGTCGTGGCTGCTGGGTGAGTGGATCGTCAAAGGCAAGCCTTCGATGCTGGGTGCCGCTTCGGGCGCCGTTGCCGGCCTGGTGGCCATCACCCCGGCCTGCGGCTACGTCGGTCCGATGGGCGCGCTGATCATGGGCCTGCTGGCCGGTGTCATCTGCCTGTGGGGCGTGAACGGCCTGAAGCGCCTGCTGGGCGCCGACGATTCGCTGGACGTGTTCGGCGTGCACGGCGTCGGCGGTATCCTGGGCGCGCTGCTGACCGGTGTATTCGCTTCGCCATCGCTGGGCGGCCAGGGCATCTTCGACTACGTCACCAACAAGATGTCGGCCGATCCATACTCGATCGTCAGCCAAGTGACGATCCAGGGCACCGCCATCGGCACCACCGTCATCTGGTCGGCTGTGGTGTCGCTGATCGCCTACAAGCTGGTCGACGT
Source organism: Duganella violaceipulchra (assembly GCF_019166075.1). NCBI lineage: Bacteria > Pseudomonadati > Pseudomonadota > Betaproteobacteria > Burkholderiales > Oxalobacteraceae > Duganella > Duganella violaceipulchra. Next base: position 143,243 of record NZ_JAHTGR010000015.1, on the reverse strand, counting down.
CGTCATCGGTCTGCGCGTGCCGGAAGAAGAGGAACGCGAAGGCCTGGACATCACCAGCCATGGCGAGTCGGCCTACCATGCCTGATTGGTAATATTGCATTGGCCCGCATCGGCGGGCCAGACGAAAAGCGCCTCCAAAAGAGGCGCTTTTTTTATTTCCCGCCTTTAAAATAGGGTTTTCGCCCCGATTTGGGGTATCTGCACGGTAATATCTGATGTTCTGCGTGCCTGGAGGGTCGTCCTCCCGCATCATTTAAGGAAGTAATCATGGTTCCCCATCTTGTCACGGCCCTGACCGGACCGCTGCTCGACCTCGAAGAAAAGATCCTGGCGGCAACGCCAGCCATTGAGCGCTGGTTCCGCCTGGAGTGGCAGGAACACACGCCGCCGTTCTATTGCTCGGTCGATATGCGCAACGCCGGCTACAAGCTGGCGCCGGTCGACACCAATCTGTTCCCCGGCGGCTTCAACCACCTGGCGACGGAAATGCTGCCGCTGTCGGTGCAGGCCGCCATGGCCGCGATCGACAAATATTGCCCGGACGCCCGCAACCTGCTGCTGATCCCGGAAGTGACCCAGCGCCATCCAACCTACTGGCAGAACGTCGCGCGGCTGATGCAGATCTTCCGCCAGACCGGCCTGCACGTGCGGCTGGGCTCGCTGTCGCCGGAGATCACCCAGCCGACCCCGCTGGCCCTGCCGGACGGCAATATGCTGGTGGTCGAGCCGCTGGTGCGTTCGGCCAACGGCCGCCGCGTCGGCCTGAAGGATTTCGATCCCTGCACGATCTTGCTCAACAACGACCTGTCGGCCGGCATTCCTGACATTTTGCAGAACATCCACGAGCAAAGCCTGCTGCCACCGCTGCACGCCGGCTGGGCCGTGCGCCGCAAGGGCAACCACATGAACGCCTACGACGAGGTGGTCAAGAAGTTCGGCAAGCTGATCGGCGTCGATCCGTGGATGCTCAACCCCTTCCACGCCAAGTGCGACGCCGTCAATTTCCGCACCGGCGAGGGCTACGACTGCCTGGCCGCGAATATCGACGCGCTGCTGTCCAAGATCAAGAAGAAGTACAAGGAATACGGCATCAAGGACCAGAAGCCGTTCGTGATCGTCAAGCCGGACGCCGGGACCTATGGCACCAGCATCCTGACGATCAAGGATTCCAGCGAAATCAAGGACTTGAGCCAGGCCCAGCGCGACAAGATGATCGTCATCAAGGATGGCAAGGAAGTGACCGACTTCATCATCCAGGAAGGCGTGCCGACCTTCGAAAGCATCAAGGACGCGGTGGCCGAACCGGTGGTCTACATGATCGACCGCTACGTGGTGGGCGGTTTCTATCGCGTGCACGCGGAAAAGGGCATCGACCAGAACCTCAACGCGCCCGGTTCGCAGTACGTGCCGCTGGCGTTCGCGCAGCAGCACGCGGTGCCGGACCTGAAGGCCAAGCCGGGCACGGCGGCGCCGAACCGTTTCTACGTCTACGGCGTGGTGGCGCGGCTGGCCTTGCTGGCGGCGTCGCTGGAAATGGAACGCACCGATCCCAATCCGGAAGTCTATTAAGCCTCAAGGGAGCGGACTGGTCCGCTCCCCGGTGCATCGGGCGAATCTCGGCTAAAATCAGGCATTACCCAGAATGGATGCGCCCATGAAAATAGCTTTCCTCGCCGATCCCTTGGCCAGTTTTAAAACCTACAAGGATTCGACCTACGCCATGATGGTGGAAGCGGCCAAGCGCGGCCACACCGTCTACGCCTTCGAGCAAAAAGACATGGCGCTGGACAGCGGCGTGGTCTACGCCAACGCGGCCGCGATCACCCTCACCGGTGACAGCCACGACTGGTACCGCGCGGCGCCCGCCCACGAAACCAACCTGGGCGACTTCGACGCCATCATCCAGCGCAAGGATCCTCCGTTCGACATGGAGTACATCTACGGCACCTACCTGCTGGAGCTGGCCGAAAAACAGGGCGCCAAGGTGTTCAACAAGCCGTCCGCGATCCGCGACCACAACGAAAAGCTGGCCATCGCCCAGTTCAACCAGTTCACCTCGCCAACCCTGGTGACGGCCGACGAAACGCGCATCCGCGCCTTCCACAAGCACCATGGCGACATCATCCTCAAGCCGCTCGACGGCATGGGCGGCGCCGGCGTGTTCCGCGTGGCGGCCGACGGCATGAACCTGGGCTCCATCATCGAAACGCTGACCGATAACGGCGCTCGCACCATCATGGTGCAGCGTTATATCCCCGAGATCGTCAAGGGCGACAAGCGCATCCTGGTCATCGCCGGCAAGCCGGTGCCGTTCGCGCTGGCGCGCATCCCGCAGAACGGCGAAGTGCGCGGCAACCTGGCGGCCGGCGGCGTCGGCGTGGCCCAGCCGCTGACCGAGCGCGATGAGGAAATTGCCAATACCCTGGGCCCGATACTGGCCGCCCGTGGCCTGTTGCTGGTAGGATTAGATGTTATCGGCGATTGCCTGACGGAAGTAAACGTCACCAGCCCAACCTGCTTCCAGGAAATCACCCAGCAAACGGGCTTCCAGGTGGCGGCGATGTTCGTCGACGCCGTCGAAGCGGCCGTGCAGGCGAAATAACTAACAATTAATACGCGCGGGGCGTCAAAAAACGTCCGCGCTCACTGGCGGTTTAAGAATATGGTTGGCATACTGCTTATGACGCACGCACCACTGGGACAGGCCTTCATTGCCGCCTGCGCCCATGTGTTCCGTGGTCCCACCGAGCGGCTGGAGGCGATCGACGTGATCGCCGACCAGGACCTCGGCGAAGTCCAGGCACTGGCGGCGGCGGCGATCAAGCGTCTCGACGAAGGCGACGGCGTGCTGGTCATCACCGACGTCAAAGGCGGCACGCCGGCCAACTGCTGCAACCGCCTGGCGGACGCCGGCCGGGTGGAGGTGATCGCGGGCATCAGTTTGCCGATGCTGCTGCGCGCCATCACCTACCGCCGCGATGCGCTGGACGTGGTGGTGGAAATGGCTCTCGCCGGCGCGCAGAGTGGGGCAGTGCGCGTCGATAACCGAATCCGGGTCGGGCAATCCTGACTCCGGAATTATTTTTTGCAGTGCGCATTTCTGATTGAGACAAAAGAAAAATGATTCAACAAGAACTTGAGATTATCAACAAGCTTGGTTTGCATGCGCGTGCCTCCGCCAAATTCACCCAACTGGCAGCAAAATTTCAAAGCGACGTCTGGCTGACCCGCAACGCGCGCCGCATCAACGCCAAGTCCATCATGGGCGTGATGATGCTGGCCGCCGGCAAGGGCGCCAAGGTCACGCTGGAAGCCGACGGCGCCGACGAAGGCGATTGCATCGCCGCGCTGACGGCGCTGGTCAACGACAAGTTCGGCGAAGGCGAGTAATGCCCGCGGAACGCAGCCGTCCCCGCACCCCCACCGGCCCGGCCATGGCTTCCTTCACGCTGCATGGCATCCCGGTGTCGCGCGGCATCGCCATCGGCCGCGCCCACAAGCTGGCGCCGGCGGCGCTGGACGTCAAGCACTACCTGGTGGCGGAAGAGCATCTGGAAGCCGAAGTGTCGCGCCTGCAGCAGGCGCTGGTGCAGGTGCACAAGGAACTGCAGACGCTGTGGAACGAACTGCCGAAGGATGCGCCGACCGAACTGGGCGCCTTCATCGACGTCCACGCGCTGATCCTGTCGGACCCGATGATCTCGGAAGCGCCGCTGGACATCATCCGCACCCGCCACTACAACGCCGAATGGGCGCTGCTGACCCAGATCGACGAGCTGTCGGCGCAGTTCGACGAAATCGAAGACCCCTACCTGCGCGAGCGCAAGGCCGACATCCAGCAGGTCGCCGAGCGCGTGCTGAAGGTGTTGATGGGCACCGCCCAGATCCTGCCCGCCACCACCGGCGAGGACGGCTTCCAGGCGCAGATGATCATCGTCGCCCACGACATCTCGCCGGCCGACATGCTGCAGTTCCGCGACCGCTCCTTCATCGGCTTCGTCACCGACGTCGGCGGCCAGAACTCGCACACGGCCATCGTCGCCCGCAGCCTGGACATCCCGGCGGCGGTCGGCATGTCCGGCGCCTCGACCCTGATCGAGCAGGACGACTGGCTGATCATCGACGGCGACGCCGGCGTGGTGATCGCCAACCCCAGCGCGCTGGTGCTGGAGCAGTACCGCGAACGCCAGGGCGCCGCCGCCCGCGCGCGCAAGAAGCTCAGCAAGCTGAAGAAGACGCCCGCCATCACCAAGGATGGTGTCGAGATCATGCTGATGGCGAACATCGAGCTGCCGGACGATTGCGTCTCGGCGATGGAGGCGGGCGCCAACGGCGTCGGCCTGTTCCGCTCCGAGTTCCTGTTCATGGGCCGCAACAGCCGCATCCCGTCCGAGGATGAGCAGTTCGAGCAGTACAAGAGGGCCGTGGTGGCGATGAAGGGCCGGCCGGTCACCATCCGCACGCTCGACATCGGCGCCGACAAGCCGCTCGACCAGACCGAGCACACGGCGCTCAACCCGGCGCTGGGCCTGCGGGCGATCCGCTACTGCCTGGCCGAGCCGCAGATCTTCCTGACGCAGCTGCGCGCCATCCTGCGCGCGTCGGCGTTCGGCAAGGTGCGCATCCTGATCCCGATGCTGGCGCACGCCTTCGAGATCGACCAGTCGCTGGCGATGATCGCCCAGGCCAAGGCCGAGCTGCGCGAGCAGAACATCAAGTTCGACGACGCCGTCCACGTCGGCGCCATGATCGAAATCCCGGCCGCCGCGCTGGCGCTGCCGATGTTCGTCAAGCGCATGGACTTCCTGTCGATCGGCACCAATGACCTGATCCAGTACACGCTGGCGATCGACCGGGTTGATTATGAGGTCGCGCACCTTTACAATCCGCTGCATCCGGCTGTGCTGCAATTGATCTCGATGACGATTGCGGCCGGGCATAAAGCCGGGATCGACGTGGCCGTGTGCGGCGAAATGGCGGGCGACATCAAGCTCACGCGCCTGCTGCTGGGCATGGGCTTGCGCGAATTCTCCATGCACCCGGCGCAGCTGCTGTCGGTCAAGCAGGAAATCCTGAACAGCGACCTTGCGCGGCTGATGCCGCAAACCCGCAAGATCATGCGCTCGATGGAACCCAACGTAATTGCAGACGCGGTCGAACAATTGCAGTTGTTGTAGTAAGTGGTGGGACCCATCCTCGCGGTCCCACCTTGATAGATGGCCCGCGGGGCCGACCCCTATAAAAATTAAACCACATGCCATCCTTAGGATACGTTACTCCGCAAACCATGCATTTTGCGCAGCCGCTGCCGCTGCAAAGCGGCGCGTCGCTGCACGACTACATGTTGATGTATGAAACCTACGGCACCCTCAATGCCGACAAATCGAATGCGGTGCTGGTCTGCCACGCGCTCAACGCCTCGCACCACGTGGCTGGCGAATACGAAGGCCAGCCGAAAAGCCAGGGCTGGTGGGACAATATGGTCGGTCCCGGCAAGCCGCTCGACACCGACCACTTCTTCGTCATCGGCATCAACAACCTCGGCTCCTGCTTCGGCTCGACCGGGCCTATGCACGTCAATCCCGCCACCGGCAAGCCATACGGCGCGGCCTTCCCGGTGGTCACGGTGGAGGACTGGGTGCACGCCCAGGCGCGCCTGGCCGATCAACTGGGCATCACGCAGTTCGCCGCCGTCATGGGCGGATCGCTGGGCGGCATGCAGGCGCTGGCGTGGTCCATCATGTACCCGGACCGCCTGCGCCACTGCGTGGTGATCGCCTCCACCGCCAAGCTGTCGGCGCAGAACATCGCCTTCAACGACGTAGCCCGCCAGGCCATCCTGTCCGATCCCGACTATCGCGGCGGCGACTTCTACGAACACGGCGTGGTGCCGAAGAACGGCCTGCGCGTGGCGCGCATGGTCGGCCACATCACCTATCTGTCCGACGACGACATGGCCGAAAAATTCGGTCGCAAGCTGCGAGACTCCGCCGAAGCGGGCGACTACAAATTCGGCTTCGGCGTCGACTTCGAAATCGAATCCTACCTGCGCTACCAGGGCGACAAGTTCAGCGAATACTTCGACGCCAACACCTACCTGCTGATCACCAAGGCGCTCGACTATTTCGACCCGGCGCGCGCCCACGGCGGCGATCTGGCCAAGACACTGGCGGGCACCAAGGCCAAGTTCTTCCTGGCCTCGTTCACCACCGACTGGCGCTTCTCGCCGGAGCGCAGCCAGGAGATCGTCAAGGCGCTGATCTGCAACCGCCGCCAGGTCACCTACGCGGAAATCGACGCGCCGCACGGCCACGACGCCTTCCTGCTGGAAGACCCGCGCTATATGAACCTGGTGCGCGCCTACTACGATCAGGTGTGGAACGACATTAACAAGAAAGTGGCAGCATGAACTTCAACGATTTAAGCAGCGCCCGGCCGGACCTGGCCTTCATCGCCCACTGGGTACCGAAGAACGCACACGTGCTCGATGTCGGTTGCGGCGACGGCGTGATGATGGACTACCTGCAAAGCGACAAGCAGTGCAGCGGCTACGGCATCGAGATCGCCGACGACAAGGTGCTCGACTCGACCAAACGCGGCGTGCGCGTGATCCAGCAGGACATGGAGAACGGCCTGGCCCTGTTCGGCGACAACAGCTTCGACACGGTGCTGTGCCTGTCGTCGCTGCAGATGATGAAGCACGTGGAGCCGCTGCTGCGCGACATCGTCCGCGTCGGCAAGGAGGCGATCGTCTCGTTCCCCAACTTCGCCTACTGGCCGCACCGCGTGGCCTTGCTGAAGGGCCGCATGCCGGTGTCGGAGTCGCTGCCCTACGAGTGGTACGACACGCCGAACATGCGCTGCGCCACCATCACCGATTTCCGCGACCTCGCCGAGGAGTGCGGCCTGGAAGTGATCGAATGCGTGGCGCTGGCCGACGGCCACCGCGTCTCGTTCCTGCCCAACCTGCGCGGCGACCTTGCCGTGTTCCGCTTGCGTAAAAAGGTCAACCACTGATGACGATCCAGGAACAGCCATCGAGCGCGCCCGGTTGGCGCACCTACCTGAACGGCCGCACCGTCTCCATCCTGTTCCTGGGCTTCAGCTCCGGCCTGCCGCTGTACACGCTGATCTACCTGATGCAGGCGTGGCTGGCCAAGTCCGGACTGGACGTGAAGGCGCTGGGGCTGTTCGCGCTGGTGACCTTCCCGTACACCTTCAAGTTCCTGTGGGCGCCGCTGATGGACCGCTACGCCATCGGCTCGCTGGGCCGGCGGCGCGGCTGGATGGCGGCCACGCAGCTGTCGCTGTTCCTGGTGATCGGCGGCCTTGGCATGCTGGACCCGAAGCTGGAGCTGACCATGATCGCCGGCTGCGTGTTCCTGATCGCCTTCCTGTCGGCCAGCCAGGACGTGGTGATCGACGCCTACCGCCGCGAGATCCTGGCCGAGAACGAGCAGGGCCTGGGCGCTGCCATCATCGTCAACGCCTACAAGGCCGCCAGCCTGATTCCGAGCGCGCTGGGGCTGGTGTTGGCGGACAGCATGTCGTGGCAGGCCGTGTTCTGGATCGTCGCCGCCTTCATGCTGCCGGGTTTCGTCTGCACCTTGCTGGCCAAGGAGCCCGCCGTGTATGGCGCGCCGCCGAAGAACCTGCAGGAAGCGGTGGTGCTGCCGTTCCGCGAGTTCGTGCAGCGCGACGGCTGGAACCAGGCCTTGCTGATCATCGGCTTCGTGCTGCTGTATAAAATCGGCGACAGCATGGCCACCGCGCTGTCGACCAAGTTCTTCCTCGATATCGGCTTCACCACCAAGCAGATCGGCCTGGCGGCCAACGCCACCGGCTGGTGGGCGGCGCTGGCCGGCGGCGCCGTCGGTGGCATCTGGATGATCAAGCTGGGCATCAACCGCGCCTTGTGGGTGTTCGGCGTGTTGCAGGCGATCGCCATCCTGGGCTTCGCCTGGCTGGCCCGCACCGGCCCCGATTCGTTGTTGCTGAGCGCCGTGTTCGGCTTCGAAGCCTTCGCCAGCCTGGGGCTGGGGGCGGCGGCGCTGGTGGCGTTCATGTCGCGCGCCACCGATCCGCGCTACACGGCCACCCAGTACGCCTTGTTTTCCAGCCTGGCGGCGGTGCCGCGCACATTTATCAATTCCTCGGTCGGGTATATAGTGGCGGAAACCGGCTGGTTCTGGTTCTTTATTGTGTGCTTCATCCTGGCGTTTCCTGCCATGATGATGTTGCCTAAAATCGCCCCATGGAATACCAGGAATGAACAAGCTTAAATTAAACGCCGCCTTGCTGGCGCTGGCCTGCTGCGTCGGCGCCGTTGCGCCCGTGGCCGCCGGCGGCCAGGATGACGGCATCCCCGTCAGCAGCATGTCGCGCCTGCGCGGCCTGGGCGGCGACGCCCGCCAGTTCGACCAGCAATCGAAGCTGCAATACGACCAGATGCTGGCCCAGGCCCACCAGAAGGACGCCGTCGCCACCGAGCGCAATCCGCAGCTGATACGGCTGCGCGCCATCGCCAAGCGGCTGATCCCGTTCACCGCGCGCTGGAATCCCGACTCGGCCAACTGGAAGTGGGAAGTCAACCTGCTCAATTCGCCGACGGTGAACGCCTTCTGCATGCCGGGCGGGCGCATCGCCTTCTACAACGGCATCCTGACCAAACTGAACCTGACCGACGACGAAGTGGCGATGGTCATGGGCCATGAGATCGCCCACGCGCTGCGCGAGCACGCGCGCGAGCAGGCCGGCAAGAACACCATCACCTCGGTCGGCACGCGCATTCTTGGCGCGGTGGGCTCGGCCTACTTCGGCGTCGACCCGCGCCTGGGCGACGCGGCCGCCGGCATGGTGGCGCAGGGCGCCGCGCTGAGCTTCTCGCGCGGCGACGAGAGCGAGGCCGACCTGGTTGGCCTGGATCTGGCTGCCCGCGCCGGCTACGATCCGCGCGCCGGCATCGCGCTGTGGCAGAAGATGAGTGCGGTGAACAAGAGCCAGCCCTTGCCCTTCCTGTCGACCCACCCGAGCGGCAGCAAGCGCATCGAAGACATGAGCAAGAATATGTACCTGGTGCTGCCGGTGTACGCGCGCGCCAAGGGGCTGAACCCGGACGCGCTGCCGCCGTACCACTCGCTGGCGCTGCCGCGTACATAATGTCGCGCGCACCGCTGCCGATGCGCGACGGCGTCGCGCCCAGCTATCTGTGGCTGCCGGAAGGGCAGTGGCCGGATCTGCTGACCTTTTTAATCGCGCGCTATCCCGACGTGACGGAAGCGTCGTGGCGCGACCGCATGGCGCGTCGCGAGGTGATGGACGGTGACGGCAATGCGCTGGCGCCGCACAGCGCCTACCGGCGCGGCATGCGCATCTTCTACTACCGCGAGCTGGACGCCGAGACGCCGATTCCGTTCGAGGAGGAAGTGCTGTTCATGGACGAGCATCTGGTGGTGGTCGACAAGCCGCACTTCCTGCCGATGATACCGACCGGCCGCTTCCTGCACGAGACGCTGCTGGTGCGCTTGAAGAAAAAGCTGGGCGAACAGGATTTGACGCCGATCCACCGGCTGGACCGCGAGACGGCCGGCGTGGTGATCTTCTCGCGCCGCCAGGATAGCCGGGGCGCCTACCAGTCGATGTTCCAGAAGCGCGTGATCGAGAAAGAATACGAAGCGCTGGCGCCGCGCCTGCAAGGGCGCGAGTTCCCGTTTACCTACCGCAGCCGCATGGTCGACGGCGACAAGTTCTTTATCATGAAGGAGGAGGTGGGCGAGCCGAATTCTGAAACGCTGATCGACGTCATCGAGCACCGCGCCGACTGCACCTTGTACCGGCTGCATCCGCACACGGGTCGCAAGCACCAGCTGCGGGTGCACCTGTCGTCACTGGGCATCCCCATCATCAACGACGCGTTCTACCCGGTGGCCTTGCCGTGCAAGCAGGACGACGTCTCGCAGCCGCTGAAGCTGCTGGCGCGCCGCATCGCCTTCACCGACCCGCTGAGCGGCGAGCGCCGCGAATTCCACAGCCGCCGCAGCCTTTAAACCGCTGGGGTCAAGTCTGACATTCGGACACGAGCTCTGCCGTAATGCTGATTACGGCAGAGCTCGTGTCCGAATGTCAGACTTGACCCCCGTGAAATTAGGCGTAGGTGATGGTCAACGGTGCGTGGTCGGAGAACTTTTCTTCTTTGTAGATCGCCACCGTGGTGGCCTTGGCGGCGATGCCCGGGGTGGCGACATGGTAGTCGATGCGCCAGCCGACGTTCTTGGCGTAGGCCTGGCCGCGGTTGCTCCACCAGGTGTATTGCTCTTCGCGCGGATCGAGGCCGCGGTGCACGTCGACGTAGCCGACTTCGTCGAAGATGCGCGTCATCCATTCGCGCTCTTCCGGCAGGAAACCGGAATTCTTCTTGTTGCCTTTCCAGTTCTTCAGGTCGATTTCCTTGTGGGCGATGTTCCAGTCGCCGCAGATGACCACTTCGCGCCCCTCGGCGTGCAAGGCTTGCAGGTGCGGCAGGAACAGGTCCATGAAGCGGAACTTGGCTTCCTGGCGCTCGGGACCGGACGAACCGGACGGGCAGTACACCGAAATCACCGTCAGATTGCCGAAATCGCAACGCACGTAGCGGCCCTCGGCGTCGAACTCCGGCGAGCCGAAGCCGATCACCACGCGGTCCGGCGCGATCTTGCTGTAGACGCCGGTGCCGGAATAGCCTTTTTTCTCGGCATAGTGGAAGTGGCCGTGGTAGCCGCCCGGATTGAGGAATTCCGGCGTCATGTCCGGCGCCTGCGCCTTCAGTTCCTGGACACAGACGAAATCGGCGTCCTGCAGAGCCATCCATTTGAAAAAGCCCTTGGTGTTGGCGGAACGGATGCCGTTCAGATTGGCAGAGATGATTTTTGGCATGGTCGATTCGATGCGTAAATTTTGGAATGCGCTAGTGTAGCGTTAAAATACAGGCACTTTACAGAAATGAGGCAGTATGACGAACCCACTGAACCCCCTGCGCCAGCAATTTATCGAATTTTCGGTCAAGACCGGCGTGTTGCGCTTCGGCGACTTCACCACCAAGGCCGGGCGCCAGTCGCCGTACTTCTTCAATGCCGGCCTGTTCCATGACGGCGCGACCCTGGCCCAGCTGGCGCAGTTCTACGCGCAAACACTGCTGGATTCGGGCGTCGAGTTCGACATGCTGTTCGGCCCGGCCTACAAGGGCATCACCCTGGCCTCGGCCACGGCGGTGGCGCTGGCGGGCAAGGGCCGCAACACCTCGTTCGCCTTCAACCGCAAGGAAGCCAAGGACCACGGCGAAGGCGGCACCATCGTCGGCGCCAAGCTGCAAGGCAAGGTCGTCATCATCGACGATGTGATCTCGGCCGGCACCTCGGTGCGCGAATCGGTGGACATGATACGCGCCGCCGGCGCCGAACCATGCGCCGTGCTGATCGCGCTGGACCGCATGGAACGCTCGGGCAAGGACGACCAGCTGTCGCCCAACTCGGCGGTGCAGGAAGTGGCCAAGGCCTACAACATCCCGGTCATTTCGATCGGCAACCTGGACGACCTGTTCAGCTACCTGAACGGCGCCGGCGCCGACCCGCAGCTGTTGCAATACAAGGACGCGGTGGCCGCCTACCGGACCCGCTACGGCATTGCCTAACTGGCCATATTGCTAGACTTTGAAATTTCTTTGATGTAACCTAATTCGGTACACAGGAGACAAGGGGCAAACCCATGAACATCGCAACATTGAAGGTGCACGGCGACGACGACGGCCTGTACGACATCCGCGACGGATTGCCGACCGAGCCGGACAGCGACTGGGAAAAGGGCGACGTCAAGCCCGACGGCCGGGTGCGTCTCGATTCGGGCTTCTACGTGGCCGTCGGCACCGATATGAACCCGGACCAGCTGCTCAAGCAGATCCGCCACTACCTGGCCGAGTGCCAGGCGCGCGGCATCCACTTCGAGCGGTCCGATGTGGCGGCCGAGCTGCGCATCTCCTTCACCACCGAGCGCGGCGAAGCGACCCCCAGCCTGGACTTCACGCTGGCTGACCTGAAGCTGCTGGTCGAGATGGGCATCAACCTGAGCATCACAGCCTGATGCGGTTTTCCGAAGACCGCCTGGCCAGCTTGCGCGCCGGTCCGCAGGCCGAGCGCCGCGTCCACATCTGGGAACCGGCCGCGCCGCGCGCGGTGATCCTGGCCATCCACGGCGGCATGGCGCACGCCGGCGACTACGTCACGCCGGCGCTGTACTTCCGCCAGCACGGCATCGCCACCGTGGCCTACGACTTGTGCGGACACCAGGATGCGCGCCGGGTCGACATTCCGGGCTTCGGCGTCTTCCTGGACGACAGCGTGGCCTTCCTGCAGTGGGTCAAGCAGCAGTATCCGGGCTTGCCGATCTATGTGATGGGCCATTCGATGGGCGCGCTGATCGCCACCCACCTGGGCCTGGGCCACTTCGCCGGCGACGCCGCCATCAAGGGCTTCATCCTGTCGTCGCCATACTATGTGAACGCGATCAAGGTGTCGCCGGTGTTGCTGGCGCTGGCCGGCGTGCTGGGCGCGCTGGCGCCGCGCATGAAGGTGCCGCTGGCGCCGTTGACCGATATGCTGACCCACGACAGCGCCATCACCGCCCGCCATCACGACGATGAGCGCGACGGCATCCGCGCCACTGAAATCACGGTCCGCTTCGGCAACGCGCTGACCCATGCGCAGCAAGGGCTGGCGCCGCGCATGGCCGGCTGGACGCATCCGCTGTTCGCGGTGGTGGCCGGCGACGACAAGCTGGCCGATGCCGACGCGGCGGAGAAGATGCTGAAATCGGTGCCGCCGGCGCTGTTGACCTACCAGCGGCATCCGCAGAACTACCACGAGAATTTCAATGAACTTAATCGTGAGCAGATCTTTGCCGACATCCTCGGATGGATGGCGCTAAGCCCTGCCCACTGAGCTTACTCCAGCACCCAGACGTACTGCATCTGCATCCACGATTCCACCGGCTTGCCGGCCTTGAGAGCGGGCTTGAAGCCGCACTTCTCGATGCCGGCGCGGGCCGCTTCATCCAGGTCCGAATGGCCGCTGGATTTCTGCACCTGCGATTTTTTGAACTTGCCGTCGGCGCCGACCAGGAACTTCAGCGTGACGGTGCCCGACTCCTGACGGCCGATCGCGCCTTCCGGCCATTTCGGCTTGTCGCAGGTAGTGAAGTCGGCCAGGGCGTGCACCGTCTTCGCGGCGACCTTGTCGGCGGCCACGGCCTCCGCGTAGATCGACATGCAGGCCAGCGCCAGTCCCAGCATCGGCACGGCGGCTTTCCAGTTCAGGGTCTGCGGTGCAGGGCGGCACAAACGTTGAATACGGTCCATCAAATTTCCTCCATTGGCCGCTTGGGCCAGGTGGTGAGTTGAGAACTGGAGACGCTCCAGCTCCGAAAGTGCAAGGGCCAGACGCCGCGGTTCGCCGAGCTGCCTTGCTGCGAAATCGTCTGCGATCAGTTCGCGTTCAACGCGGATGCGGTTCGAGATCCACCAGACGGCAGGGTGGTAGAACAGCAGCGTTTCAATCACGTTCTGCAGCAGATTGACCAGGTAATCGTGGCGTTGGATGTGCGCCATTTCGTGCGCCAGCAGCGCCTCCAGCAAATCGGGTGGCATGCCGGCCACCAGCGCCGCCGGCAGCAGCACCACCGGGCGCCACCAGCCGGCGGTGATCGGACTGCCGATGGTGTCGACGATGCGTAGCCGCACGGCGCGCCCGACGCCGAAGCGCGCCGCCAGCCGTTGCAGCTGCGCTTCCCAGCGCAGCTGGTCCTGGCGGTGGGTGCAGTCGCACTGTTTGGCGGCGCGGTCTATCCACAGCAGGCCGAGGATCATGCGCAGCGACAGCACGATGGCGCACAAGGCCCACAGGCTGACGATGCTGCGCATCGAGTCGCGCAGGTCGAAAGGTTCGCCGTTGCCGACGATGTTTTGCGCGGCCAGGCGCAGCACGCCGACGCCGATCATGGTGCTGCCGTCGGCGTGGCCGTACAGGCGTTGATACAGCTCGACCGCCGGCCAGCACAGGCAGGCCAGCAGCGCCGAGCAGGCCACCAGGTAGCGGTATTCGGCGCGGCTGTTGCGTAGCAGCGTGAGGGCGATGGCGGTGGCGCAGCCCAGCAGCAAGCCTTGCCACAGGAAGTGCATCAGCGTCAGGCCGAGGGCGAAAATGAAGGCGCTCATTTCTGTTCATCCTTGAGGATTTTTTCAATCTCTTCGCGTTCCTTCTTCGAGATACCGGAACGCAGCGCCGCCAGCACCAGCGCCTTGGCCGAGCCGGCGAAAGCCTTCTGCATCAGGTCCTTCAGCAGATTGGTCTGCAGCGCGTCCTGCGCCTGCGCCGGCGCGTAGATGTGCGAGCGCTGGCTCTCGTCGCGGATCAGGATGCCCTTGGTGTGCATGATCTGCATCAGGCGCAGCACGGTGCCGTAGGCCAGCTCCGGTTTCTCTTCCAGCATGGCCTCGTGCACCTGCTTGGCGGTGGCCGAGCCGAGCGGCCACAGGGCTTGCAGCAGATCGAGTTCGGCGGCGGTTGGTTTGGGTATGCTCATGGCAGATCTCTTGTCGGCTTGCTAAAGTAGCTGTAGATTAGTCTGTCTAGACAAAAATGTATACTTCAATTTTTGGCGTTCCCGCCGCGTGTTGCGTGCCGTAGACAGAGTTGTCTATAAAGTGATGGTGATGCGGGCGCCGCCCAGCAGTGCATCGTCGATGGCGATGGCGCCGCCGTGCAGCTGGACGGCCTTGGCGGTGATGGCGAGACCGAGTCCGTAGCCGCTGGCGGCGTAGTCCTGTTCGCGGGACAGCCGGTAGAAAGGTTCGAACACGCGCTCGCGCGCCTCGGGCGGGATGCCGGGGCCGTCGTCTTCCACCGTGATGCGCACGGCGGCGCCATCGCGCACGGCCGACAGCACGATGCGCGATGCCGCGTACTTGGCGGCATTGCCCAGCAGGTTGTTGACGGCGCGCGCCAGCAGGCGGGCGTCGCCTTGCAGCTCGCCCAGGTCGTCGGCGATGCTGGCGCTGAACTGCCGCGCCGGCGTCGTGGCCGACCCGCGCGGCGGCGCGCAGCCCGTCAGCAGCGGCGCCAGCGCGAACGGCTGGCGCGCCATCGATTGCGCCTGGTCGAGCTGCGTCAGGTCCAGCAGCTCGTTGACCAGGGTTTTCAATTCGTCGACATCGGTCTCCATCGCCACGACGCGTTTTTGCAGCGCCGGGTCGTCGGCCGCATGGCGCTCGCGCAGCAGCTCCAGGCCGAACTCCAGCCGCGCGATCGGTGTGCGCAGCTCGTGCGACACGGAGCGCAGCAGGTTCTTGTGCGCTTCCATCAGCAGGCCGATACGCTCGGCCATGTCGTTGATGCGGCCGGCCAGCGGCGCGATGCTCGACGCCGGCCGCACCTCGGCGCGCGCCGCCAGGTTGCCCTGGCCGAAGTCGTCGGCCACCTTCGACAGCGCCAGCAAACCGCGCCAGTGCCGGCGCGTCCACCAGGCTATCGGCACCAGCAGGAACAGCGCGATCACGCCGAAGCGGATGGCCTCCATGCCCAGCGCCAGGCCGATGTCGATCGGCAGGCGCTGGGCGTGGATCACGTCGTCGTCGCTGCCGATGTAGCGCGCGCCGGTGGTGTCGACGCGGCGGTAGAACGCCTTGCCGCCGACGTCGATGACCACCGCGCCTTGCAGCAGCTGCGCGCGTTTGGAGGACGGCAACGCCGCCAGCGCCGCCGGCAGCGGTTGCAGTTCCAGCGTGGCTTCGGATACTTCGCGCACCTTGTTCAGGCGCGGCAGCCATTCGTCGCTGGGCGCCTTGTCGATGTACTGTTCCAGCAGGAAGATCTGGCCGGCCGCCTGGCGGCGCGCGATCTCCTCCAGCGGATCGCCGAACAGGCGGCTGAAGGTGAAGTAGATCGCGCAGGTCGCCAGCGTGATGGCCAGCATCACCAGCAGTGCGAAGCGCCAGAAGAGACGATTCATTCCCAGGCCGAGGGGCTGAACAGATAGCCTTCGCCCCAGACGGTCTTGATGCGTTCCGCGCCGCCGTCGCCGAACTTGCGGCGCAGGCGCGAGATGCAGTTGTCGATGCTGCGATCAAGGCCGTCGAATTCGATGCCGCGCATCTTGACCAGGATGTCGTTGCGCGACATGACCTTGCCCGAGGCGTCGGCCAGGATCACGAACAGTTTGAACTCCGCGCTGTTCATCGCCACTTCCTCGGCGCGCCAGTAGACGGCGCGGTTCTCGCGCGAGATGCGCAGCTGGCCGATGACGATGTCGCTGTTGGCGGCGCCGCTGCCGCGCCGTTGCAGCGCGCGCAGGCGCGCCAGCAGCACGCGCGGCTGCACCGGCTTGTTGACGTAGTCGTCGGCGCCTTGTTCGAGGCCGGAGACTTCGTCGAAGCTGTCCTGGCGCGCCGTCAGTATCAGGATCGGCACGGCGCTCAGCTGGCGCAGCTGGCGGCACACCACCAGGCCGTCGACGCCGGGCAGGGTCAGGTCGAGTATCACCAGGTCAGGCTGTGTATCGCGGAAGTGGTCGAGCGCGCGGTCGCCGCGTGTCACCACGTCGACTGCGTAATCGTATTCGTCCAGGTATTCCTTGACCAGCGCGGCGAGCCGCGCATCGTCTTCCACCAGCATTACACGCTGCATCGCGCCTCCATTTCGCAGGTATTGTAGTGGAGCGCGGCGCCGAAGTGGCATTTTCGACAATCGGGTACACATTCGTACACTTTTTATACAAATGCCGCCTACAAATTGAGGACAATTCAACGACAGACCGAGGCGGATTGCGCGGCGAAGGGTGCCTACCATTGGAGGCTCTTACTTCAACCTGGAATCCGAACATGAAAAAGATAGTATGCAGTGCCCTGATCGTTCTCGCCGCAAGCTCGGTGGCGCATGCCGAAGGCTTGTATGTCGGCGCCAATATCAGCCCGCAGACCAACGGCAATGTCAAATTTACCGAGAACGGCGTGACGACCGATCGCAGCGAGGTCAAAAAGGCGACGCCATTGGGGCTGTTTGCGGGATATGAGCTGTCGCCGTTGTGGGCGCTGG
This sequence comes from Duganella violaceipulchra, assembly GCF_019166075.1. Lineage (NCBI taxonomy): Bacteria > Pseudomonadati > Pseudomonadota > Betaproteobacteria > Burkholderiales > Oxalobacteraceae > Duganella > Duganella violaceipulchra. The sequence goes on along the minus strand of NZ_JAHTGR010000015.1, from coordinate 126,129 downwards.
AAGCTGGTTATCGCACCGACAGCAACTCGACCAGCTTCGACCTCTCGCCCGGCTACCAGCTCAAGACGCGTGTCAGCACGGCCTACGTGGCGGCGCGTGGCACGTGGAAGTTGAGCGAGGACTGGTCCCTGTTCGGCAAGGCGGGTCTGGCGCAGGGGCGCATGAAGCTGGACGTCAGCGGCAAGGATGCTCCGTCGGGCGTGTCGGAGCACAAGACCGGCTTGTACCTGAGCGTGGGCGCTTCCTACCTGGTCAGCAAAGACGTGGCGTTGCAGCTGGAATTTGAACGCACCGCCAAACTCAAACACGAAGGCTTTGCCGTCAACCCGAGTCGTATCGCCCTGGGCGTGCGCTTCGGATTTTAAGGAATACATGAATAAGCTATCCCCGTTATTGTTGCTGCTGGCCGCGTGCGGTCCGGCGCTGGCCGAAAACACCACCGAGTTGATGATGCCCGATGGGAGCAAGGATATGTATGCGGGGGTGGCCTTCAGCACCAAGACCTCGGTGGAGGAGGGCGAGGTGCGGCAGGTGATGCTGCGCCCGCTGTTCCAGATCCAGTGGAGTAACGGGATATTCGCGTCGGCCAGCGGGGTGGTGGGCATGCATCTGTCCCAAACGGCGGGCGTGGAATATGGGCCGCTGATCGTTGGCAGCAATACGCGCGCTCCCGGCGACAGCTGGCGGCTGCGCGGCACGCATCCGATCCGTGGCTCGGCCGATGTCGGCGGTTTTTATAACTACTACCTTGGCGACGAGGCCCGTGTCACCTCGAACCTGATCTACGACACCAGCGCGCGCGGCTTCCGTGGTCAGCTGGGCGTGCAAAAGACCCTGCCTTCTCCGGCGCCGCACCACACGGTGACGTTGTCGACCGGTGTTTCGCTGGCCAGCGATCAGGTGATGCGCGAGCAGTATGAAGTGAGCGCCGCTGCCGGCGGCGTGCGCGATTACCGGCCGTCGGCCGGCGTGACGGCCGTGAACGCGGGCGTCAACTGGAACTGGGCCATGAGCAGCAAATGGCTGGTCAACAGCTCGTTGACCGGCACGCTGCTGGGCAACGGACCGGCCGGCGCTCCCTTCGTCGGCCGCCGCAATTTCATCACCTGGTCCAGCGGACTGGCTTACCGGTTTTAATCGGCATGTTCAAACTCCTCCTGCTCTGTCTAGCCTTGCTGCCGGCGTTCGCCGGCGCGCAGGAGGACTCCGACTGGGTCGAGTATCGGGACGCCTATCGCCAGATGATCTGGTTTGAAAAATACGGCAAACCCAAGCAGTTTTTGCAGAATCACTTCCGTATCCGGCCGCGCGACAAGAGCGTATCCATGGACGGCCTGCGGCTGACGCTCAACAGCAAGGCCACGCACCTGGCGCTGCCGCTCGATGCGTTGGGGCGCGCCGTGTTCCCGTTTTCCAAAGCGGCGTATGACGACAACGCGGAACTGACGGTGAACCGCAAGGCGGGACAGCTCAAGTCCGGCGCCTGGGTGTCGATCGTCACGCGGCCGGACGGCGTCTACGCGGCCGCCGATCTGCGCACCGCCTGCGATCAGTTGCTGGCCTACCTGCGCTACTCCGGCGAGGCTGCGGGAAAAAGCTGCGCCGGCGTGCAGTTCTCGTATCCGAAGAATGACGGCTCGCAGGTGCAGTTCCATGCTGCCGGCGGCGCCGTCAGCATGCTGGCCGCGAAAGAGGGGCCGGCGTTCACGGGCGACGTCATCGCCACCTTCAGGGTATTCGTCTATCGCTTTGCGGCGCTGCCGGAAGCGGGACAGATCGTCACCAGCAGCACCCCGCTGGCGATCGCCGCGCTGCTCGAGTGATAGCGGGTATAAGCATGGCTGGCGGGCGTGTCACGCTGTCGTCACACGGCGTCAATACACTTCCGCGTTCTTATTCATTCGACAGGAAGTGCCATGCCATCCTCCCGCTTCAACAGCGCCGCGCGCGCCATCGCCTTGTGCGGCGTCTTTGCCTTGCCTGCCGCACCGGCCTCCGCGCTGAACATCCTGCTGTGCAATGACGACGGCATCACCGCCGCCAATTTGCGCGCGCTGAAATCGAAGCTGGTCGCTGCGGGGCATAGCGTGGCGGTGGCCGCGCCGATCGACAATCAATCGGGCCGCGGCGGCTACATCGCCTTCCTGACCCCGATCGGCGCCTTGACCGGCAAGGAGCGCGGCGCGGTGGCGCTGGGCCTGGCCGCCGGCGCTCCCGGCGTCGGCGTCGATGCAGGCGATGCCGATGTCTCCTACGTCAACGGCACGCCGGTCGCGGCCTGCCTGTACGGCGTCGACGTGCTGGCCAAGAAGAAGTGGGGCGCTGCGCCCGACCTGGTGATCTCCGGCCCCAACGAAGGCAACAACACCGGCGCGATAAACGCCAGCAGCGGCACGTTCAATAACCTGGTCTACATGATCAATCGCGGCTTGCCGGCAATGGCCGTCAGCGACGCCGCCACCACCCAGGTTACCTGGAGCGGCACGCTGCCCGCGTCGCATCGCGTGTATGAAGTGGCCGGCATCGTCGTCAAGCTGGTCGACACGCTGATCGCCAACAAGACCAAGGCTGGCGGACTGCTGATGCCGGAAGGCGTGGGCCTGAACGTCAACGTGCCGGACTTCGGCGCCGGCGCCGGCGCGGCGCTGCCGTACCGCTTCACCCGCATCGGCAAGGCCAGCAGCTACCTGCCGGCGTTCTACGAGAAGCTGTCGGACAGCCCGCTGGCCGTGGCCTCCGGCGTCAACTTCCCGGTGCCGGGTATCAGCCTGGCGACCGGCGGCACCATGCTGCCGAGCGGCGTGACGCTGCCCAAGGACACCGCCGCGACCTCGGAAGACAATGTGATCGCCACGAAGACTGCGGTGACGATTTCTCCGGTCGAAGGCGTGCCGCAAGCGCGCCGCGCCTTTGAGGACGCGATGAAGATCAAATTGAACGGGATCGCGCAATGAACAACTCGATGAAGGCGGCCTTGCTGGCCGTGGTTGCCGGGCTGGCGGGATGCAATGGCTCGACCAGTAACGAGCCGCCGCCGCCCAGCAGCGTGCCGGTGCTGGGCGAGGGGGCGTTGCAAGGCTATGCCAATGGCGACACGGTGTCCGGCGCCAGCATCTACACCAACAAGGACGGCAAGGGTTATGTGCTGCTGTCGGCCGACGGCGATGGCGCCGCCACGGTGATCCATGTGGTGGATGGCAGCAAAGGCCGTCGCGTTCCGGTGGCCAGCAGCGGCATGGTGACGCTGGCCTACGACCGTACCCAGGCGGTGGTGCTGAACGCGCTATCCGGCGCCAATGCGGCCGGCAGCTACCAGGTGCTCATCGGCGGCAAGCCGGTGCTGTTCACGGTGGCCGCCGACGGCGCGATCAGCGCGGGCGCCAGTGATTGCAAACTGACCGGAAAAGTCGACTTCACCGCCACCTACGGCGGTGCAGCGGCGCTGACCTTGACCGCCAGCGGCTGCGGCAGTGCCGTCGAAGGAAGCTACAAAGGCCTGGCGCTGGCATCGGCCGACACCGCGCCCGCCGCATTGCAACTGGTCGGCGAGAACGGCAGCGCCGTGCTGGATCTGCTGGCCTATCGCTGACGCTGTCAATAATGATGGGGTCAAGTCTGACATTCGGACACGAGGCCTACTGTAAAGTCCTATATGGCCGGGTTCGTGTCCGAATGTCAGACTTGACCCCCTTGCTTAATGCGCAGGTATCCAGTTCATCAGCCGGTCGTTCTGGGTTTGGTACTGCTTGCCCAGGCAGGCGTTGATGTCGGCGGCGGCGGCGCAGGTGGCGTCGCGCTCTTTCAGCCATTTGCGCTGGAAGTCGCGCAGCTGGTTGCGGGCATCGACGGTGTCATGGCCTTGGCGCAGTTCCTTGACCAGCTTGGCCAGCGCCAGATCCTGTTTGGCCAATGCCGGATCGGCGCAGATGTTTTTTTCAACCTTGGTGGCGGCGGCCTTGCAATCGTAGGACGGACCGTCGGCCGCCGGCTCGAAGCGTGCCGTCGGCTTGAATTGTGCGGCGTCCATGCTGGCGCTGGCGCCGGCGCGGTCGATGAATTCTACGCTGACCGGCGTAACGTCGTTTGCGCTCATCCAGTCGATCAGCGCGCGGCGTGCCGGCGCTGGAATCTGTTGTGCGGACAGGCTGTTGGAGCCGAGGCGCAGTTCGCCGTCGATGATGTTGGCGCCCAGGCCCTGGCCGGTCTGGGTGTCGATCCAGAAGAAGCCTTTGAACGGACAGGCGTGCGCCTCGCAGGCCGATACGCTGACATAGCGCTTATCGACCACAAACACCGGCTCCGCCGGGCCGCCCAGCCCCGTTAGCACTTCCCTGGAAAATTTTCCGGGAAGGCGAGTCTCGATCAGCGGCTTGGCGCGCTTGTCCCAGATGAAGGCATTGCTCGATTTGCCCTCGTAGCTCAACGGCCAGTCGATCGCCGTGGCCTGGGCCAGCGTGGACAGCGTCAGGGCCAGCAGGGCAATCAGGTTTTTCATTGGGCTTCCGTAAACAGGCGCTTCATTTTGCGGCCGCCGGTGATTTCGAAGCCGTGACGCTCATAGAACGCCAGGCTGCGGTCGAATTCCGGCAGCGGCGGCGTGCACACTTCCAGCCGGTTCCAGCGCCGCTTGCGCGCCAGTTCGGCGGCGGCGTTCAGCAGCAGGCCGCCCACACCGTTGGCGCGGAACGGCGGGGCGACGAAGAATTCCTGCATGGTCGCCAGCGCGCCCTCCGCGTACAACGCGCGGCCTTCGGAGATGCCGACGAAGCCGATCGCTTCACCTTCCGCAATCGCGATCAGCGCGAGGTATTTCTCTTCGCGCAGCAGGGCGTGGCACAAGCTGGCGGTTTTTTGCAGGTCCAGGTTGAAGGTCTTCACGCCCAGGCGCTGGGATATTTCTTCGGTCAGCGCCACGGCCATCGCGGCGATCGCGGCTGCATCTTCAGGAACGGCCAGGCGTATTCTCGTATCGGTCATTGCGTTGATTCTTTAGTCGTAAGGTTAAACAGGATAGCAGTTTGCGATCCGCGAATACTCGCGCATTCTCACAGTGCTCGCGTTTCATCGCTAAGGCTACTGTTCTGAGATCAAGAGATTCGAGTGATCGCGAGAGGTGGCAGGCTAGCTAGCGCCTGCGTGAGGCCGGGAATGAGCGGCAACAGAGAAGCTAATGCGTTTGATGGCGCATCCAACACCACAACCGATATCGGCAAGCTGCCTAAATTTTGTTGATGTTGAATGTTCTTGTCGACCGTGATGAATACGTCGAAATTTGAAGCCGCTTTTAAAAGTAATAATCCATTTTTCATTCCGCTCCAGCCACTTTCGGTTACGGTGGAAACTGTGTGGCCGGGCAGGTATCGCCGCAATCCGGCGGGGACGGACTCGTCAAGCAACAAGCGCATGATCGAGCAGCTGGCCCTTTGCTGCCTCTATGACTGCCACGGCCATTTCTCGGGAGACGGTAGGGAAATCTGCCAGGAATTCATTAAGCGAGGAAGGTCCAACCAAGTAATCGAAAAGGTTCTGCACAGGAACTCGTGTCCCTTGAAAGCAAGGAACGCCGCTCATGATTTCTGGATCGCTCTTGATGTACCGGGTATCCATTGCCGACTCCTGTATGCAAAGTCTAGCATATTCGGATGCTAATAAAAACGCCTCACAAGTTGGCTAACTGTGAGGCGTCCGCAAACACATCGCCAAAGACGTTACCCTGCCAGCTTGGCCTTCAGCAACTCGGTCAGTTGCGCCGGGTTGGCCTTGCCGCGCGAGGCTTTCATCGCCTGGCCGATCAGCGAGTTGATCGCCGCTTCCTTGCCCGCACGGTACTGCTCCACCGATTTCTCGTTGGCGGCGATGACCTCGTTGACGATCGCTTCCAGCGCGCCGGTGTCGGAGATTTGCTTCAGGCCCTTGGTGTCGATCAGCACGTCCACCAGCTTGTCGTCGGCCGACTTGGCCGCCCACATGTCGCCGAACAGTTCTTTCGCGGTCTTGTTGTTGATGGTGCCGTCGGCGATACGCTTGAGCATCAGCGCCAGTTGCGCCGGCGAGACCGGCGCGTCGGCGATGTCCACGCCTTCGCGGTTCAGGGTCGACGCGACGTCGCCCATCAGCCAGTTGGCGGCGGCCTTGGCGTTTTCCTTGCCGGCCTGGTCCACCACGGCGACGAAGTAGGTCGCCATCGCCTTCGATGCGGTCAGCACCAGCGAGTCATATTCCGGCAGCGCGTATTCGCTGACGAAGCGTTCGCGCATGGCGGCCGGCAGTTCCGGCATCGAAGCCTTCACCTTGGCGATCCATTCGTCGGAGATGACCAGCGGCGGCAGGTCCGGGTCCGGGAAGTAGCGGTAGTCCTGCGCGTCTTCCTTGCTGCGCATTTCGCGCGTCTCTTTGCGGTCGGGATCGTACAGGCGGGTCGCTTGCACCACCTTGCCGCCGTCTTCGATCAACTCGATCTGGCGGCGCACTTCAACGTGCACCGCTTCCTCGATGAAGCGGAACGAGTTCAGGTTCTTGATCTCGCAGCGGGTGCCGAGTTTCTCGTCGCCTTTGCGGCGCACGGAGACGTTGACGTCGCAGCGGAACGAGCCTTCCTGCATGTTGCCGTCGCAGACGCCGAGCCACATCACCAGCGAGTGCAGGGCCTTGGCATAGGCCACGGCTTCGGCGGCGCTGCGGATTTCCGGCTCGGAGACGATTTCCAGCAGCGGCGTGCCGGCGCGGTTCAAGTCGATGCCGCTCATGCCGGCGTAGTCTTCGTGCAGCGATTTGCCGGCGTCTTCTTCCAGGTGGGCGCGCGTCAGGTTGACGGTCTTGGTGACGAATTCGCCATCCTTCTCGTAGCCGAAGGTCAGCGAGCCGCCGATGACCACAGGATCTTCGAATTGGCTGATCTGGTAGCCCTTCGGCAGGTCGGGGTAGAAGTAGTTCTTGCGGGCGAAGATGGACGCCGGCGCGATCTTCGCGCCGACCGCCAGGCCGAAGCGGATCGCGCGATCCACCGCCTGCTTGTTCATCACCGGCAGCACGCCAGGCAGCGCCAGGTCGACCGGGCTGGCTTGCGTGTTGGGCTCGGCGCCGAACTTGATCGGCGATCCGCTGAAAATTTTAGATTCGGTCGTGAGCTGCACGTGGTTCTCAAGACCGATGACGACTTCCCATTCCATATTGTTCTCGCTGTATTTGGTGTATTAGATGCCGGCAGGTGCGCGGGTGTGCCAGTCGGTCGCCAGCTGGTACTGGTGGGCGACGTTCAGCAGTTTCGCTTCGCCGAAATGCTTGCCGATGATCTGCAAGCCCACCGGGCGGTTCTTGGCGCCGAAGCCGACCGGGATCGACATGCCTGGCAAGCCGGCCAGGCTGGTGGACAGCGTGTAGATGTCGGCCAGGTAGGCGGCCACCGGGTCGTCGGACTTGTCGCCCAGGTCCCAGGCCACGGTCGGCGCGACCGGTCCCATGATGACGTCGCAGACGGCGTTCGGGCCGTTGAGCACCGCTTCGAAATCCTGCGCGATCAGGCGGCGGATCTTTTGCGCCTTCAGGTAGTAGGCGTCGTAGTAGCCGTGGCACAGCACATAGGTGCCGACCATGATGCGGCGTTTGACTTCGGCGCCGAAGCCTTCGGCGCGGGTCTTGCGGTACATGTCCGACAGGTCCTTGTACTCCGACGCGCGGTGGCCGTAGCGCACGCCGTCGAAGCGCGACAGGTTGGACGAGGCTTCGGCCGGCGCGATCATGTAGTAGGCCGGGATCGACAGCGCGGTGTTCGGCAGCGAGATGTCCACCAGGGTCGCGCCCATTTCGACATACTTGGCCAGCGCTGCGCGCACGGCGTCTTCCACGTCCTTGGCCAGGCCCTCGCCGAAGTATTCTTTCGGCACGCCGATGCGCAGGCCTGCCAGCGGCCGGCCCAGTTCGCGGGTAAAGTCTTCGTCGATGCCGCCCATTTCAGGCGTCAGCGAGGTCGAGTCGCGTTCGTCGAAGCCGGCCATGGCGTTGAGCAGCAGCGCGCAGTCTTCCGCGGTTTGCGCCATCGGGCCGCCCTGGTCCAGCGACGAGGCGAAGGCGATCATGCCGAAGCGCGATACGCGGCCATAGGTCGGCTTGATGCCGGTGATGCCGCAGAAGGCGGCCGGCTGGCGGATCGAGCCGCCGGTGTCGGTGCCGGTGACGGCCGGCGCCAGGCGCGCGGCCACGGCGGCGGCGGAACCGCCCGAGGAGCCGCCAGGCACGGCGTTCTTGTCCCACGGGTTCTTGACCGGACCGAAGGCCGAGTTTTCATTGGCCGAGCCCATGGCGAATTCGTCGCAATTCAATTTACCCAGCGTGACCATGCCGGCCGCGCGGAACTTCTCGACCACGGTGGCGTCGAACGGACTGACGTAGTTGGCCAGCATTTTCGAGCCGGCGGTCGAGCGCCAGTCGCGGGTGACGAAGATGTCCTTGTGGGCGATCGGCACGCCGGTCAGCGCGGTGGCGGTGCCGGCGGCGATGCGGGCGTCCGCTTCGGCCGCTTGCGCCAGGGTCAGCGCGCGGTCCACGTGCAGGAAGGCGTTCAGGTCGCTCTTGTCGATGCGGTCGAGGAAGTGCGTCGCCAGTTCGGTGGCGGTGATGGCTTTGCTTTGCAGCAGCGCGGACAGCTCTTTAATGGTTTTGGTGTGCATGGCGTTTCAATTCAGATTCGGTGATCGGGAAGGGGGAAGGACACGACGGTCCTTACTCGATCACCTTCGGCACCAGGTACAGCCCGTCCTGGGTCTTGGGCGCGACGGCCTGGTAGTCTTCGCGGCGATTGGCCTCGGTGGCCACGTCTTCGCGCAGGCGCAGGGCGATGTTGTTCATGTGCGCGCCCAGCGGGTGGCTCAGCGGAGCGACGCCGTCGGTGTCGACCGCCTGCATCTGTTCGGCCAGCGCAAAAATGCCGTTCAACTGGTCCAGCGCGGTGGCGCTCTGCTGCTCGCTCATCTCAAGTTGTGCCAGTTTGGCAATGCGTGTTACGTCGGATAGGGTCAGGGACATGGCGAATGGCGCGGACGGGCCGCGCAAGGTTTAATTGTTATATTGATAAAAAACTGGAAATTCTGCCTTTTCGCTGGCAAAAGCAAAGGATTGCCGCTTAACTCGCGGACTCAACCGATACACTTTTGGCGGGATTTTCGGCAAATCGCATTCAAATTATAAGGTAGAATGGCGGGTTGATGCGTTGCCGGCGCTGAATCATTGCAGCCGCCGCGTCACCACAGGATTTCTTTCTAACGGCTTACGCGCACATCAGTAGCGCCACAGGACACACATGTTTGGTTTTTTACGCAGGTATATTTCCACCGATCTGGCCATCGACTTGGGCACGGCCAACACGCTGATCTACGTTCGCGGCCAAGGCATCGTCCTGGACGAGCCGTCGGTCGTCGCGATCCGCCAGGAAGGCGGCCCTAACGGCAAGAAGACGATCCAGGCCGTTGGTAAAGAAGCAAAACAGATGCTGGGCAAGGTCCCAGGCAACATCGAGGCGATCCGCCCGATGAAAGACGGCGTGATCGCCGACTTCACCGTCACCGAACAGATGCTCAAGCAGTTCATCCGCATGGTGCACGACTCCAAATTCTTCCGCCCTTCGCCGCGCATCATCATCTGCGTGCCGTGCGGCTCGACCCAGGTTGAGCGCCGCGCGATCCGCGAATCGGCGCTGGGCGCCGGCGCTTCGCAGGTCTACCTGATCGAAGAACCAATGGCGGCGGCGATCGGCGCCGGCCTGCCGGTGTCCGATGCTACCGGCTCGATGGTGGTCGACATCGGCGGCGGCACCACCGAGGTGGGCATCATCTCGCTGGGCGGCATGGTCTACAAAGGTTCGGTGCGCGTGGGCGGCGACAAGTTCGACGAAGCCATCGTCAACTACATCCGCCGCAACTACGGCATGCTGATCGGCGAACAGACCGCCGAAGCGATCAAGAAGGCCATCGGTTCGGCCTTCCCTGGATCGGAAGTGAAGGAAATGGAAGTCAAGGGCCGCAACCTGTCCGAAGGCATCCCGCGCTCGTTCACGATTTCGTCCAACGAGATCCTCGAAGCGCTGACCGACCCGCTGAACAACATCGTTTCGGCCGTGAAGAACGCGCTGGAACAAACGCCGCCGGAACTGGGCGCCGACATCGCGGAAAAAGGCATGATGCTGACCGGCGGTGGCGCGCTGCTGCGCGACCTGGACCGCCTGCTGATGGAGGAAACCGGCCTGCCGGTGCTGGTGGCGGAAGATCCGCTGACCTGCGTGGTGCGCGGCTCGGGCATGGCGCTGGAGCGGATGGACCAGCTGGGCTCGATCTTCTCCTACGAATGATCTGACAAGACGGGGCCGCGAAACAGCGGCCCCGATGCATTGGGATGAGTTGACAGTCTCGTTGGCGCGCGAGCGCCGGATTATTGGAAGTCATGGAATACAGTCCTCCGCCACTTTTCAAGCAAGGCGCCTCCGCCCGCGTCAAGATGACGGTATTCGCGTGCATATCGATCGCACTGCTGCTGGTCGATTCACGCATGCACACCTTGACCACGGTGCGCAAAGCGGCAGCCACCGTGCTGTATCCGCTGCAAATGGCAGCCTTGCTGCCGCGCGACGCCATCTACGGCGTCGGCGATTATTTCTCCACCTTGTCGTCGCTGGAAAAGCAGGTGCGCGAGCTTAAACGCCAGCAGATCGCCGGCGCGCTGGTGCTGCAACAAGCACAGCTCCAGACGGCTGAAAACGGCCAGCTGCGCCGCCTGATGGACGCCCGCGAGCACCTGCCGGTGAAGTCGATGCTGGCCGAGATCCTGTACGACGCGCGCGACGTCAACAGCCGCAAAGTGATCCTCGACCGCGGCACCCAGCAAGGCGTGGCGCTCGGCCTGCCGGTGATCGACAACCAGGGCGTGGTCGGCCAGGTCACCCGCGTGTTCCCCTTTACTTCCGAAGTGACGCTGCTGACCGACAAGGAACAGGCCATACCGGTGCAGCTGCTGCGCAACGGCTTGCGCAGCGTGGCCTATGGCCGCGGCAAGTCCGGCGCGCTGGAGCTGCGCTTCACGGCGCCCAACGCGGACATCCAGGTGGGCGACATCGTCGTCACCTCGGGCCTGGACGGGGTCTACCCGGCCGGCCTGGCGGTGGCGCGCGTGAGCCAGGTGGAAAACAGCGCGGCCGGTTCCTTCGGCGGCGTGGTGTGCCAGCCGCTGGCCGGCATCTCCAACAATACGCAGCTGCTGATTTTGATGTCGGCGCCGGAGATGCCTCCGCGTCCGCCGGAGGAAGAGCTGCGCGCGCTCAAGAAGCATAACAACAAGATGGCGCCGATCAAGGAGGCGCCGAAAGAAGGCGTCGACCCGGCGCCCGCCACCGCACCGGCGCCTGTGCCGGCCGGTCCGCCCGGCCTGATGCCGGTGATGCCGCCGCCCGCGCCCAAGCCTGCGGCGGCCGCCGCCGCCACCGCGCCGGCAACCGCGCCAGCGGCTGCACCGGCGGCCGCCCAGCCTGCGCCAGCTGCCACCCCACCGAAGGAACCGGCACGATGAACCGTCCCCACTATATCCTGCTGCCGGTCAGCCCGCTGTTCATCGCCTTCAGCCTGTTCTGCGCGTTTCTACTGAACCTGCTCCCGTGGGGGAACTTCGTCGGCGTGCCGGATTTCGTCGCGCTGGTGCTGGTGTTCTGGGGCGTGCACCAGCCGCGCAAGGTCGGCATCGGCACCGCCTTCTTCCTCGGCCTGCTGATGGACGTGCATGACTCCACGCTGCTGGGCGAGAACGCGCTGGCCTACACGCTGCTGTCCTACTTCGCGATCATGCTGCATCGCCGGGTGCTGTGGTTCCCGCTGCTGACGCAGGCCATGCACGTGTTCCCGCTGCTGCTGATGGCGCAGTCGGTGCAGCTGGTGGTGCGTTTCTTCGTGTCCGGCAAATTCCCCGGCTGGTTCTACTTCGTCGAAAGCGTGATCGCCGTGGCCCTGTGGCCGCTGGCGACCTGGCTGCTGCTGGCGCCGCAGCGCCGCGCGGTCGACCGCGACCACACGCGCCCGATCTGACGCCCGGTCGGGCAGTGACTGAGCACCATGACTGAACTCAAGGACAATCAACGAGAGCTGCACCAGTTCCGCCTGCGCCTGACGGTGCTGGGGGCGCTGGTGTTCTTCTGTTTCGCCTCGCTGCTGGCGCGCTTCATCTGGCTGCAGGTCTACAAGCATAGCGACTACGTCGCCCAGGCCGAAGAGAACCGCATCGCCATCGTCCCGATCGAGCCCAATCGCGGGCTGATCCTGGACCGCAACGGCGTGGTCCTGGCGCGCAACTACTCGGCCTTCACGCTGGAGATCACGCCGTCCAAGCTGAGCGCCACGCTGGATGAAACCATCGACGAGCTGTCCAAGCTGATCACGGTGGAGACCAAGGACCGCAAGCGCTTCAGGAAGCTGCTGGAGGAATCCAAGGGCTTCGAGAGCGTGCCGCTGCGCACCCGCCTGACCGACGAGGAGGTGGCGCGCTTTTCGGCGCAGCGCTTCCGCTTCCCCGGCGTGGAGGTGCAGGCGCGCCTGTTCCGCCAGTATCCGCTGGGCGAGATCGCCTCGCACGTGATCGGCTACATCGGCCGCATCAACACCACCGAGGCCAAGGCCATCGCCGACACCGAGGATGCCGCCAACTATAACGGCACCGACCATATCGGCAAGGAAGGCCTGGAGAAAAGCTACGAGAAGCAGCTGCACGGCATCACCGGCTACGAGGAAGTGGAGAAGTCGGCCGGCGGCCGCGCCATCCGCACCCTGTCGCGCACCGCCGCCACGCCGGGCAGCAATTTGATCCTGTCGATCGACATCGAGCTGCAAAAGGTGATCGAGGAAGCCTTCGGCGAATGGCGCGGCGCGCTGGTCGCGATCGAACCGGAGACCGGCGACATCCTCGCCTATGTCTCGCGGCCCGGCTACGACCCCAACCTGTTCGTCGACGGCATCGACTCGCAAAGCTGGAACGACCTCAATACCTCGCTGGACAAGCCGATGGTGAACCGTCCGCTGTCGGGCACCTATCCGCCCGGTTCCACCTTCAAGCCCTTCATGGCGCTGGCCGCGCTGGAGCTGGGCAAGCGCACGCCGGGCCAGACCATCTTCGATCCGGGTTCGTTCACGCTGGGCGGCCACAAGTTCCGCGACGATAAGCCGGGCGGCCACGGCACGGTCGACATGTACAAGTCCATCGTCGAATCCTGCGACACCTACTACTACATGCTCGGCAACGAGTTGGGCATCGACGCCATCAGCGATTTCATGAAACCATTCGGCTTCGGCCAGCTGACCGGCATCGACCTGGAACACGAGAAGCAGGGCATCCTGCCGTCCAAGGAATGGAAGCGCAACCGCTTCAAGAAGAATCCGGCGGCGCAGAAGTGGGTCGGCGGCGACACCATCTCCATCGCCATCGGCAACGGCTTCAATAGCTACACGCCGCTGCAGATGGCGCACGCGGTATCGAACCTGGCCAACAACGGCATCGTCATGAAGCCGCACCTGGTGAAGATCATCGAGGACAGCGTCACGCGCACGCGCAAGCTGACGGTGGCCAAGGAAAGCTACCGCATCCCGCTCAAGCAGGAGCATATCGACATCATCAAGAACGCCATGGTGGGCGTGACCACCGGTGGCACGGCGGCGCGCGCGTTCGCCGGCGCCGGCTACACCTCGGGCGGCAAGACCGGCACCGCGCAGCTGGTGGCGATCAAGAAGAACGAGAAGTACAACGCCAACCTGATCGCCGAACGCCTGCGCGACAACGCGCTCTACACCGCCTTCGCCCCTGCCGACAAGCCGCGCATCGCCATCGCGGTGGTGGTGGAGAACGGCGGCTTCGGCGCCGGCGTGGCCGCGCCCATCGTGCGCAAGGCGCTTGACTACTACCTGCTGGGCAAACGCCCGAACGAAAAAGAAACCACCCGCGTGCCGAAGGAAGACGCCGAGCTGCGCTCCGTGCCGGACGTCCAGGCCGAGCAGGGCGTCAGCGACGACAAGAAGCCGGGCGCTGAAACTCCCGGCAACAAGGAATAAAGGACCCGCATGCGCATCAACGAAAGGCGTTCCCTGTGGCGCCGCCTTCGCCCCTATTTCACCGTGTTCGACCTGCCGCTGATGCTGATCATCTGTGCGCTGCTGTCGGTTGGCCTGGTCACGCTATATTCGGCCGGCATCGGCATCCCCGGCAAGGTCGAGGACCAGCTGCGCAACATCTGCCTGGCCTTCATCGTGATGTGGTTCGTCGCCAATGTGTCGCCGCAGATGATGATGCGGATCGCCGTGCCGGCGTATGTGATCGCGGTGACCTTGCTGATCGGCGTGGCGCTGTTCGGCACCATCAAGCTGGGCGCGCGGCGCTGGCTGCATGTGGGCATCGACATCCAGCCGTCCGAGTTCATGAAGATCGCCATGCCGCTGATGCTGGCGTGGTTCTTCCAGCAGCGCGCCGGCCATCTGCGCTGGCACGATTACGCGATCGCCGCCGTGCTGCTGGCGATCCCGGTGGGGTTGATCGTCAAGCAGCCGGACCTGGGCACCGCCTTGCTGGTGGTGGCCGCCGGCTTCTGCGTGATCTTCCTGGCCGGTCTGGCGTGGAAGGCGCTGATCGCGCTGTTCGTGGCCGCCGCCGCCAGCCTGCCGGTGATCTGGTCGGTGATGCACGACTACCAGCGCGAGCGTGTGATGACGCTGATCGATCCGACCTCCGACCCGCTGGGCAAGGGCTTCCACATCATCCAGTCCACCATCGCGGTGGGTTCGGGCGGCATGACCGGCAAGGGCTGGACCCACGGCACCCAGGCCCACCTGGAGTTCATCCCCGAACGCACCACCGACTTTATCTTCGCCGTGTTCTCCGAGGAGTTCGGCCTGACCGGCAACCTGGTGCTGATGTTCCTGTACCTGCTGCTGATCGGCCGCGGCCTGATGATCGCCGGGAACGCGCCCAACTTCTTCACCCGTTTGCTGGCCGGCGCGGTCACGATGATTTACTTCACCTACGCCTTCGTCAACATGGGCATGGTCAGCGGCATCCTGCCGGTGGTCGGCGTGCCGCTGCCGTTCATGAGCTACGGCGGCACCGCGCTGCTGACGCTGGGCCTGGGCGCCGGCATCCTGATGAGCATCCAACGCCACCGCAAGCTGGTGCAGACCTGATGCGGGTGCAGGACGGTCGCACGCTGTGGCAGCGTGTGCGGCCTTATTTCACCGTGTTCGACGCCCAGCTGGCCATCATCATGTTGTTGCTGCTGTCGGTGGGGCTGGTCACGCTGTACTCGGCCGGCATCGCGATTCCCGGCAAGGTGACCGACCAGCTGCGCAATATCTGCATGGCCTTCCTGGTGATGTGGATGGCGGCGAACACCTCGCCGCAGATGATGATGCGCGTCGCCGTGCCGGCCTACGCGCTGGGCGTGGCGCTGCTGGTGGCGGTGGCGCTGGTGGGCACCATCAAGGGGGGCTCGCGTCGCTGGCTCACCTTCGGCGTGCAGGTGCAGCCGTCCGAATTCATGAAGATCGCCATGCCGCTGATGATGGCCTGGTTCTTCCAGCGGCAGCAAGGGCAGCTGCGCTGGCATTCCTATTTGATCGCGGCGCTGCTGCTGGCGATCCCTGTCGGCCTGATCGCGCGCCAGCCCGACCTGGGCACGGCGATGCTGGTGGTGGCGGCCGGCGCCTGCGTGATCTTCCTCGGCGGCCTGTCGTGGAAGGCGATGGCGGCGCTGGGCGCGACCGCTTGCGCCGGCCTGCCGGTGCTGTGGACCGTGATGCACGACTACCAGCGCGACCGCGTGCTGACCTTGATCGATCCGTATCATGACCCGCTGGGCAAGGGCTTCCACATCATCCAGTCGATGATCGCCATCGGCTCGGGCGGCGTGAGCGGCAAGGGCTGGACCCACGGCACCCAGGCCCACCTGGAATTCATCCCCGAGCGCACCACCGACTTTATCTTCGCCGTGTTCTCCGAGGAGTTCGGACTGGCCGGCAACCTGGTGCTGCTGGTGCTGTACCTGCTGCTGATTGTGCGCGGCCTGAATATCGCCGTCAATGCTTCCACCTTCTTTACGCGCCTGCTCGCGGGTTCCATCACCATGATTTACTTCACCTACGCTTTCGTCAACATGGGCATGGTCAGCGGCATCGTGCCGGTGGTCGGCGTGCCGCTGCCGTTCATGAGCTATGGCGGCACCGCCTTGATGACACTGGGCCTGGGCGCCGGCATCCTGATGAGCATTCAGCACCACAGCCGCGGCGTGCGCGGCGGCGCTTCCACTCGCGCGTGGGGAGCCGCCGCATGATGGAGATGAAGGATACGGAGCGCGAGCTCCAGCAGTTCCGCGCCCGCGTTACGGTGCTGGGGGCGATGGTGTTCATCTGTTTCGGCCTGCTGCTGGCGCGCTTCATCTGGCTGCAGGTGGTCAAGTACAACGACTTCGCCGTCAAGGCGGAGGAGAACCGCATCGCCATCGTGCCCATCGTGCCCAATCGCGGCCTGATCTTGGACCGCAATGGCGTGGTCCTGGCGCGCAACTACTCGGCTTTCACGCTGGAGATCACGCCGTCCAAGCTGGTCATGACGGTGGATGAAACCATCGACGAGCTGTCCAAATTGATCGAGATCGAGATCAAGGACCGCAAGCGCTTCAAGAAGCTGCTGGAGGAATCGCGGGGCTTCGAGAGCGTGCCGCTGCGCACCCGCCTGACCGACGAGGAAGTGGCCCGTTTTTCGGCGCAGCGCTTCCGCTTCCCCGGCGTGGACGTGCAGGCGCGTTTGTTCCGCCAGTACCCGCTGGGCGAGACGGCGTCGCACGTGATCGGCTTCATCGGCCGCGTCAGCCGCGCCGAGGCCCAGGCGATCGAAGACACCGACGATGCCGCCAACTACAAGGGCACCGACCATATCGGCAAGGAAGGCCTGGAAAAAAGCTACGAGAAGCAGCTGCACGGCGCCACCGGCTACGAGGAAGTGGAAGTGTCGGCCGGCGGCCGCGCCATCCGCACCTTGTCGCGCACGCCGGCGGTGGCGGGCAGTAACCTGATCCTGTCGATCGACATCGAGCTGCAAAAGGTGGTGGAGGAAGCCTTCGGCGAGCGGCGCGGCGCGCTGGTGGCGATCGAACCGTCGACCGGCGACATCCTGGCCTTTGTGTCGCGGCCCGGCTATGACCCCAACTTGTTCGTCGAAGGCATCGACGCCCAAAGCTGGAACGAGCTCAATACCTCGCTGGACCGGCCGATGGTGAACCGTCCGCTGTCCGGCACCTACGCGCCTGGTTCCACCTTCAAGCCCTTCATGGCGCTGGCCGCGCTGGAACTGGGCAAGCGCACGCCCGGCCAGGCGACCTACGATCCCGGCTTCTACTACCTCGGTCACAGATTCAATGACGATCTGGTGGGCGGACACGGCTCGGTGGACATGCACAAGTCCATCGTCGTCTCCTGCAATACCTACTACTATGTGCTGGGCCACGACATGGGCATCGACGCCATCAGCGGGTTTATGAAGCCGTTCGGCTTCGGCCAGCAGACCGGCATCGACCTGGAAAACGAGAAGACTGGCGTGCTGCCGTCGCAGGAGTGGAAGCGCAAGCGTTTCAAGGGTGCGGCGGGCAAGTGGATGGGTGGTGATACCATCTCGGTCAGCAACGGTTCGGGCTACAACGCCTACACCCCCTTGCAGATCGCGCACGCGGTGGCCAATCTGGCCAACAACGGCGTGGTGATGAAGCCGCACCTGGTCAAGATCGTCGAGGACAGCAAAACGCGCGCCCGGACGCTGACGGTGCCCAAGGAGAGTTATACGATTCCGCTCAAGCAGGAGAATATCGACGTTATCAAGAGCGCGATGGTTGGCGTGACCACCGAGGCGGGCGGCACCGGCGTGCGCGCCTTCGCCGGCGCCGGCTACACGGTGGGCGGCAAGACCGGCACCGCGCAGGTGATCACCATCCGCTCCGGCGAGAAGTACAACGCCGCGCGCCTGTCAGAACGCCTGCGCGACAACGCACTGTTCACGGCCTTTGCGCCGGCCGACAAGCCGCGCATCGTGCTGGCGCTGGTGGTGGAAAACGCCGGCAAAGGCGGCGCCGAAGCGGCGCCTATCGCGCGCAAGGCGCTCGATTACTACCTGCTGGGCAAGCGCCCGGCCGGAAAAGACACCACCAAGGTGCCGAAGGAAGATGCGGAAACGGTGCTGCCGGTCGAAGGGCAGACACTGGAAGAACAAGCAGCGGCGGCCGAATTCGAACGGCGCGCGCCGCAGCCAGTGCCGCCGCTGCAGAAAAAACCGTAAGGACGAAGTGATGGGGATGAACCGTAGCCGTATTTTGAATGTCTGCACCGGGCTGGCCTTGCTGGCGCTGGTCGGCTGCGGCACTGCGCCGACAGTGACCGATACCACCACCATGCCCAAGGCGCCGCGTAGCTCCGGCCCGGTCATCAAGGCGCCGTCCAGCGGCAAGCCGGAGGCCGGCCTGCCGGTGCTGCCGCCGGCGAATTCGGGACGCGGCGGCTACTACCAGGACGATGGTCCCGGCGACGCGCCGCCGTCCAACCTGGCCGACGTGCCGGACGCCGACGTGCGCAACGATCCGCTGCTGCCGTATTCCAACCGTCCCTACGTCGTCTTTGGCAAGACCTACACGCCGATCACCGGCAACCAGTCGTTCACGCAGATCGGTGTCGGCAGCTGGTACGGCAAGAAGTTCCACGGCCAGCGCACCTCGTCCGGCGAGATCTACGACATGTACAAGATGACGGCCGCGCATCCGACGCTGCCGATTCCCTCCTACGCGCGCCTGACCAACCTGGTGAGCGGCGCGGTGGTCATCGTGCGCATCAACGACCGCGGCCCGTTCCATGCCAACCGCGCCATCGACGTGTCGTACACGGCGGCGCTGAAACTGGGCTTGCTGGGCAAGGGCAGCCATGAACTGCAGATCGAACGCATCCTGCCGGATGAAGTGGACCGCATGCTGGCCACGCGCGCCGGCGTTTCGGGCACGGTGTCGCCGCGCCTGCAGTCGCAGTCGTCGCCGCGCAAGGCGTCGAGCGGCGGCCTGGGTGGCAACAACGGCGGTGGTCCGCTGCTGCTGACGCCATCGACGACCTTGAGCGAGCCGCTGGTGCTGGCGCCCAAGGCCATGCCTGGCGCGCCCTCGTCCGACGCGGAAGCGTTGATGCTGACCGATCGTGCGCCGGCCAACGCCGAGGCGCTGGCGGCCAGCACCGCCAAGGGAGGCTTCTACCTGCAACTGGGCGCCTACTCGCGCGCCGAGAATGCGGAAGTGGTGCGCAACAAGCTCTCCGGCAAAGGTCTGAATGGATTGGAAGTGGTGCAGGGCGGTTCCGTGCACCGCCTGTTCACCGGCCCGTTCGCCACGCGCCAGGAAGCGATCCAGGCGGCGCAAGGCTTGCCTTCATCGCTGAATCTGAAGCCTATCGTCGTCCAGCGCTGATCCGGTCAAAGGACAGGCCACAACATCGCGGCGGTTGTCATCACCTCGACCAGGTCGATGGCAAACAGGTAGGCGGCCGACAAGCGTCCCTGCATGTAGGCGCCCAGCGCCCAGAAGCCGCCTATCGCCGCGGTCATCGCCAGCGCGGAGCGCGCGTAGGAAAGCGCGGCCGAATGCCACAGGCACGCAGCGGCGGCCGTTACGCAAAGGCAGAACTGCGCCAGCGCCAGGCATTGGCTCCGACCGGTCAGGGGCGGGTCGTAGCGTGAGCGGGCGGCTTCCAGGTCGAACGGCTCGCCTGGCAGGGCGAGATCGGCGGGACGCCAGCCCGGAGGTTTCAGCCAGATCTTCACCTTGTCGGACCAGCGCTCCGCTTGCCGCGACAAGCTAAGCAAAACCCAGTATTCCGACACGATGGCCCACGCAGGGTCCCAGCTGTTCAACGGGCTGCGGGTGCCGTACACGCACGGCTCCTGTTCTTCGGCGAAGGTGCCGAACAGACGGTCCCAGACGACCAGCATGCCGCCGTAGTTCTTATCCAGGTACTGATCGTTGACGGCGTGGTGCACGCGGTGATTGGACGGCGACGAGAATACCCGGTCGAACCAGCCCAGCTTGCCGATGTGTTCGGTGTGTATCCAGAACTGGTACAGCAGCACGATCAGGCCGGCCAGCGCGAACTGCTCCGGCCGCACGCCCAGCAGCGCCATCGGCAGATAAAAGGCCCAGCCGATAAAGACCACGGAACTCTCCTGTCGCAGCGCGGTGGAGAAATTGAAGTCCTGGCTCTGGTGATGCACCTGGTGGGCGGCCCACATCACCGCGCATTCATGGCCCATGCGGTGCAGCCAGTAATCGCAGAAATCGAACAGCACGACGGCGGCGATCCAGCCATACCAGGAGGACCAGAAATCCGCCAGCGACACCAGGCGCACCTTGTCGAACACCCAGGTGTACAGGCCGATCTGGAACAGCTGCGTGAGCACCGCGACCAGTTGACTGATCAGGCCCTGGCTAAGACTACTCAACGCGTCGTTGAGGCGATAGGTGTTGCGCTGTTTTATCCATCCGTAGGCAAATTCCGCGACGATCAGCAGAAAAAACATCGGAAAGATCAGGACGATGAATTGTTCCATATAAAAAGGAGTGTGAGCGATCAACTGATAGTTTGCCAGATTTGTTGCATAATGTTTAGCTGTTCGGACCTAATTTTAAGAAGGACTACCTGAGAGCATGCGCCAGAAAATTCGGGACGAAATTTTATCCATTTCCCCTTTCGACGATCGGGAACGGCATGATGTTTCCAACTGCCTTGCATGGGTGGACTCCGGCGTGGAGTTGTGCCGTGTAGCGAAGCCGGCAACGCCACCGAAGCACCTGGTGTCCTATTTTGCCGTCGTCGATGACGGGCATGTGCTGCTGGTTGACCATCGGAACGCCCAGTTATGGCTGCCGCCTGGCGGCCATGTCGAACCGGGCGAGCATCCTCGCGTGACGGTGGCGCGTGAATTGGAAGAAGAGCTTGGTTTTGCGGCACCCCATCCAATAGGGGCCCCTCTGCTTGTGACCGTGACCGCGACCGTTGGCCTTACCGCCGGGCACACAGATGTCTCGTTGTGGTACCTGGTCCGAGCGAGCCGGCATCAAGCCATCAAATTTGACGAGCGTGAATTTGTAGGCGTTCGTTGGTTCCCGTTTGACGAGGTCCCGCTTGAGCGCGCCGACCCGCATATGAAGCGATTCCTGTCCAAATTGGCACTTAGCGAGAAAACCTGCGCGGCGTAGATCTCGACGATTTACCTTAGTTTAGAGGGTGCGAATGAGTTTCGGAAATTGCTATGAGGTTGACGACAGCACACGTATGAACCTATGCGCCGCTTCTTTGATGACGCGGCAGCAAGAAACAAGGCGGTAGTCATTTTATGGGGCGGATAATCTTCCAACGAGAAAACTGCAAGCCGGTCGTCGCGCCGGGCGAGCGTAAATTGGCGCTTGAGCTGTCGCGTACACGCATGTCTTTCGCGAGTCTCGCCAACGATGCGGGCGAATACGTTCAAGTCGCCGGTGGGCCTGGCTTGTTCCTGCTGGAGCGTCGGGGAGCCGATGGCGCCCACTATCGCGCATCGCAGGATACGCCCGTGGTATCGCATCCTGACGGAACGAAAATGGCATTTAGCGGCGGGAGCATGACGATGGCCCAACGCGACTGGTTTCTGCTGCGCCAGGTGACCGAAGTTTTTGTTGCCTTTGCAGAGAGTCGCGGGTGGCCATCCTATGTTCATTGGAACCAGGTGCAACTCCACGCTCTGGCCCGAACAGTCTAGACAGCCCATGGAAGGTGATTTTTTGATAGAGATTTTCGAAGCTAGCCCAAGCGAATTGGGAGATGTCGCCAACCTGTATGCCGAAGCGGCTTACGGTGCCGCCATCGACCCGGCGGATACGCTCATCCTGGCCAGGTCTGGCGGAAAGTTGGTTGGCGCTGTACGCCTATGCGCGGAGGAGGGCGTGACGGTCCTGCGTGGCATGCAAATCCGCAGCACGTTTCAGCGGAAGGGCATCGGCGCTCAGCTGCTGGCGGCGTGCCAGCCTTATTTGGGCAGGCGGCAGTCATTCTGCCTGCCGTATGCGCATCTGGTCACTTTCTATGCCGCCGCCGGGTTCGAACTCGCAGCCGAAGCAGGGCTGCCCGACTTTCTTGTGCGGCGCTTGAATGCCTACAATGCGCAGGCCAAAAACGTGGTCGCCATGCGGCGCGATACGCGCGGCGGCTGACGCTATTTGCAGGCGTGGCTTTCCGCGTTCGGGTAGCCGGCGCGGAATTGTTCCAGCTTGGCCTTGAGCGCCGTGTCCACATCGCGGAACTGGAAGGCCAGCAGCTTGCTGCCGCTCATGCGCGGCGCCACGCGCGCGGTGCGCACGCCTTGCTTCATCAGGATGGCCAGCTGGTTCTGTGCCGCGCCTTCGGTCTTGAACACGCCCAGCGAAATTCCCCAGCGCAGCGGCGAGTTGTCGTTCATGATGAAGTAGTTGGTCACGCCCAGCGCGCGCAGTTCGCCGGCCTTCTTGTCGGCGCCTTCCTTGCTGCCCTGCGGCGGCATATAAACGATATAGCTCGATACCTCGTTGCCCGGCAGGTTGTGGCGCGACTGGCGGTCGCCCAGGTTCAGCGGCGCCAGCTGGGCCTCGAAGCGGCGCGCGTCGGCCAGCACGAAGCTGCCGATCTCCACGCAGGCCAGCACTTCCGGCGCCGGCCTGGCGCTGGCGGCGGCGCTGGCCACCGCGGCCGAGGCGTCGTTGGCCTTCTCGGGTGAGATGATGGCCAGCTTGTTGGCGTTGAGCTGATTGAGCAGGCGTTCCGGTTCGCGCTCGTTGCCGCTGAAATGGCCGAGATAACCCCTGCCGTACGCGAACAGCGTGGCATTGATGGCGACCAGCGACCAGAAAATAAATTTCAGCACGGAGCTTCCCTTGCAACCTTAGTCGGCGCTGCCGGCGGCAGCATGCAAACCGATTAACACGATGTTCTCGACGATACGGTATGGCACCTTCAGCATCGGCGCGATATACGGCGCGGCGCCGCCGGAGATGATGCACTCCGCCGCGCCATGGCGCGCGAACGCGTGCTCGATGGCGCCGCTCTGCGCGGCCAGGCAGCCGCTCAGGATGGCGTCGTCGGTATTGTCGGCGAATCCGTCCGGCAGCTTACCGTCTTGCGCAATTTGCGGCAACTGCGCCGTGTTGCGCGCCAGCGAACTGGCCATCAGGCCCAGTCCCGGCAGGATCATCCCGCCCAGGAACATGCCGTCGGCCGTGATGGCGTCGATGGTGGTGGCGGTGCCGCAGTTGGCGACGATGACTTCGCGCCCGGCCGCCAGCGCGTGGCCGGCGATGGCGGCGGCGAAACGGTCGCAGCCAAGCTGCGCCGGATTGCGGTAGCCGTTGGTCACGCCGGCCAAGGCCGGCAGCGAGGCAAACCATTCGATCGCCTGCTCCGGCAGGATCATCGCCGGGAAGGTCCGTTGCAGCACGTATTCCAGCTGCACCCGCAGCGCGCCGCCGGCCACGTTGGCGATCAGGATGCGGTCGACGCCGCGGTCGGCCACCGCTTCGCTCAGGTGCAGCTCCAGCTGCTGCAGGTCGGCGTGCAGGACGGCGCCGTGGGCGATCCATGCGCCCAGTTCCGTGCCCGGTTCGGCCAGGGCCCATTTGACGCGGGTGTTGCCGGCGTCGATCAGTAGAATCATGATAGTCCGATCAAAGAAGAGAGGCGCAGCGAGACGTCGCCGGACAGCACTTCGGCGCGGCCCTGTTGCGTGTCGAGCATCAGGCGGCCGATGGCGTCGACGCCGGCGGCGCGGCCTTGTTGCAGCACTTTGCCCTGGTCGAGGATGACGACGTCCTGGCCCTGCCACGCATGCAGCAGGTTCCAGCGCTCGGCGAAGGGGGAGAAGCCGGTGTCGTCGAATTCGGCCAGCACGGCGGCCAGGCGGCTGAGCAGCGCGGCCATCAGCTGGTTGCGGTCCATCTTGGCCAGCCACGGCGCGGCGGCCACTTCGCGGCCGATCTGCGCTTCCAGCTCGTCCGGCATCAGCAGGTTGATGCCGACGCCGATCACGGCCCAGATGGCGCCGTCGCCGTCCTTGCGGGCGGCCTGGGTTTCGACCAGGATGCCGGCCAGTTTTTTACCGTCGCGCAGCAGGTCGTTGGGCCACTTGATCTGCACCGGCACGCCGAGTGAGGCGATGGTCTCGGCCAGCGCCACGCCAACCGCCATCGGCAGGCCGGACATGC
Organism: Duganella violaceipulchra; assembly: GCF_019166075.1. Classification (NCBI taxonomy): domain Bacteria; kingdom Pseudomonadati; phylum Pseudomonadota; class Betaproteobacteria; order Burkholderiales; family Oxalobacteraceae; genus Duganella; species Duganella violaceipulchra. The sequence continues at coordinate 101,840 of NZ_JAHTGR010000015.1, read as the reverse complement.
GGTGCAGCGGGCCCTTGAAGCGCCAGGCCAGCGAGAACATCAGCGCGGCGCCGGGCGCGGACAGCCAGCTGCGGCCGGCGCGGCCGCGGCCCGCCGTCTGGTTGCCGGCGATGCGCAGCACCGGGCCGTCGAGCGTGTCGATGCGCGCCAGCAGGTCGGCGTTGGTGGAGCCGGTTTCGGCGACGGTTTCTATCGCCACGTGCGAGGCGCTGGTGGCGCAGTGCAGGCGGATGGCGTCCGCGGTGAGCGTGTTCATGGCGCGGCCTTGCGTGGCTTGTGCGGCGCCTTGGCGAAGGCCAGGTCGTACAGTGGATTGGGCAGCATGCGCAGCAGCTTGGCGACGACGCCCATCTGCCACGGAATCACCTTGTAGCTGTTGCCGGCGGCGATGGTGCGCGCGGCCTTGGCGGCGAACGTGGCGGGCGCCATCAGGAACGGCATCGGGTAGGGATTCACCTGCGTCATCGGCGTGTCGATGTAGCCGGGGCAGAGGGTGACGACGCGGATGCCGTAGGGCTTCATCTCCAGCCGCAGCGATTCGCAGTAGCTGATCACGGCCGCCTTGGAGGCGCTGTAGGCCTCGGCGCCTGGCAGGCCGCGGATGCCGGCCACGCTGCCGATGCCTACCAGCCGCGCAGGTGTGCGCTGTGCTTTCATCGCCGGGATGAACGGCGCGAACGTGGCGGCGGTGGCCACCACGTTGGTGGCGATGACCGCTTCGAATACGGGGATGTCCTCGGCGAACTCGGTCAGTGTGCCGACCGAGATGCCGGCGTTGGCGATCACCACGTCGATGCCGCCGGCGTGCGCCATGAAGGCTTGCGCGGCGGCGGCGATGGCGGCGTGGTCGCGCACATCGACCGCGTAGGCGCGGTGGCGTTCAGGATTGGGGAGGGTGGCGATCAGCTGGTCCAGCATCGCGCTGCGGCGGGCCAGCAGGCCCAGTGTGGCGCCTTGCGCCGCGTATTCGGCGGCGAGGGCCGCACCCAGGCCGCTTGAGGCGCCGGTGATGAAGACCCGCTCCGGCCCGGCGCCCTGTTTGTTCATCTTTATTTCTTTTCCGCTTTCGCCTTGGCGACCAGGAAGTCCATCACTTGCACGGCTTCGGCATGCAGCTCCGCTTCGGTGGTGGCGGCCTTGGTGCCTTCATTGGCCATGGTCGGCGAGGTGACGTACTTGCCGTCGATGGCGAGCATCGGCCACGAATCGACGCCGTAGGCATCCATCATCGAGGTCGCGCGGCGCACGCTGCCGCCGACGCCCAGGCCGCGATAGATCTCGATGAACTTCTGGCGATCCACTCCCTGCTTGGCGGCGAAGTCGAAGGCCATTTCATCGCGGTTCATGCGGTTGCGGTTGACGTGCATCTCGGTGAAAACCTTGGTGTGCATGGCGTCGTTCAGCAGGCCCATGGCGCTGAGCGTGAAGAACAGCTTTTGCTGCGGCAGGTCGGTGCCGCTGCGCGAGATGTGCATGCGCTTGAAGACGATGGCGTCGCCCTGTTTCTTGACCCAGGCCGTCAGCGTTGGATCGAAAGCGAAGCAATGCGGGCAGGCGTAGTCGAAGAATTCGATGACTTCGACCTTCTTGCCGCTATCGACAGCTTGCGGTGTTGGCAGCGTCTTATATTCGACGCCGTTCTTCGGATCGGCCGGGGAGGCCGACGACAGGGCTGCAACACTCAACATCAATGCACCGACTACGAATTTCATGAATTGCATCTGAATACTCCTGGCTTATTTCTGATTACGCACGACGGCGACGTCGATGCCGTTTTCGGACAACTTGCTACGAACCTTGTTCATCGTTTCGACCTGGTTGAACGGGCCAAGGCGCACGCGGTGCAGCACGCCGGTGTCGGTGGCGCGGTCGGACAGGTTGGCTTCGAAGCCCAACAGGGCCAGCTTGGCGCGAGCGCTTTCGGCGTCGGCGACTTCGCGGAAGGCGCCGGCTTGCAGGTAGTAGATGAATTTGTCGTCGCCGGCGTCGGCGGCAGGCTTGGCCGGCGTCGGCGCGACATTGGCGGCGGCAGGGACGGCTGGCGGCGCGGCTTTGGGTTTTTCAACCGGAGCAGGGGCCGGCGCCGGTGCTGGCGCTGCCTGGATCTTGTCGACCACCGCTTGCAGCGGATCGGCCGGAGGCGGCGCCTTCGGCGGTTCCTTGGCAAAGTCCTTGGCCGCTTCGCGCACCGCTTCCTTGTTGCCGTACATAGGCTTGTTCGGATCGGCGGCTTGTCCCGCGGTCGGTTCCGCAACCTTGCTGGTACGCCCCTTGTCGGTGAACGGCGTCGAGCCCTTGTTGATCACCAGGGCGACGACGACGGCGATCGCCAGGCCGATGACCAGGCCGATGACGATGCCGATGATGGTGTTGCCGTGCTGGCGCGAACGTGGAGTGGAGCGAGGGCTGGTGCGGAAATTCATTGTGCGGGATGTCCTTCGCAATTACATTTTGTTGGGAGCGGAGACGCCGATCAGCGCCAGGCCGTTGCGCAGCACCTGGCGGGTGGCCACCATCAGCGCGATGCGGGCCGCCTTCAGCGTCTCGTCGTCGACCAGCACGCGCTCGGCGAAGTAGAAGCTGTGCAGGTTGGCGGCCAGGTCGCGCAGGTAGAACGCGATCTGGTGCGGGCCCAGTTCCGCTTGCGCGCGCGCCAGCGTTTCCGGGTAGGCGGCCAGGGTGGCCAGCAGCGTCGCTTCGGTCGGCGCGGTCAGCGGCGACAGGTCGACGTTGGCCAGGTCGGCTTCGTTGCCGGTCCACTGTTCCAGCATGCGGCAAATGCGCGCGTGGGCGTACTGCACGTAATACACCGGATTCTCGTCCGAGGTTTTCAGCGCGACGTCGACATCGAACACGAATTCGGTGTCGGCCTTGCGCGAGATGAGGAAGAAGCGCACCGCGTCGCGGCCTTTTTCGATGTCGCCGCCGCCCGACCATTCGATCAGGTCGCGCACCGTCACGTAGGAGCCGGCGCGCTTGGAGATCTTGACCTCTTCGCCGCCCTTCATCACGGTGACCATCTTGTGCAGCACGTAGTCGGGGAAGCCTTGCGGCACGCCGACGTTGACCGCCTGCAGGCCGGCGCGCACGCGGGCGATGGTGCCGTGGTGGTCGGAACCCTGGACGTTGATCGCCTGGGTAAAGCCGCGCTGGAACTTGACGATGTGGTAGGCCACGTCCGGCACGAAGTAGGTGTAGGTGCCGTCCTTCTTGCGCATCACGCGGTTCTTGTCGTCGCCGTAGTCTTCGGTGCGCAGCCAAAGCGCGCCTTCTTCTTCGAAGGTCTTGCCGGACTTGTTGAGCATGTCGACGGCGGCGTCGACCTTGCCGTCGGCGTACAGCGACGATTCGAGGTAGTAGTTGTCGAACTTGACGCCGAAGGCTTGCAGGTCGATGTCCTGTTCGTTGCGCAGGTAGGTCACCGCGAAGTGGCGGATCGATTCGATGTCTTCGATATCGCCCGAAGCGGTGGCCGGCGTGCCGTCCGAGGCCGACACGGTTTTCTTGAGCAGGAAGTCGGCGGCGATGTCGGCGATGTAGTCGCCGTTGTAGGCCGATTCAGGCCACTGGGTGTCGCCCGGCTTGTAGCCGCGCAGGCGCGCCTGCACCGAGTTGGCCAGGGTCTGGATCTGCACGCCGGCGTCGTTGTAGTAGAACTCGCGGGTCACGTCGTAGCCCTGGGAGCCAAACAGCGACGACAGCGCGTCGCCCAGCGCCGCCTGGCGGCCGTGGCCCACGTGCAGCGGGCCGGTCGGGTTGGCGGAGACGAATTCGATGATGACTTTCTTGCCGGCGCCGGCGGTGGCGCTGCCGAACGAGGCGCCCTGGGCCAGCACGGCCTTGACCACGGCCTGCTTGGCGGCGTCGCTCACGCGCAGGTTGATGAAGCCCGGGCCGGCGATGTCCGCCGATTCGACCAGGCCTTTGCCGGCCGGGTTGGCCAGCAGCGCATCGACCACTTTGGTGGCCAGTTCGCGCGGGTTCATTTTCAGCTGCTTGGCCAGTTGCATGGCGATGTTGCAGGCCACGTCACCGTGCGACGGGTCGCGCGGTCGCTCCAGCACGACGTTGGCGGAAACTTCGGTTCCGGCCAGGATAGGTGCGAGGGCGGCCTGGAACAGGGCGGTGATATCTTGTTTTTGTTGGGCGAGCATGAGCAAAATGGCGGCTGAACCGCGTGGTTGAATACATCCGAAAGCGAAAACGGCCGGCACTCTGGCACCGGCCAAACAGCGGTAATTATACTGGTTTGCCGCAGCGGGGTCACCGCAGCCGGACGGAGGGGCCTGGAAGCGCAGTCTCGCCCGATTGTTGACGCAAAACAGATGGGAAGTGTTGAAAAAGTAAAATCATTGATGTTGTACGCAACCAGTTGGAATGGACGCCGCCATGTTTCGACGATTCAGATCGAATCTTTCACATGAGAACCGGAAATCCTATGCGGAATCGGTGATCGGTCTGGTCGGTCACCTGCTTGGTACTGGCGTGATTTTCGTATCCTTCTTTCTAGTTGGCTGGACAGTCTCCTTCTTCCTGCATTTTTTGAATGGAATTCATCCTTTCCCAGCCGAGATATTGGACTTTATTACAAAGTTTGAACTATATTTGGTTTATGGTGACTCAGTGTTATGCGTGTTCGTGTTGTTGGGCGGTGCATTTCGCTTTATCGCCGAAGGATGGGAGAATCGAAAATGAGGAACAGATTGCTTAGCTCGTTCTTGGAGGGTTTCAAGAACAGTTTCCGTCTATCGACGTCGCTGGTGACATCGGTCGCCGCGACTATCGCCACCTTTGCCCATCATCATCAGCGTGCAGATGCTCCTGTGAGGCCAGACAACCAGAAGATATCGAGGAAACATAGGAAGCGATAGACATCGATTTGTCTAAAGTCCGCGCTATCGGGGCGCGAACGTTACAAGCGTTACAATCAGCTTCATCGCCTTGTCATATGCACTGCTGTATACTGCGCGATCACGCCCGCCGGCAATACCTGGAATTAGCATATGAACAAGCGCCCGACGCTCTCCCTGAAGTCCCCCGTCAAGGCCTCAGCGCCCAAGCTGCGCGCCAGCCATGCGCGCGAGCTCAAGCCGGCGCTGCAAACCAGCTTCCAGACCGGCCTCAAGCCGGACTCGCTGGCGTACAGCCTGATCGGCGCCGCCCAGGCGGTGGCCCAGGTCCGCACCGGCACCAACCTGCCACAGGCGCTGGCCCAGGTCTGGTCCAAGGGCGACGCCAGCCCGCAGGCGCGCGGCGCGATGCAGGACATCGCCTACCGCTGCATGCGCCAGCTGGGGCAGAGCGAGAGCCTGATCGGCCTGATGGCGCCCAAGGCGCCGGAGCCGCTGGTGGCGGCCCTGCTGGCCTGCGCGCTGGCGCTGATGACGGCGCCGGACGAAGTCCAGCCCTACGAAGAATTCACCGTGGTCGACCAGACCGTGACGGCGGCCGACGCCCATCCGGACACCGCGCGCGCCAAGGGCATGGTCAACGCCGTGCTGCGCCGCTTCCTGCGCGAGCGCAAGGCGCTGCTGGAGACCGCGCTGCTGCAGCCGGTGGCCAAGTGGAACTACCCGCAATGGTGGATCGACGCCGCCAAGGCCGCCTGGCCGCAGGACTGGCAGGGCGTGCTGGCGACCGGCAACACCGCGCCGCCGCTCACCTTGCGCGTCAATGTCCGCAAGACCAGCATGGCCGACTACCTGGCCACCCTGGACGCGGCCGGCATGGCGGCCACCCAGATCGGCCCGTACGCGGTGCACCTGGCCAAGCCGGTCGGCGTGACCCTGATCCCCGGCTTTGCCGACGGCCTGGTGTCGGTGCAGGACGCCGGCGCCCAGCTGGCCGCGCCGCTGCTGGACGTGCGGGACGGCATGCGCGTGCTGGACGCCTGCGCCGCTCCGGGCGGCAAGACTTGCCACATCCTGGAACTGGCCGACGCCAGCGTGACGGCGCTGGACGCCGACGCCAAGCGCCTGGCGCGGGTCGGCGAGAACCTGGAGCGGCTCGGCCAGCAGGCCACGCTGCGCGCCGCCGACGCCCAGAGCGCCGAGTGGTGGGACGGCACGCCGTTCGACCGCATCCTGGCCGACGTGCCGTGCACGGCGTCGGGCATCGTGCGCCGCCACCCGGATATCCGCTGGCTGCGCCGCAAGGGCGACACGCTCCAACTTGCAACACTTTCGTCCAAAATCCTCGACAACCTTTGGCAGATGCTCGCACCGGGTGGTAAATTGCTATTCGTGACATGTTCCTTGTGGCCGCAGGAATCCGAAGCCCAGGCAGCCGCTTTTGCCGTGCGCAACCAGGCTGTGCGGCTGGATGCGCCCGGCCAGTTGCTCCCCGCCGGTGGCGCAGGGCAGGATCACGATGGTTTGTTCTACGCGCTGTTCCAGAAAAATGCGTAACCGTTTTGCCCGCATATTTGCCAATACGCTAACGACGGACCTTTTGAACACCGGCCACCACGTGACATCACGATTTTTTCGCCTCCTGATCGGACCCCTGCTGCTGATACTGGCCTGCCTGCTGCCGCAGACGGCAGGCGCGGCCGACGGCGTGGAAATCCGCCGCGCGCTGGTCGAGGCCAGCGACGAGGGCTACCGCCTCAACGCCAAGTACAGCTTCGAGCTGACCCACGACATGGAAGACACGCTGCAATACGGCGTGACCCTGTACTTCACCACCGAAATCGAATTCACCCGCCCGCGCTGGTACTGGTTCGACGAGAAAGCCATCGTCAAGCGCCAGACCATCAGCCTGTACTACAACGTGCTCACGCGCCAGTACCACGTGACCATCGACGGCAATGTGCGCCAGACCTTCTCGACGCTCGACGACGCGCTGTTCCTGATCCGCAGCCCCAACCGCTGGGTGGTGGCGCCGCGCGGCGCGCTGGAGGTCGGCAAGACCTACAACGTCAAGCTGAGCATGGGCCTGGACCCGAACTATGTCTCCAAGCCGCTCAAGGTCACAGCCCTCAACAGCGCGGAATGGCGCCTGGCGTCCGACAAGAAAATCTTCCAGTACAAGGCGGAGTAAGTGAGCACTGCCCTGCGGTATTTTTCCGTCGTCGGCGGCGCCATCATCAGTATCCTGCTGTTCCTGCTCGCTTCCGCGTCCGACAATTCCGGCTTCTTCGACCGCTACTACGCCTGGCTGCTGGGCCTGAACGCGGCGGTGGCCGGCGCGCTGCTGCTGCTGGTGGCGGTGTCGCTGTTCCGGCTGTACGGACGCTACAAGAGCGGCAAGTTCGGCTCCAAGCTGATGACGCGGCTGGTGCTGCTGTTCGCCGCCATCGGCGTGCTGCCGGGGCTGGTGATCTTCCTGGTGTCGGTGCAGTTCGTCTCCCATTCGATTGAATCGTGGTTCAACGTGCCGGTCGAGGAGGCGCTGGAGTCCGGCATCAACCTCAGCCGCGCCGGCCTGGACGCGGCGTTGAAGGAGCTGACCGCCACCGCCAACAAGACCGTGCAGCAGCTGGCCGAGCAGCCCTATGGCACCGAGCGCGCCGCGCTGGCCGGCCTGGTCAAGGAACAGGCGGGCATGCAGAACGCCATCATCGTCGACGCCGAGGGCGGCTTGATCATCAGCGCCCGCGCCAACCGCAGCGGCAACCTCAGCGCCGACCTGCCGACCCGCGAAATGATGGCCAAGGCCAAGGAGGGCGACAACTACGGCGCGCCCGAGGGTGGCAGCGAGCTGCGCAGCAACCTGATCAACGCCCCCGTCACCACCGTCGACAGCACCAGCCAGCTGCGGCTGCGGGTGGTGATGGCGATCCCGGACCGGGTGCAAGCCAACGGCACCCACCTGGCGCCGCGCTACCTGCAGCTGATCCAGCTGGCGCCGGCGCAGCTGGCGGCCGACGGCGAGACCATCCGCAGCGCCTATTCGGACTACAAGGAGCGCTTTGTCGCCCGCGTCGGCCTGCGCAAGATGTACATCGTGACGCTGACGCTGACCTTGCTGCTGGCGGTGTTCGGCGCCATCGCCAGCGCCTTCCTGATCGCCAGCGACCTGGCCCAGCCGCTGCTGCTGCTGGCCGAGGGCACGCGCGCGGTGGCCGAGGGCGATTTGTCGCCGCGGCCGATCGTCGCCACCTCGGACGAGCTGGGCACGCTGACGCAATCGTTCAACACCATGACGCGCCAGCTGTCGGACGCCCGCAGCGCCGTCGAGCGCAACCGCTCGGCGCTGCAGAACGCCAAGGCCCACCTGGAATCGGTGCTGGCCAATATGTCGGCCGGGGTGATGGTGCTGGACCATGAATTCCACCTGATCAGCTGCAACGACTCGGTCGAGCGCATCCTGCAGCAGGCCGGCGTGACGATGATCGGCCAGAAGCTCGACGAGATCGAAGGCTTGCAGGAATTCGGCGGCGCCATCGTGGCCGCGTTCGCGGCGCAGAGCGCGCAGTCGGCGGCCGGGCGCAATCTGCAGCGCATGCACTGGCAGCGCCAGATCGAGGTGCCGCGCCGCTCCGCCAGCCTGGACGACAACGACCAGACCCTGCTCACGCGCGGCTCGCGGCTGCCAGTCGAAAGCGGCGGCAGCGGCTACCTGGTGGTGTTCGACGATATTTCCGACGTCATCTCGGCGCAGCGTTCGATCGCCTGGGGCGAGGTGGCGCGCCGGTTAGCGCACGAGATCAAGAATCCGCTGACGCCGATCCAGCTGTCGGCCGAGCGCCTGCAGATGAAACTGGAAGGCAAGCTGTCGCCGGCCGACATGGAACTGCTCAACAAGGGCACCGCCACCATCGTCAACCAGGTGGCGGCGATGAAGCGCATGGTCGACGATTTCCGCGATTACGCGCGCACGCCGCCGGCCGTGCTCGAGCCGCTGGACCTGAACGCGCTGGTCGAGGAGATCCTGCACCTGTACCTGCGCGGCGAAGGCGACGACATCATCCACCCGCAACTGGCGCCCGGCCTGCCGATGGTGATGGGCGACCAGACCCAGCTGCGCCAGGTCATCCACAACCTGCTGCAGAATGCACAGGACGCGATGGCGGAGCGGCCGGAGGGCGCGCCGCAAGCGCACATTGACGTGATCAGCGAAGCCATTCATTATCAGGGCGCGGACGGCGCCGCGCGCACCGCGGTGCGGCTGGCGATCTCCGACAACGGGCCGGGATTCGCGCCGAAAATCCTGGCGCGGGCGTTCGAGCCGTATGTCACGTCGAAGGCCAAGGGCACCGGCCTGGGCCTGGCGATGGTGAAAAAAATTATCGATGAACATGGGGGCCGGATCGATATCCAGAACCATGTCGATAGAAGTGGCGCGTCGGTATTGATTTTGCTGTTAAAGTTAGCACCGACGTCGCAAAATACCTAAGTATCACTGATTAAAAAAATCATTGCCGGCCATGAGCGGGCGAAATGAGGAAGGCAAGGGAAGATGGCAAACATTCTGGTAGTGGACGATGAAATGGGTATCCGCGAGTTGCTCTCGGAAATCTTGAGCGACGAGGGACACGCAATACAATTGGCGGAAAACGCCCAGCAGGCGCGTGAGGCGCGGGCCGCAGGCGCGCCCGATCTGGTGCTGCTCGATATCTGGATGCCGGATACCGATGGCGTCACCCTGCTCAAGGAGTGGCAGCGCGACGGTTTGCTGACCATGCCGGTGATTATGATGTCCGGTCACGCGACCATCGATACGGCGGTCGAGGCGACCCGCATCGGCGCGCTGAACTTCCTGGAAAAGCCGATCGCCCTGCAAAAACTGCTCAAGGCGGTCCAGCAGGGCCTGACCCGCGCCCAGGAAACGGTGCGCGCCCCGGCGCTGGCGCCGCGTCCGATCGCGGCGGCCCAGGTGGAGGAGGCGCAAAACGCCGGCTTCAACCAACCGAACCCGGCGGCGGCGATCTCCGTGCGCGGCGGCGCGACGGTGGCCGGCGCGGACAACCACATGTTCAACCTGTCGTTCGACCTGCCGCTGCGCGAGGCGCGCGACGCCTTCGAGCGCATGTACTTCGAACACCACCTGGGCCGCGAAGGCGGCAGCATGACCCGCGTGGCCGAGAAGACCGGCCTGGAACGCACGCACTTGTACCGCAAACTCAAGCAATTGGGTGTGGAGCCGGGCAAACTCGCAAAAAAGGGCGCCTGAGCCCGTGACCGGACCCATGTCCACCGGTGCAGCCCCCCAGCGGGCGCCGGTGCCGACCTGGCTGGTCATTGGCTCCCGCGCCCGCGAGCGCGAAGCTGCCATCGCCGCACACCTGACGCCAGGTGTGCCCAGCGTCGTCATCCTGGAAGGCCTGTCGGACGGAAGTTCGGCACTGGCCTTCGATCCCGCCGACCGTCCCCCCGCAGTAGATTCCCTACAACAAGATTCCGTACCGCAAGTGTTGCGTATTGCCCCAGGCTGTCTTCATTGCAGCGGCAATCTCATTTTGCGAGTAACATTGAATCGTGTGTTGCGCCGTCCTCCCGCGCGGCTCTACATCAGCCTGGCATCCGCCGAGCACCTCGAACCGCTGCGTTCCTGGCTGTCCGAGGCGCCCTACGGTGAGTTGCTGGATTTGCAATCCGACCTCGCGGCGTAGTGGACCGGGCCGCATAAATTGGGGGCGAAGGACGTGCGGGCGGCGCGCAGGGCAAGGCGCAAAGCGCAGCGATAGCGAGCTATCGCGAGCATTTGTAACGCAGCCATGTGCGTTGCCTGCGCGGCAGGCGCCCCCGGTTTATGCGGAACGGTTCACTTCCCCCGCCCGCTGATCGGCCTTGATTTGGCCTTGAATCGTCCGCTTTCAGCCCCATTTCGGTACTGAAGGCGCAACCGATAAGTGTTACGTCCCTTGTGAAAGGAAGCAACATGAACCTCATCTATAACAGCGAGCAATACAGTGTTGTCGAATTTGGCGCCGACCGTACCCTCGACGCGCTGCGCTTCGGCGGCTATGAAATCGTCGACAAAGGCGGTAAGCGCGAGATCTTTATCAACGGCATCCTGGCGCAGAACTTCCGCCGCGATGTCAATGAACTGATCGCCGGCGAACCGACGATGGCGGAAATCGATGAATTCTTGGGCAGTTATGATGAGCTGATGAGCCATCCGGTGCTGCTGCACTGAAAAAGCGGGCGGCGCATGGTATGGTTCTGCTGTAACAACAGAGAACCAGACCATGTGCCAACTTCTAGGAATGAACTGCAATGTCCCGACCGACATTGTGTTCAGCTTTACCGGCTTCGCCATGCGCGGCGGCCAGACCGATACCCACCACGATGGCTGGGGCATCGCCTTTTTTGAAGGCGCCGGCGTGCGCCACTTCGTCGACCACCAGGCCGCGATCGCCTCGCCGATCGCCGAGCTGATCAAGCGCTATCCGATCAAGTCCACCAACGTCATCGCCCACATCCGCAAGGCCACGCAGGGCCAGGTGGCGCTGGAGAATTGCCATCCCTTCGTGCGCGAGCTGTGGGGCCAGTACTGGGTGTTCGCCCACAATGGCGACCTGAAGGAGTTCGCGCCGGTGCTCAACGGCGCCTATCGCCCGGTCGGCACGACCGACAGCGAACAGGCGTTCTGCTACATCCTGCAGCACCTGCGCGCGCGCTTCGGCGAGCAGCGCCCGCCGCTGGCCGAGCTGCGCGCCGCGCTGGCCGAGATGGCGCGCGAGATCGCCGGCTACGGCACCTTCAATATGCTGCTGTCGTCCGGCGGCGAGCTGTTTGCCCATTGCTCGACCCATCTGTACTACCTGGTGCGCCAGCATCCGTTCGACACCGCCAAGCTGTCGGACGAGGACGTCACCGTGGATTTCTCGCAGGTGACCACGCCCAACGACCGCGTCGCCATCATCGTCACCCAGCCGTTGACGACCAACGAACAATGGACGGCGTTCGCCGCCGGCGAGTTGAAACTGTTCATCGACGGCGTGCCGCAGGCCTAGCCAAATTATCCAAGACAGGGGCAAGTATTGCTGTCAAAATATTAGTACGGCGAAATATCAGCCCCATGTTTTGTACTGATAGAAGCGATGATCGACCTCACCCTACACGATACCGGCCCGCGTAGCCTGCGCGTGCGCGAATTCTATCTGGGCCGCCAGCCTATCCTGGACCGCAACCAGACCTTGTTCGGCTACGAGTTGCTTTTCCGCAACGCGCCGGTAGGCCCGGCACACATCACCACCGAATTGTCGGCCACGGCGGCCGTGATCGCCCACGCCTCGCAGCTGGGCATGGAAAAAACCATCGGCGACGCCCAGGGCTTCGTCAATGTGGATGCCGACGTGCTGATGACCGACATCTTCTCCTTCCTGCCGCGCGAAAAAGTGGTGCTGGAAGTGGCGGCGTCGATGCCGCTGACGCCGCAGGTGCTGGCGCGCATGACGGAACTGGCCGGCCACGGCTTCAGCTTCGCGCTGGACGACGTCGCCGGCGACAGCCCCAACGTGGCCGCGCTGCTGCCGCTGACCGAATACGTCAAGATGGACATGCGCAATATTCCGCTGTCCACACTGACCAAGCTGGCCCCGCGCTTCCGCCAGGACAAGAAAAAGCTGGTGGCGGAAAAGGTCGAGACCCGCGAGGAATTCAAGAACTGCCTGGACCTGGGCTTCGATTTCTTCCAGGGCTATTATTTCGCCAAGCCGGTCATCATGAGCGGCAAGAAGCTGTCGCCGTCGCAACTGGCGGTGATGGAACTGATGACGCTGGTCACCTCCGATGCGGACAATCTGGAAATCGAGCGCGCCATCAAGCGCGACGTGTCGCTGGCGCTGAACCTGCTGCGCCTGGTGAACACGCCGGCCGTCGGCGCGCGCCAGCGCATCGATTCGCTGAGCCAGGCCGTGACGATCCTGGGCCGCCGCCAGCTGCAACGCTGGCTGCAGATCATGCTGTACGCCGAACCGAGCAAGCGCGGCCACAGCATGACGCCGCTGCTGATGCTGGCGACCACCCGCGGCCGCCTGCTGGAGCTGTTGGCCGGCAAGCTGCGTCCGAGCCAGCGGCAGGCCGCCGATATCGCCTTCACGGTCGGCATCATGTCGCTGATGGACACGCTGTTCGGCATTCCGATGGCCGAGATCCTGTCGCAGATCCCGGTCAACGAGGAAGTGTCGGAAGCCTTGATGTACCGGGGCGGCTTCTTCGGCGACCTGCTCAAGCTGGCCGAATGCATCGAACGCATCGAAGAAATGGACGACTACATCGTGCCGACCTTGCGCGACCTCGCCATGTCCACCGACGAACTGGTGGAGCTGGAAATGGCTGCCTTCGAATGGAGCGACAACGTGGTGCGCTACGCGTTGTAACGCACCACGCCGGCCGGATTGCGTCAGCTCACCTCAGGTTGCGTGACCGGCGCCCGGCCAGTGCTTGTGCAGCTCGGGATCGGTGCGCATTTCCCACAGCGCCAGCACCGCCACGGCGATGCCGACCACCACCGAGTTCCACATCAGCTCGCGGTTGTCGGCGGTTTTCAGCACCCACGGCGACGCCGCCACCCATATCCCCACCAGCAGATTGAGCACCACGGCCCAGAAGTAGGTCTTGTACAGATCGAACGCCGCCAGCAGCGCCACCACCGCGCCGGAAATGAACGCAGTCCATGCCTGGATCGACGGTATCGGATAAGCGAACACCCACGGTGAGATGAAGAACCACAGCCCCAGCAGCAGGATCAGCTGATCCTGCCAGCGTTTGAGTGATGGATTGTTTGCCAGATTGTTTGCCATATCTGCCTCCCTGGTTACTGGTCAACACCTGCCGCCGGATGGCGGCGTTCATGCTTAGGCCGCGCAACAACGCAAAAGTTCAAGCCAGCCGCTCCAGCCTTGCCATTCAGGCATCGCGCCGCTATGCTTGCCGCTTATCGAAAATACATGGTGGGGCTTATGGCATCGGTTTTACTCAACGTGAATCAGGTCTCCAAATCCTACGGCGCGCGCAAGGCGGTGGATGGCGTGTCGTTCCAGGTGCAGCAGGGCCAGACGGTCGGCCTGATCGGCCCCAACGGCGCCGGCAAGTCCACCACCGTCGGCATGATCTGCGGCCTGCTCGGCGCCGACAGCGGCAGCATCGTCATGGACGGCGCGCCCATCGGCCAGGGCTCCAGCGAGGCCAAGCGCAAGATCGGCTTCGTGCCGCAGGACCTGGCGCTGTATGAAGACTTGTCGTCGCTGGAAAATCTCAAGCTGTTCGGCGCGCTGTACGGCCTCAAGGGCGCGCTGTTGAAGCAGCGCTGCGAGCAGGCGCTGGCGCTGGTCAACCTGGCCGACCGCGCCAACGACCGGCCATCCACGTATTCGGGCGGCATGAAGCGCCGCCTCAACATCGCCGCCGCGCTGCTGCACGATCCGCAACTGCTGATCCTCGACGAACCCACCGTCGGCGTCGATCCGCAAAGCCGCAACGCCATCTTCGACACCCTGGAAGCGCTGAAGGCGCAAGGCCGCTCGCTGATCTACACCAGCCACTACATGGAGGAGGTCGAGCGCCTGGCCGACCACATCGTCATCATCGATCACGGCAAGGTGCTGGCCGACGAAACCCCGGCCGCGCTGTACCGGCGTCTGCCGGCGCAGGCCGCCTTGCGCGCCGAGCTGGCCGCCGCGCCGTCGGCCGCACTGCTGTCCGGGGTGCAGGCGCTGCCCGGCGTGACCGGCGTGCAAAGCGAGGCCAACGCGCTCGACATCGGCCTGGCCGACGCCGCGCACGCGCCGGCCACGCTGGCCTGGCTGGCCGCGCAGGACGTGACGCTGCTGCACTTCGCCACCGCCAAGACTTCGCTGGAAAACATCTTCCTCAACCTGACCGGCCGCAGCCTGCGCGACTGATAGGAACACCATGATTGCTTTGATCGCCCTGGTCCGCAAGGACCTGATCCTCTATCTCAACGACAAGCGCGCGCTGATGCTGCACCTGCTGATGCCGGTGGTGCTGGCGGCCTTCTTCGGTTCGCTGTTCGGCGGCGGCTCGGAAGCCAAGACCGGCAAGATCGACGTCGGCCTGGTGCAGCTGGACCAGTCCGACAGCGGCAAGAAAATCGCCGCCGGCCTGCAGGCCGACAGCGCGCTCAAGATCATTGAACTGAGCGACGCCGAAGCCCAGGACCGTGTGCGCCACGGCAAGCTGTCGGTGGCGGTGGTGATCCCCGCCGGCTTCGGCGAGCAGGCCGCCGACGCGCTGTTCAGCGGCCACAACAAGCCGCAACTGCCGGTCTACTACGACCCCTCGCAATCGACCATGCTGGCCATGGTGAAGGGCTTGCTGACGCAGCAGGTGATGCAGGTGACCAGCGCCGCCGCCATGAGCCCCAAGGGCAACAAGACCACGGAACGGCAGCTGGCCGAGGTGCGCGACAAGGCGGCCAAGGACCCCGAGCAGGCGCAGCTGAGCGAGTTCCTTACCAGCCTGAAGAAATACCAGGACCAGCGCCTGGCCGCCGACGCCGAGAAGGAGGCCGCCGCCAAGGCCAGCGGCAAGCCGGCGCCGGCCGAGGCGCCGGTCGGCATGAGCATGCCTTACACCACGCAGGACCGGGCGCTTAGCAGCGGTCCCAGGTACAACGGCTATGCCCATTCGTTTGCCGGCATGGGCGTGCAGTTCATCCTGTTCATGGGGATCGACATGGGTATCGGCATCTTGCTGGCGCGCCGCATGGGCATCTGGAACCGTCTGCTGGCGGCGCCGGTGTCGCTGGCTACGGTGCTGCTGGGGCGCGCCATTTCCGGCGCCATCATCGCGATGGGGCTGATGTGCGCGATGTTTGTTTGCGCCATGCTGATCTTCAAGGTGCAGATCAGCAGCGTCGGCGGCTTCCTCGGCATGGCGGCCAGCTTCTCGCTGATGACGGCGGCCTTCGGCCTGCTGATCGCCGCCTTCGGCAAGACGCCGGAAGCGGCGCGCGGCATCGCCACGTTTGCCACGCTGATCATGGTGATGCTGGGCGGCGCCTGGGTGCCGTCCTTCATCTTCCCGGAATGGATGCAGCAGCTCACGCTGGTGGTGCCGACGCGCTGGGCGGTCGACGGCTTTGACGCCGTCACCTGGCGTGGCCTGGGGCTGGACGGCGTGTTGGCGCCGATCGCGGTGCAACTGGGTTTTGCCGCCGTGTTCGGCGGACTCGCGGTCTGGAAGTTCCTGCGCGATCAGAAGTAGTCAACGGAGTTCTGGAATATGAAATTTGATTGGCATGGTGGAGAAATTTCGCGTGCAACCGAAGTCGATTCCGACTACAGGAACACGCAAAACGTGCGACGCTTTCTTTCCGACCAGTGCGGGCCGGAGTTCAAGTTCGACCGCGAACTGATGGCCTGGGTGCGCAACGGAGCTGCGAAGAACATGGGCGATGTGGCTGATGAATGGTCACGACGCCGGGTGGCGCGATAGCTCCTGATGGAGGCCTGCATGCGGCCAGTACCGGACGCTGCCCGATGCCCAAGAAGGTGGGATTATTTCTTTGTTGCACGCTGATGTAGCTATGAAGTCAGATTAAGATTGCCTCTTTGCATGAGCACATATAATTTAATCTTTGCTAAATTAGGGCCAACTTCGCAGGTCGGAAATCGGCCATATCGCTTTGCCTCTCTGGTTGGGGCTTGCATTGGGGGCGTGAGTACTGTTTTAGGGGTGATTGCAATCAGCTTGATGCTGGTTTTACTTCCGAAAGAAATTCTTGGTCAGTCGGCTGCGACATTTCTATCAAGTGTTGGAACCTTAGGTGTATTGTTTTTAGGTGTATTTTTTATTCCGTTTTTGGAAACTTTCTTAGCTCAGCTGCTTCCGCTAGAGCTTGCGAAAATGATAGGTCTAGATGACAAGGCGTGCGTCGCAGTTGGTGCAATTGTTTTCGGTGTAGGTCATTATTTGAATGGTGGACTTGCTCACGGACTATGCGCGGCAATGGCCGGTGCACTATTCACCACAGGCTACGTGACAATGCGTCCCTGGGGCTACGTCCCTGCATTCTGGGCGTCATATGTCGCTCATGCGCTCAACAACTTGCTGATTCTCTACGCAGTGCCGTTTGTCTTCCCAAGTTTAGGTTGACCTGGCGCCTTCTACCGGCCACTACAAGTTGTTCAAAATCAAACCAGGCACAGCATTAGCCTAAAGTTTCCGTAAAACAACCCGTTACATAAGGATACAAACCGTTTTCGTGAGCTTTTGAATGGCGCAATCCGTCAGGGACCTGATCGCACACTGTGTGAATCAGGTCGTCCGCCAGTATTATCCCGAACAATATTGTTCGCTGTGCCATGTGTACGCCATCGTCGGCTCCAACCTGATCAGCATCGTGCTGGGCCGGGTGTACCGGCCGGTGGCGGGTCTGGCGGCCGTCGATTGTGGCGGCGGCCAGTTGATGCGCATGATGGACAACGACGCCTTCGCCAATCCTGCTGGCGGGGCGTATCACTGCTGGATTGAATCGGCTGACGACTTGATCGCCGAGCGCGAGGTGGTCGACCTGACCTTCCGCCACAACCACACTTATGCGGTCAAGAACGGCTACGGGTGGCAGCGCGAGCTGCCACCCGCCTTCCTGTGGGGGCCGCACAGCCGCATCGCCGTGCAGGCGCCGCCGGACGCGATACCGGACGCCTTCCCGGACGGCACGGTGTGGCTGCATGAAACCGACGAAGGCTGGCAGTGGATGACGCAGCAGTTGCTGGCCCATCAGAACGCCTTTGTGGCGCTGACGGCGGAGGCCCTGAAGTTGTTCCAGGCCAGCCTGCCGCCGGACTCCACGCTGCTGGGGCAGCCGGCGGCGAGCGCCGCCGGCGCTGCGTCGGATCAGGACAGGTTAGGGGCCAGCCAGCGCTCCATGTCGGCCTTGTCCACCTGACGGCGGGTGGCCATGTCGTTCAGTTGATCCTCGCCGATCTTCCCGACTACGAAGTACTTTGACTCCGGGTGCGCGAAGTAGAAGCCCGACACCGCCGCGCCAGGATACATCGCAAACGATTCCGTCAGCACCATGCCGATGTCTTCGGCCTGCATGGTGTTGAACATCTCGCGCTTGACGGTGTGCTCCGGGCAGGCCGGATAGCCCGGCGCCGGACGGATGCCGACATACTTCTCGGCGATCATGTCGTCGTTGCTCAGCGCCTCGCCGGTGGCGTAGCCCCACAGGTCGGTGCGCACGCGCTCGTGCAGGTATTCGGCGAAGGCTTCGGCCAGGCGGTCGGCCAGTGACTTCAGCATGATCGACGAGTAGTCGTCGTGCGCATCCTCGAAGCGCTGCTCGTACTTCTCGATGCCCAGGCCGGCGGTCACGGCGAACATGCCGATGTAGTCCTTGACGCCCGACTCTTTCGGCGCGATGAAGTCGGCCAGGCACTGGTTCGGGCGCTGCACGCCGTCCACCACCGGCTTGACGCCTTGCTGGCGCAGGCCGTAGTAGGTGAAGTCGACGGTGTCGCGGCTGTCGTCGGTGTAGATCTCGATGTCATCGTCGTTGACCGTGTTGGCCGGCAGCAGGGATACCACGCCGTTGGCGGTCAGCCAGCGGCCGTCGATCAGCTTTTTCAGCAGCGCCTGGCCTTCGGCATACACCTTGGTCGCCGCTTCGCCGACCACTTCATCGGTCAGGATGGCTGGGAAGGGACCGGCCAGGTCCCAGGTCTGGAAGAACGGACCCCAGTCGATGTACTTGGCGATGGTCGCCAGGTCGACATTCTTGAACTCGCGGCGGCCGATGAACTTCGGCTTGACCGGCGCGGCCGCGCCGGTGAACGGCACCACCATCTTGTTGGCGCGCGCGTCCTTCAGCGACAGCATCGGCAGCGCCTTCTTGTTGGCGTGCTGCTCGCGGATGCGCACGTAGTCCTGCGCGATGTCGTCGATGTATTGCTGGCGGCTCTCGGGCGTCAGCAGCGACTGCGCCACCGACACCGAACGCGACGCATCCGGCACGTACACCACCGGACCCTCGTAGTTGTGGGCGATCTTGACGGCGGTGTGGGCGCGGCTGGTGGTGGCGCCGCCGATCAGCAGCGGGATCTTCAGCATGCGGAAGTGCTCGTCGCGCTGCATTTCCTTGGCCACGTGGGCCATCTCTTCCAGCGACGGCGTGATCAGGCCGGACAGGCCGATGATGTCGGCGTTTTCCAGCTTGGCGCGCGCCAGGATCTCGGAGCAGGGCACCATCACGCCCATGTTCACCACTTCGAAGTTATTACACTGCAGGACCACCGAGACGATGTTCTTGCCGATGTCGTGCACGTCGCCCTTGACGGTGGCGATGACGATCTTGCCCTTCGGCTTGGCGACGATGCCGGTGCGCGCTTCCTCGGCCTTCTTCTCTTCCTCGATGTACGGGATCAGGTGGGCCACGGCCTGCTTCATCACGCGCGCCGACTTGACCACCTGCGGCAGGAACATCTTCCCTTGTCCGAACAGGTCGCCGACGATGTTCATGCCGTCCATCAGCGGGCCTTCGATCACGTGGATCGGACGGCCGTTGGCGGCCAGCACCTGCTGGCGCATCTCTTCGGTGTCGTCGGTGATGAACTGGGTGATGCCGTGCACCAGCGCGTGCGCCAGGCGCTTCTCCACCGGGGCGTTGCGCCATTCGAGGTTCTGCGCATCCTGCTTGCCGGCGCCGGCCTTCAAGGTGCCGGCGATGTCGATCATGCGTTCGGTGGCGTCGTCGCGGCGGTTCAGCACCACGTCTTCGACGCGTTCGCGCAGCTCGGCCGGCAGGTCGTCATACACGCCGACCATGCCGGCGTTGACGATACCCATGGTCATGCCGGCCTTGATGGCGTGGTACAGGAACACGGTGTGGATCGCCTCGCGCGCCGGATCGTTGCCGCGGAAGGAGAACGAAACGTTGGAGACGCCGCCGGAGATCTTCGCGTGCGGCAGGTTGTCCTTGATCCAGCGGGTGGCGTTGATGAAGTCCACCGCGTAGTTGTTGTGCTCTTCGATGCCGGTGGCGATGGCGAAGATGTTCGGGTCGAAGATGATGTCTTCCGGCGGGAAGCCGACGGTGTTCACCAGCAGCTTGTAGGCGCGCTCGCAGATTTCGGTCTTGCGCTCGAAGGTGTCGGCCTGGCCTTTTTCGTCGAAGGCCATGACGATGACGGCGGCGCCGTAGCTGCGGCACAGCTTGGCCTGGCGGATGAATTCTTCTTCGCCTTCCTTCATCGAGATCGAGTTGACGATGGACTTGCCCTGCACGCACTTCAGGCCCGCTTCGATCACCGACCATTTCGACGAGTCGATCATGATGGGCACGCGCGAGATGTCCGGTTCGGAGGCGATCAGGTTGAGGAAGCGTGTCATGGCCGCCTGCGAATCCAGCATCGCCTCGTCCATGTTGATGTCGATGACCTGGGCGCCGTTTTCCACCTGCTGGCGCGCCACGCTGAGCGCTTCGTCGTACTGCTCGTTGAGGATCATGCGGGCGAAGGCCTTGGAGCCGGTGACGTTGGTGCGCTCGCCGACGTTGACGAACAGCGAGTCGTCGTCGATGGTGAACGGCTCCAGGCCGGACAGGCGCTGCGCCACCGGCACGTGCGGTACCACGCGCGGCTTGACCTTGGCGAGGATTGAGGCTATGGCCTGGATGTGGTCCGGCGTGGTGCCGCAGCAGCCGCCGGCGATGTTGATGAAGCCCGCCTCGGCGAACTCCTTCAGCAGCGCCGAGGTGTCGGCCGGCAGCTCGTCGAAGCCGGTGTCGCTCATCGGGTTGGGCAGGCCGGCGTTGGGGTAGATGCAGACGAAGGTGTCGGCGATCTGCGACAGCTCTTCGGCGTAAGGCCGCATCAGCGCCGCGCCCAGCGCGCAATTGAGGCCGATGGTCAGCGGCCTGGCGTGGCGCACCGAGTTCCAGAAGGCCGGCACGGTCTGGCCGGACAGGATGCGGCCGGAGGCGTCGGTCACGGTGCCGGAGATCATCAGCGGCAGGCGCGGCACGCCGGGGTTCTCTTCGTAGAATTTGTCGATGGCGAACAGCGCGGCCTTGCAGTTCAGCGTGTCGAAGATGGTCTCGACCAGCAGCACGTCGACGCCGCCTTCGATCAGGCCCTTGGTCTGCTGGTGGTAGGCGTCGACCAGCTGGTCGAAGGTGATGTTGCGGGCGGCCGGGTCGTTGACGTCCGGCGAGATCGACGCGGTCTTGGGTGTCGGTCCGAGCGCGCCGGCGACGAAGCGCGGCTTGTCGGCGCTGCTGTACTTGTCGCAGGCGGCGCGCGCCAGCTTGGCCGCTTGCACGTTCATCTCGTAGGCCAGGTGGCCCATGTGATAGTCGTCCTGGGCGATGGTGGTGGCGCCGAAGGTGTTGGTCTCGATCAGGTCGGCGCCGCCGGCCAGGTAGCGCTCGTGGATCTCCTGGATCACGTGCGGCTGGGTCAGCGTCAGCAGCTCGTTGTTACCCTTGACGAACAGCTCGCGCGCGCCGGAGTCGACCGGAGCGGCGAAGTCGATGAATCGGCCGTTGGGGCCGCCGCGGTATGCGGTTTCATCCAGCTTGTACTGCTGGATGATGGTGCCCATCGCGCCGTCGAGGATCATGATGCGGCGCGCAAGGATCTCGCGCAGTTGGGCATCGGTCTTGGACATGACGGGGCGGGACACGTTGTTATTCATTTGTTACTTTCTGTGGTCGTGGACGAGCGCGCTGGAAGTTGCTGGCGGTCTAAAATTATACGGCATCACGGAACTTGCTTCAGCAGACTGCCGCGGCGCAGCAACAATCTGCCAAATTTGCCTGTTTTTTCAGCGCGCAGCTTTACGACACACAACGATACGCTGGCGCTACAGTGCGCAATTCGCCTGCAACATGGTGTCGTGAGAATGAGGCATGAAAATCTCCGTCATCATTTCCGCGCACTGCAAGGGCCGCGAGCTCGAATACGTGCTGACCGGCTACGCCATGCAAACCCGCAAGCCGGACCAGGTCATCATTGCGCAGGACGGGCGCGATCCCGCGATCGGCGCCGCGCTGGAGGCGGTGCGGCGGCGCGGCTGGACCATCCCGCTGCTGTACCAGAACCAGGAGCAGCGCGGTTTCGGCAAGTACCGGGCGCTCAATCGCGCCATCCTTGCCGCCAGCGGCGACCTGCTGCTGTTCACCGACGGCGATTGCATCCCGCGCGATGATTATGTGGCCAACTTCTTGCGGCTGATGCGGCGGGGGATCTTCCTGTCGGGCGGCAGCCATGTCAGCATCCCGGAAGCCTACCACCAGCGCCACGACCTGCTGGAGGCGGTGCGCGACCAGAGTCTGTTCGACCACCGCTACCTGAGCGCGATACCGGTTTTTTGCAAGAGCGCCTACCGGCTCACCCGCAAGCGCTGGCTGGCGCGCGCGCTGGACCTGCTCACCCAGCGCAATGCCTTCAGCGGCTCCAACAGCTGCGCCTGGCGGGGCGATGTGCTGGCCGTGGGCGGCTTCGACGAGCAGATGGCCTACGGCGGAGGCGACCTGAACATGGGCTTGCGCCTGAACCACATCGGCGTGCGCGGCGTGCGGGCGCGGCATTCGCTGGTCAGCCTGCACCTGGACCACGGCCGCAGCTACTACTGCGCCGATAAAGAGCGTGCCAATCACGACTGGAACCGCCAAGTACGCCACAGCCGCCTGGTGCTGCCGCGCGAATCGCGGATTTGCTCGGACCTAGCCCAGGTCATCTAAGATTTACCGCTGATCTATCGCAAGTGAACACCCCGTGGCTACGCGCACACTTCGGTGAGCGCCATGCCGCGGCGCGTTCTATACTTGGAAGGTCGTCGCCGTCGGAGGAGAAACGATATGAACGAGGCTATTGATTTCAGCGACATTCCCGAGCTTGATGACGAGTTTTGCAAGGACGCCAAGATGCGGCCGCCGCTGACGCAAAAAGACACGGTACTTTTGGACCACGATATCTATGAGTGGTTCAAAAGTAAGGGCCCGGACTATCAGCAGCGGATTAATTTGCTCCTGCGTAGCCACATGCACAAGCCTTAAGCCGGCATGCAACTCAACTAACTCCCAGTTGCCAGCGGCCTAGGCGTCGCGCCGGCGAAGAACATGTCGGTGGCGCGCTTGACCACCTGCCGGATTTCCTGCGGCGACAGCGGCGGCGGGTCGCGCTGGTATAGGCGCACATCCACTTCCGCCGTCAGCAGCGACAGGAACTGCTGCGCGGTGACCTTGGGATCGGCCTGGCGGATGTCGCCCCGTTCCATGGCGCCAGACAGCACCGCCGCCAGCGTCTCCACCGACGTGCGCGGACCGGCGTCGTAGAACAGCTGGCCGACATCGGAGCGGCCCGCTTCAGCCACCACCATGCGGTAGACCGCCAGCGCGCTCTTGTCGTTGGCCAGCACGCCCAGCATCCGCTGGCCGAAGTGTTCCAGCGCCGACTCCAGCCCGGCGCGGCTCATCGGCGCGGTCGACAGTTCCCGCGTCGCGTCGGCCAGGTGGCCGGTGGCGCAGGATTGCACGACCGCTACAAACAGTGCTTCCTTGGACGGGAAGTAGCCGTACAGCGTGACTTTCGATCCGCCCCAGCGCTTCGCCACCTCATTCATCGACGCGCCGTCATAGCCGGCTTCCTGAAACAGCGCGTCGGCTGCCTCAATGATGGCTTGGCGGCGCGCCTCGGTACGTACCTTCATTGCTACTCCATATCTGAACCCTACCGTACATTTTATGCGCAAACACGCTTGACAGTGGTGGCTAATCACTCAATACTGTACTGGTGTGTTCAGTTATGGAAATCTTGAACGGTTGCTTCTTCCCTCACAAATAAGGCCATGCCATGCACTCCTCACTCAAATTACAGTTTCCCATCCTGCTAGCGCTATGCGGCGCCATCGCCGGTTGCGCCAGCACCCAACCGGTCGCTTATGGCGGCCTGGCGTCGGCGCCCCACCTGCGCCCGAACGCGGACGACAAGTCCGGGCGCGTTCCATTCAGCTATTCGACGGCGGTGACGCTGCGCGACTATTCGAGCATCATCATCGATCCGGTGCTGGTCTATCGCGGCCAGGACAGCCAGTTCGAGGAAGTCAGCGATGACCAGAAGGACATGCTGGCCGCTTACATGCAGGGCGAGTTCGAATCCAAGCTGCGCAACCGCTTGCATATCAGCAGGGACGCCGGTTGGAAAACGCTGCGCCTGAAACTGACGCTGACCGGCGCCAAGTCGAGCACGCGCTTCCTCAGCACGGTGACGCGCTTCGACCTGGTCGGCGGCCCGTACAACATCGTGCAGAGCATACGGGGCAAGGAGGGCACCTTCACCGGATCGGTGAGCTATGCGGTGGAGCTGTATGATGCCAGCACCAACCTGCTGGTGAGCGCGTATGTCGCCAAACAGTATCCCAGCCCGATGAATATCTCGGCCAGCCTGGGGCCGATGGATGCGTCCAAGGCCGGCATTCGCAACGGCGCGGACGAGTTGCTGGCCGCGTTCAATTGAAAACATCTATACTTGCTGTTTGAAAAAACTGAGGATACCCGATGCCTATTTCCCTCCCATTCCGCCTCATCGCCGCCGCCGGCGCGCTGGGCCTGGCCCTGCATGCCAACGCCGAAAGTTTCGCTTCGTCGGCATCGAGCGCCGGTTCCGCCTCCAGCGGCAGCATCTCCGATTCGCTCAACGGTTCGAGCAACAGCTCGGGCGGCGACAAGCGCAAGGTCGCCGACGGCGAGTACCGCATCATCCAGATCGCCGCCACGCCGGAACGCAGCGACCGCACCCGCATCACGATGCAGGCCAATGATCCGGCCCAGCGCATCGTGCTGGATCTGCCGCAGACCACCTTCGACAAGCAGCAGCTCGCCATTGGCGACGCGATGTATGCGCAGAACCGCGTGTACGGCATCGAGTTCGGCCGCGGCGATACGCATCAGCCGTTCTACCTGGTGCTGGCCGACGAGTGGTACGGCGAGCTGGCCTCGCGTCCGGTCAGCCTTTGAAGCCAGGCCGCGCGCTGGCGCTGGTCGCGTTGACCTGCGCGGCGCTCGGTGCGGCCGGGGCGGCGCAGGCCGCCGGCTCGTCCGCATCCTCCGGCTCCTCGCGCTTTTGCGATCGCGGCGAGCCGTTGTCCGCCATCGAGCAAGACCGCCTGCTGCGCTTTGCCGCCGTACTGCGCGAGGAGCTGGCCGGCGTCGGCGACGGCGTGGCGCTGGTCAGCCGCTCGGGCCTGGACTTGTCGCGCTTCGATATCCGCTATTCGCATGCGGCGCTGGCGTGGCGTTCGGAGACCGGCGCCTGGTCCGCGCGCCAGCTGTACTATGCCTGCGATGAAAGCCGTCCCCGCATCTTCGACCAGGGCCTGGCCGGCTTCGCGCTCGGCACCGACGATCCGGCGCTGGGCTATGTTTCCGTGGTGCGCCTGCCGGACGAGGCGATCGCCGCATTGCGCCCGGCGCTGCTCGACGGGCCGCGCGTGCAGCATCTGCTGGCGTCCCAATACAGCGCCAGCGCCTACGCGTTCAGCGTGCGCTACCAGAATTGCAATCAGTGGGTGATGGAGATGCTGGCCGCCGGCTGGGGCGATCTGGCCGATGGCGACGATCTGCGCGTACGCGCGCAAACCTGGCTGCGCGATGCGCGCTACACGCCGCAACCGGTGCAGGTGGGCTCGCGCTTGCTGATGCTGGCTTCGCACTTCGTACCGCTGCTGCATCTGGACGACCATCCGGACCAGGACCGCACGGCCATGCAGTTGCGTGTCAGCTTGCCGTCCACGGTGGAGGCCTTCGTGCACCAGCGCTATCCGGCCAGCGAACGCGTCGAGTTGTGCCACGACGATGAGCGCATCGTCATCCATCGCGGCTGGACGCCCATCGCCGCTGGCTGCAAGCCGGGCGAGGGCGACCAGGTGGTATCGCTACGCGATTAAGCGACTTCGGTGATCAGGTTGGGACGCGAACGACGCACCTTCTTGAGGTTGACCAGCCAGTCGCCTTCCGGCTGGCGATAGCCGATCGGCAGCATCACCACGCTGCGCAGCTTGCGCTCCTTCAGCGACAGGATTTCATCAACGGCGGCCGGATCGAAGCCTTCCATCGGCGTGGCGTCGACGCCTTCAAACGCGGCGGCCACCATGGCCACGCCCAGCGCGATGTACGCCTGGCGTGCGGCGGAGTCGAAATTGCCCTGCTGGCCGCGCGCGGCGACGATGCCCAGCAGCTGCTTGCGGTACGCTTCCCAGCCTTCGTTGATGGAGCCGCGCTGCTCGTTGGTCAGGTCGAACATCATGTTGACGCGATCGGCGGTGATGTCGTCCCACGCCGCGAACACCAGCAGGTGCGAACTCTCGCTGATCTGCCCCTGGTTCCAGCCGACCGCCTGGATCTTGGCGCGGATGTCCGGGTTGGTGACGACGAACACTTCGAACGGCTGCAGGCCGCTGGAGGTCGGCGCCAGGCGGATCGCTTCCAGGATGTGTTCCAGTTTTTCGGCGCTTACCTGCTTGGTGGGATCGAACTTCTTGGTGGCGTAGCGCCAGTTCAGTTTGTCAATTACATCGGTCATTTGTGAACTCCAGTGTGAAATCGTGAATGCGCCCCCAGTTAGCAAGCTCTGGAGTACCGTTCTATAATAAGTTTCAAGCTAACTTGAGAGTCAAGACAGAAAATGAAAATAGGTGAACTGGCCCGTAAAACGGGCTTGACCCCGTCCACCATCCGGTTTTACGAGGAGCAGGGGTTGCTGTCGCCGGTTTCGCGCACCGCCGCTGGTTATCGCGAATACTCCAACTATGCAATGGAGCGGCTGCACGTGATCCAGGTGTCGAAGCGCCTGGGATTTTCGCTTGATGTCATCCGGGGCATGTTTGGCGCCAACGGCCAATGCCTGAAAACGGAGATACTGGAGCGTACCGAAACCCGTCTGCGTGAAGTCGAGGAGCAGCAGGAGACGCTGGCGAGCCAGCAACGGGAGCTGCTGGCGCTGCGCGCCATCCTGCTGGACGAGAGTATCAGCCGGCCGTTTTGCGCGGAGCCTGCGGTGAACTGAGCGCCATCGCCAACGCGTCGTCCAGCCGGTCGTTCCCCCAGAACAGGGCGTCGCCGACCAGGAAGGTGGGCGCGCCGAAGATGTGGCGCGCCTTGGCCTGTACGGTGCGTTCGCGCAGCCTGGCCTTGTTCTCGTCTGTTTGCGCGGCGCGCAGGATGGCGTTGGCGTCCTGGCCCAGCGCGGACAATATCTCCGTCATGCATGGTTCGCTGGCGATGTCGCGGTCCTCGGCGAAGTTGGCCAGCATGGTGCGTTCGCAGAAGTCGGTCATCCACGGCTGCTCCTCGCACAGGATGCCGATGCGCGCCGCCAGCAGCGAGTTGCGCGGGAAGGTGGACGGCTGCCGCCACGGCAGGTCGTACTTGGCGCACTGGCGCGGCATGTCCTGCCATACGTAGGCGCCTTTGTCCTTTTGCAGCACGAAGGGCGAGTTGTTCCAGCCGGCGTCCTTGAAGATGGGGCCGAGCAGGAAGGGCCGCCACACCACGCCGTCCGGCGCCAGCTGGCGGATGCGCATCACGCTCAGGTAGCTGTAGTTGCTGGCGAAGTCGATCCAGAATTCCATCGTCATTTCTATCTCCCCTTGTAGATCAGCAGGCAGCGGATTTCGATGCTTTCCCGTAGCGCTGCATCGGGCGGCGCGTCGGCGTGTTCGAAGGCGGCGTGCGGCGTGTACCTGGCCACCGGCCCGGGCGCGGAATCGAACTGCTTGAACACCAGTACCTCGTCGCGCGTCATCGCCGGGAAGTACGACCATGCGTGATCCGTATTGTGCACCGCCTGGTAGATTTCGCCGTTCCGCTCGGGATAAAAAATATCACTGGCCACCAGGTCGGCGGGCGTGGCGCTGCGGGCGTCGCACACGGCCAGCGGCGCGTCGAGCACCGGGTGGCGGATCGAGCGCCACAGGTTGATGATGCTGTAGCGCTGGACCTGAACCGTGTCGCCCTGCAGCTCCAGCTCCAGTCTGCGCCGCGCCGATGCTGGCGTGAAGTCGCAATGCACGCGGCCCGCCGCGCCGGGACGCTGGCCTTCGATGCGGCCGAAGGCTTGCGGCGAGCCGGGCACGCGCTTGCGCACCAGGTGGTCGAACACGAAGGCTACACTGGCGCCGGTCAGCGCCAGGGCCAGCTCGGCGACTTCGGGATAGTAGAGCCGCACGACTTCTTCCTTGTCCGTGAAATCGTGCACGGCGGTGGGAGCTTGGCGCAGCAGGTAGCCTTCGCGGTCCAGCGACAGGTGTGTGTCGGCGCGGGCGTCGCGTATCGTCACCGGCATGCGCTGATAGCTGGCGTTCTGCCACGGCCGGCCGTCCGGCGGCGGGTACATGTAGGTGTATGGCCGGTCCGATGTCGGCCGCAGGTACTCCAGCGTGGCGGTGGTGGTGTGTGTCATCGCATCCTCCTTGAAAGCTCCATTGAATCCGATCGCCACGCCGCGCTCAAACGATATTCCTGGCGCTTTCGCATTCCTATCGCGCATGCGTGATACATTCGTGGCATGGTTAATCGTCTTCTGGATCTTCCGCCGCTGGACTTGCTGCGCAGCCTCGTCGCAGTCGGCCGGCGCATGAGTATCACGCTTGCCGCGCAGGACATGTGTGTGACGCAATCGGCCCTCAGCCGCCAGATACAGGCGCTGGAGGCCACGCTGGGGTATCGCGTGCTGGTGCGCGGCCATCGCTCCATCGAGTTCACTGCCGAGGGGCGGCGGCTGTTCCGCCATGCCGATGCGATGCTGGAGCAATTGGGCGAAGTGGTCGCCAGTTTGCGGCCCGGCGATGCGCGCCAGGCGGTGACCATCAGCGCCAGTATCGGCGTGACCGCCTTGTGGATACTGCCTCGCTTGAACGCCTTCCAGCATGCCGCGCCGCAGATCGATGTGCGCGTGGCGGCCAGCAACCGCTTCGTCGACCTGGAGCGTGAGCAGGTGGATTTGTCGCTGCGCTATTGCCGGCCGCAGGATGCGCCCGAAGGTGCGCTGCGCCTGTTCGACGAGGCGCTGGTGCCGGTGGCGCATCCTACGTTGGCGGTGGCGGCGATCGAGGATGCGGCGCAGTTGCGGCGACAGGTGCTGCTGGAGTTTGACGACGTGTCGCGCCCGTGGCTGCAATGGCCGGCGTGGTTGCGCGGCGCCGGTGCTGGGCGCGTCAAGCCGAAGGGGGTACTGCGCTTCAATCAGTACGATCAGGTGGTGCAGGCGGCGTTGGCGGGGCAGGGCGTGGCGCTGGGCCGGCTGGAATTGGTGCGGCCCTTGCTGGAGCAGGGCAAGCTGGCGCTGGCCAGCGCGCTACCGGCGACGGCCAGCGACTACGCGTACTGGCTGATCGCCCACAGCGCGCTTAGCGCGGATGCGGTCGTGGTACGGGATTGGATACAAAAGGAAGCGGCGCGCAGCAAGGCCAGGGCCAGGCCGCGCGTCCGTTAGGCCATCAGGCGAAGCTCAAGCCTTCGAGCGGGAAGCCTTTGATGAACTCCGCCGCCGGCAGGCGCTTGCCGCCCGGTTTTTGCAGTTCCGTCAGGCGCAGCGAGCCGCTGCCGCAGGAGACCACGATGCCATGCTGCGCATCGGCCGCCAACACCTGGCCGGCCGGCGCCTTGCTGTCGGCTTCCAGCACTTCGGCGCCCCACAGCTTGACGTTGACGCCGTTGACCGCGCCATGCGCGCCGGGGAAGGGATTGAAGGCGC
Source organism: Duganella violaceipulchra (assembly GCF_019166075.1). NCBI lineage: Bacteria > Pseudomonadati > Pseudomonadota > Betaproteobacteria > Burkholderiales > Oxalobacteraceae > Duganella > Duganella violaceipulchra. The sequence continues at coordinate 72,229 of NZ_JAHTGR010000015.1, read as the reverse complement.
GGATCTTGCGGCTGATCTCCAGCGCCGACTGCGTGAAGTCCAGCGCAGCTTCTTCCTTGCTGATCTTGGCGGCGTAGCACACGCCCGCTTCCGGCTGCGGCACAGCTTCCAGCTGGCCGTGCTTCATCTTGTTGAGCGCTTCGACGATCATCTTGCCGCCCAGCGCGGCCAGCTTGTCGTGCACCATGCCGGTGGTGTCCTGCTCGCCGATGGCGATGCGTTCGATCAGCAGCATCGGGCCGGTGTCCAGGCCTTCCTCCATCTCCATGACGGTGATGCCGGTCTCGCTGTCGCCGGCCTCGATGGCGCGGTGGATGGGCGCGGCGCCGCGCCAGCGCGGCAGCAGCGAACCGTGGATGTTCAGGCAGGGCTTGATGTCCAGCGTGGCGCGCGGCAGGATCAGGCCATAGGCCGCCACCACCATCACGTCATACGGCGTGGACAGCAAACGCGCATGCGCTTCCTTCGCCTGCTCGGCGCGCACCGGGTCCTTGCTGTCGGTGCGCAGCGACAGCGGCTGCAGCACCTCGATGCCTTGCGCCAGCGCGTACTGTTTGACGGCCGATGGCTGCAGATGCATGCCGCGTCCGGCCGGGCGGTCCGGCTGGGTCAGCACCAGCGGAATCTCGAAGCCCGCCTCGTGCAAGGCTTGCAGTGCTACCGCGGCGAATTCCGGCGTGCCGGCGAAGATGACTTTCATGCGTGATCCTTGTGCGGCTTAGAAACGGCGGCCGGCGGCGCGCAGCTGGGCTTCGCGCGCCATGCCGCGCTCTTCCTTGACGAGCTTGGCCTTGATGCGGTTGCGCTTCAGCGGCGACAGGTATTCGACGAAGACCTTGCCCAGCAGGTGATCCATTTCGTGCTGGATGCAGACCGCCAGCAGGCCGTCGGCTTCCACTTCGAACGGCTGGCCCTTGACGTCCAGCGCGCGCACCTTGATCTGCGAGTGGCGTTCGACGCCGTCGTAAATGCCCGGCACCGACAGGCAGCCTTCGTCGTAGACCTGCTTCTCTTCGCTGGCCCAGATGATCTCCGGATTGATGTAGGCGACCAGACCATCCTTGGTCTCGGAGATGTCGATCACGACCAGTTGTTCGTGGACGTCGACCTGCGACGCGGCCAGGCCGATGCCCGGCGCTTCGTACATGGTCGCGGCCATGTCGGCGACCAGTTGTTCCAGTTTGGCGTCGAAGACGGTGACTGGGGTGGCGACTTTATGCAGACGCGGATCGGGGTAACGCAAAATATTTAAGAGGGCCATATGCAGTAACTGTGTTGATAACTATGTGAAAACTAAGTGAGTGCCTTGATAACGCGCGCCGCGTCGAGGGCGTCGCCGCCGTCATTTTCCCGATCAAAAATGCAACAACCGCGCGGGCTGTCATTGCGCGGTTTCTCTTGCTAGTTCAGGGTTTTATGGGCAGAATTTGATTCAATTTAGCAAGCCTTTTCCGTTGATGGGGCGCTTCTTGCTATCGTGTGCCTGCGCAATTTATGGCGCATTTACTGGATCTACTAATGAAAAATTTTAGCACAGTCGGCACCCGCTTAGTATTGGCGGCTCTTTTTTCTGGCTTGACGGCTGCTTCCGCCGAGGGCTCGGCGCCCCCCCTCAAATGCGAGTTTCGCGCCGATGCGCCGGACCAGCACCTGGTGGTCAAGGGCGATACGCTGTGGGATATTTCCGGTAAATTCCTTGAACGGCCCTGGTGCTGGCCCACCGTCTGGGGCATGAACCGCGAGGAAATCGCCAATCCGCACTGGATCTACCCGGGCCAGATCATCTGGTTCGACCGCGCCGCCGGCCGCCTGCGGCTGGGCAACAAGATCGACGCCAGCAACGACGGCAGCAACAGCGCCTCCAACCTGCGCCTGAAGCCGCAATTGCGCACCGAGGGCCTGGGCAAGGATGCGGTGACGTCGATCCCGGCCGGCGTGATCGAACCCTTCCTGACCCAGCCGCTGATCATCGAAAACGATGAGCTGGCCGGTGCGCCGCGCGTGGTGGCCACGCAGGACGGCCACGTGTTCCTGGGCAAGGACGACAAGGCTTATGTGCGCGGCGACCTGAAGGGCGGCAGCTCGTTCCAGGTGTTCCGTCCCGGCAATCCGCTGAAAGACCCGATCACCAAGGCCGTCATCGGCTACGAGGCGTTCTACCTCGGCACGCTGAAATTGCAGACCGAAGCCAGCCCCGGCGCCGGCAGCGACGTCCACACCTTCGTGGTCGCCAGCGCCAAGGAGGAGATGGGCAAGGGCGATCAGCTGCGCGCGATTCCGCCGATGCCGATGCAAAACTACGTGCCGCATCCGCCCGAGCAGAAGGTGGGGGCGCGGGTGGTGGCGATTTACGGCGGCGTCACGCACGCCGGCCAGAACCAGGTTGTCAGCATTAATCGCGGAAAGCTTGATGGACTCGACATCGGCTCCGTGCTGCAGCTGTACCATGCGGGGAAGACTGTCAGCGATGGCACGGCGGCGAAAAGCTGGCTGGGCATGCGCGAACAGCAGGTCAAGCTGCCGGACGAGGAAGTGGGCAGCTTGTTTATCTTCCGCGTGTTTAAGCATATTTCCTACGGCTTGATCATGCAGGTGTCGGCGCCGGTGGAAGTGGGCGACGTCGCCAAGTCGCCGGAGTGACCCGCGCCGTGCAAGCCACGGATACCCCTGCCGCCACGTTCCAGCCCGTCAGCGCCGCCGCGCTCTCGGGCTGGCTGCGTCTGGAGATGACGGATGGCGTCGGCCTGGGCACGGCGCACCGGCTGCTGGAGCGCTTCGTCACGCCCGAGGCGATCTTCGGCGCCGGCCGCGGCGCGCTGCTGGACGAGGTCAAGCCCGAGCAGGCCGATGCGCTGCTGCAGGCGCCGCCGGACGGGCTGGCGGCGCTGGTCGACGCCACGCTGGCCTGGCTGCAGCAGCCCGGCAACCACCTGCTGAGCTACGACCATCCCGATTATCCCGGGGCGCTGCGCCATATCGCCGCCGCGCCGCTGCTGCTGTACCTGAAGGGCCGGGCTGAATTGCTGGGGCGGCCGTCGCTGGCCGTGGTGGGCGCGCGCAATGCCAGCGCCCAGGGCATGCTGAACGCCGACCGCATGGCGCAGGCCTTGTCCGAGGCCGGCCTGACCATCATCTCCGGGCTGGCGCTGGGGATCGACGCGGCCGCGCACGCCGGCGGCCTGAACGGACCGGGCAGCACGATCGCCGTGATCGGCACCGGTCCCGACCGGATCTATCCCGCCCGCAACAAGGAATTGGCGCGCCGCATCGCCGAGGAGGGCTGCATCGTCAGCGAATACGCGCTGGGCACGCCGCCGCTGCGCGACAACTTTCCGCGCCGTAACCGCGTCATCAGCGGCCTGGCGCGCGGCGTGCTGGTGGTGGAGGCGGCCGCCAAGTCCGGCTCCCTGATCACGGCCAAGCTGGCGATCGACCAGGGCAAGGAGCTGTATGCGATTCCCGGTTCGATCCACGCCACGCTGGCCAAGGGCTGCCATGCGCTGATACGCGAGAGCGGCGCCAAGCTGGTCGAGACGGCGGCCGATATATTGATCGACCTCAAACTACTCAAGCCCGGCGCGCGCGGCACGCGGCCACCGCTGGACGACAGCTTTGTCGACCGCGTGCTGGAGGCGCTGGGCGAACATCCGGCCGGCGCCGACCTGCTGGCGCTGCGGCTGAACCAGTCCGCCGCCGACTTGCAGGGGCAGTTGCTGGCGCTGGAGCTGGCCGGCCTGGTCGAACGTTTGCCAGGCGGCATGTTTCAGCGTTTGCGCGCATGATGGTGGGAAGAAAAGGCGAACCGTCCGGCACTTGTGCGCGATCTGTTTTAACTGATAGAGTAGAGCCATGTTCGACATCCTTGTTTATCTCTACGAGACTTATTATCGTCCCGATGCCTGCCCTGAACCGGCGGCATTGGCCAAGAAACTGTCGGCTGTCGGTTTTGACGATGTCGAGATATCCGAGGCGCTGGTCTGGCTGACCGACCTGAACGCCATGGCCGGGGTGGAGCACACCCTGACCGCGTCCTCCACCGGCACCCGTTTCTACGTGGAAGAAGAGCAGGACGTGCTGGGTTCGGCCGCGATCGGCTTCATCCAGTTCCTGGAGTCGGCCAAGGTGCTGTCGCCGTTGCAGCGCGAAATCGTCATCGAGCGCGCGCTGGCGCTGGAAGAGGCGCCGGTATCGCTGGGCAAGCTCAAGGTCATCGTCCTGATGTTGCTCTGGAGCCAAGGCAAGGAGCCGGACGCGTTGATGTTCGACGACCTGTTTGGGTCCGACGAGGACCAGGCGCCCCGCCTGCTGCACTAATATAGACCGCCGCGGCGGCCTGCAGTCCCCATAACGTAATGATTTAAGCAACAATCGGCCGGGCGATACGCCGTATTGCCGCTGCACGGCGCTGTTTGCTTGCAGTCTGGCCGGCAACGCGCTTATCATTGGCGCTTTGACAAGACTGTGACGCCTCGGCCTTGCCATCCGCATCGCAACAGTGCAGACTGCGACACGATCCATGTATGATGCGCATGCTGCACCCATCCCAAGTGTTAAAAAACGAGATACAAAATATGACCAAAACCCTCATCATCGCCGAGAAGCCTTCTGTCGCGAACGACATCGCGAAGACGCTTGGCGGCTTTACCAAGCACGATGAGTACTTTGAATCCGACGAGTACGTGCTGTCCTCCGCCGTCGGTCACCTGCTGGAAATCGCCGTACCGGAAGAACACGATGTCAAGCGCGGCAAGTGGAGCTTCGCCCACCTGCCGATGATTCCGCCATACTTCGCGCTGAACCCGATCGCCAAGACCGAGGCGCGCCTCAAGGTGCTCAACAAGCTGATCAAGCGCAAAGACGTCACCACCCTGATCAACGCATGTGACGCGGGCCGCGAAGGCGAGTTGATTTTCCGTTTGATCGCGCAGAACGCCAAGGCCAAGCAGCCGGTCAAGCGCCTGTGGCTGCAATCGATGACGCCCGGCGCGATCCGCGAAGGCTTCACCCAGTTGCGCAGCGACGAAGACATGATGCCGCTGGCCGACGCCGCCCGGTGCCGCTCGGAGGCGGACTGGCTGATCGGCATCAACGGCACCCGCGCGATGACCGCGTTCAACTCGAAAGAGGGCGGCTTCTACCTGACCACCGTGGGCCGCGTGCAGACGCCGACGCTGTCGATCGTGGTCGAGCGGGAAGAGAAGATCAAGAAATTCGTCTCGCGCGACTTCTGGGAAGTGCGCGCCGAGTTCGTCTGCGCGGCCGGCATCTACGAAGGCCGCTGGCTCGACACCAAGTTCAAGAAGGACGAGAGCGACCCTGAAAAACGCGCCGAGCGCCTGTGGAGCAAGGCCGCGGCCGACTCCATCGCGCTGGCCGTGCGCGGCAAGCAGGGCGCCGTCACCGAAGAATCGAAGCCGACCACGTCGATGGCGCCCGCGCTGTTCGACCTGACCAGCCTGCAGCGCGAAGCCAACTCGCGCTTCGGTTTCTCGGCCAAGAACACGCTGGGCCTGGCGCAGGCCTTGTACGAAAAGCACAAGGCGCTGACCTACCCGCGTACCGATTCGCGCCACCTGCCGGAAGATTACATTCCGACCGTGATGCAGGCGCTGGAAGTGGTCAAGGAAAACCCGAACTACCACCAGTTCGCCAAGCAGATCCTGGACAAGAAGTGGGTCAAGCCGAACAAGCGCATCTTCGACAACACCAAGATCTCGGATCACTTCGCGATCATTCCGACCACCATCGCGCCGAAGAATTTGTCCGAGCCGGAACAGAAGCTGTACGACCTGGTCACGCGCCGCTTCATGGCCGTGTTCTTCCCGCCTGCCGAGTTCCAGGTCACCACCCGCTACACCGAAGTGTCCGGCCATCAGTTCAAGACTGAAGGCAAGGTCATGACCAATCCGGGCTGGCTGGCGATCTACGGCAAGGAAGCGTCGACCGACGATGACAAGGAAGGCAACGCCAACGGCAACCTGGTGCCGGTGGTCAAGGGCGAGAAGGTGCTGACCGACACGGTCAACGCCAACGGCCTGGTCACCAAGCCGCCCGCACGCTACACGGAAGCGACGCTGCTGTCGGCCATGGAAGGCGCGGGCAAGCTGGTCGAGGACGACGAACTGCGCGATGCGATGGCCGGCAAGGGCCTGGGCACGCCAGCGACGCGCGCCGCCACCATCGAGGGCCTGCTGACCGAGCGCTACCTGCTGCGCGAAGGCCGCGAACTGATGCCGACCGCGAAAGCGTTCCAGCTGATGACCTTGCTGCGCGGCCTGGGCGTGAACGAACTGACCGCGCCGGAACTGACCGGCGAGTGGGAATACAAGCTGTCGCAGATGGAAAAGGGCAAGATCTCGCGTGAGGAGTTCATGCGTGAGATCGCCCAGATGACGCAGATCATCGTCAAGCGCGCCAAGGAATACGACAACGATACGATCCCGGGTGATTACCACACCCTGCACACGCCGTGCCCGAACTGCGGCAGCGTGGTCAAGGAAAACTATCGCCGCTTCGCCTGCACCAAGTGCGAATTCTCGATGAGCAAAACGCCGGGCAGCCGCCAGTTCGAGATCGAGGAAGTGGAGCAGTTGCTGAAGGACCGCACCATCGGCCCGCTGCAAGGTTTCCGCTCGAAGATGGGACGTCCGTTCGCGGCCATCCTGCGCATCGTGCGCGACGAAGAGATCAAGAACTTCAAGCTGGAGTTCGACTTCGGCCAGAACGACGATTCGGAAGATGCCGAGCCGGTCGACTTCACCGGCCAGACCGCCTTGGGCCCGTGCCCGAAGTGCGCCGGCGGCGTGTACGAGATGGGTCTGGCGTATGTGTGCGAAAACAGCGTCGCCAAGCCGAAGACTTGCGACTTCCGCAGCGGCCGCATCATCCTGCAACAGGAGATCTTGCCGGAGCAGATGGTCAAGCTGCTGAATGACGGCAAGACCGACCTGCTGCCGGGCTTTGTCTCGCAGCGCACGCGTCGTCCGTTCAAGGCTTTCCTGACCAAGGGCAAGGACGGCAAGATCAGCTTCGAGTTCGAAGAGCGCAAGGCCAAGGCTCCGGCCAAAGGCAAAGCGGCCAAGGTAGCGGACGAGGGCGCGGACGGTGCGGCGGAAGACGCGGCGCCGGCGAAGAAAGCTCCGGCCAAGAAGGCCGCCGCAGCCAAGGCTCCGGCCAAGGCGGCGGCAGCCAAGAAGCCGGCGGCCAAGAAAGCGCCAGCCAAAAAAGCAGCGCCTAAGAAAACTGCCGCCACCGCTGAGTAAATTCAGCGGAGCCACTAAAAACGGGACCTTGATGGTCCTGTTTTTTTATGCCTTCGACCGACGCCTTGCGAAAGCGACGACTACCAGACCGCCCAGGAACATGGCATAAGTTTCAGGCTCCGGCACCGGCGCTGCGAAGCCTTGGCCAGATGTGCTTGTAGCAAAACCGAGCCGGCCATCCAGTTCGGCATTCCCAGCGACGACTGTTATATTGAGGACCTTGCTTTGTTGCGGGCCACGGTATGAATAAAGGCTATCGTCAAGATAGGTTTCATACAGGTCGGCTGGATTTGTCTTGTACGAAGCAAAGACCGCGGCGTATGCGTTGACCACAGCATCCGATGTTTGTTGTGAGAAAATGCTGCCGTAACCCATGATGACTGCTGCAGTGTGCGGTGTCAGCGCGAAGTCCCATTGAACTGTGGTATCGGCGGAAAATCGCGGCGATGTCCCGCTTACATGGGTAAAGGAAAACGCGAGAGTGTCGACGTAAAGGGAGGTGGCGCCGCCGGTGCTGTCAGTGACGGAGGCTCCACCGGGGTGGTTAATAATGTCTACCGGATTAGGGTGCCCAGACGAGTCTGGGTACGCGGCGGCTGCGATCCAATACGAAGGATTGGTTAACGTCAGGCTGGGGGCGATTCCATCGCCAGGATTAAGATCGATGAGCGTGTAGGTAAACCCACTTAGCTGGGCGTTAGCGATACTCTCAGCATGACTTGTCGGCGCAGCAGCGGCCAACAAACAAAAACTTGCAAGACTGACGATTTTTTTCCAATTCATGTGACATCCCTAGACTATTTTGATTGCAATAACGGCACGCAATATTGCATAATATTATCTAGTTGTCAAAAATATTTTCCTTTTGGTATTGATTATTGCAGATCGCCGGTGGCGAAGTAGACGGCGCCGGGGATGACGTCGCGATGCGCGCGCGGGCATGGTTATGGCCAGGTTGGCGGCGATAGCGATCCATTACTCCTGTTCGCGCCGGTAGATGGTGATCTCGCAGGTGCCGTCCGGGCCGCGGCAGCCAAGGCTCCGGCCAAGGCGGCGGCAGCCAAGAAGCCGGCGGCCAAGAAAGCGCCAGCCAAAAAAGCAGCGCCTAAGAAAGCTGCCGCCACCGCTGAGTAAATTCAGCGGAGCCAATAAAAACGGGACCTTGATGGTCCCGTTTTTATTACGGGGGTCAAGTCTGACATTCGGACACGGGCTGTGCCGTAGTTTGCCGTTTGTGGCCGAGCTCGTGTCCGAATGTCAGACTTGACCCTCGGCTGAGACGCGCCAGGTCGTGCCTGGCTTCGTTGGCACCTCGACCAGGTCATTCGCTTGCCATTGCAGCACGTCTTTCTTGCTCAGCGTGATCGCCTGCGTAGTGGCGGTCAGATTGCTGCCGATGGCGATCCATTGCTGCTGTTCAAGTCGATAGACTGTGATCTCGCAAGCGCCGCTTGGGCTGCCGCAGGCCCAGGCCAGCCAGTCGTCGCTGATCAGCAGATAGGCCAGCTGGTCGCTGTGCGGATCTTCCAGCCGCAAGCCGTGCATAGGGCCGCTGGGCTCGCGATACCAGTCTTCCTCGTAACTGTTGTCGAGGCCGGTTTCGTGGACGTGGTCGGCATCGTCGAAGCGCATCCAGCCGGCGTCGAGCTCGCTGCTGAGGGCGGGGTAGGCGATGGCGGGATGCCAGGTGCAGCGCTCGCCCTCCACCACGGTATCGCCGGCGAAGCCGTTGATGCCGATGCGGTCGACGGGAATGCGCAGGTCGATGTGGTAGCGCTGCGCCTGGAACCACCACACTTGCGTGCTCAGATCGCTGCTGCCGTTGCTGCGCCAGATGCCGCTGCGGCGCCACAGGCCTTGGTATTCTGCTGGAACCATGTCACTTCAAATCGTCGGTGTAAAAATAGACCGTACCATGAATCGCGCCGGTGGGCACATGCAGCGCGGTGGCCAGCGCTTGCGCGTCCGGCGGCTGCAAGGCTTGCTTGTTCAGCGTGACGGTGGCCGTCGATGCGCCGCCGGCCGCCGCGTAGGAGACGATGTGATCGTAATCCGGCCGGCTGTCGATCCGCTTGACCAGGTAGCGCTGTTTGCCGCCGCCGATCTGCACGTAGCTGGCGTCGGCGCTGGCCTTCTGCGCCGGCGACAACTGGCGGTACATCAGCACCTTGTCGACCACGACATTAGCGGCGGCGAACTGCGTCTTGCCGCCTTGTTCGAAATGTCCCAGCACCAGGTCGGCCTTGAACTGCCGCAGTGGCGCGGCGCTCGCTGGCGCCAGGCGCGACAGTTCGAACTTTTCCGGCGCGATGGTCCACAGCGCGGTCTTGCCGTCGAGGCGACGGCGCAGCGCGGCGTCGGTGGCGGGATCGGCCAGGTGCACTTGCAGGATCACCTGATAGTCGTGCGGTGCATGGAACATCGGCAGGTGCGACGCGTACAGCCCTTCCTTGCCGCCGAACAGCGCCATGCCGTGTTCGCCGTAGCTGGCGTCGGCCGCGTCGGCGCCGCCGGCGATCAAGGCCAGCGCTAGCAGCGCGGACCTCACGCCTTCACCAGCAGCTTGCCGCGGTGCTCGCCGGTGAACAGCGAATTGAGCGCTGCCGGCAATTGCGCGAAGCCGTCGATCACCGTTTCCTCGAACACGATCTCGCCCGCCTTCACCCACGGCGCGACGATGTGGATCATCTCGTCCATGCGGTGCAGGTAGTCGCGCGCCAGCATGCCCTGGATGGTGGCGCGCTGGTACAGCATGTGGTGCAGCAGGCGCGGCCCCAGTTCCGGCGTCTCCAGGCCGCCGCTGTACTGGCTGATCTGGCCGCAGATGACGATGCGTGCGCGGCGGTTGATGAGGGGGATGATGGCATCGGTCACCATGCCGCCGACGTTGTCGAAATACACGTCGACGCCGCCGGTGAGCCGCTTGATTTCCGCACCCAGCGTGTCGGCGTCGGCGTAGGCCTTGTAGTCGATGGCCCAGTCCGCGTCCAGCACATTGCGCAGCCAGTCGCACTTGGCCGCGCCGCCGGCGATGCCCAGCACGCGCGCGCCGTGGCGCTTGGCGAACTGCACCACCAGCGATCCCACCGCGCCGGCCGCGCCGGACACCACCACCACCTCGCCCGCATGCGGCTTGCCCGATTCCGTCAGGCCGAACCACGCGGTGCGGCCCGGCATGCCCAGCACGCCGAGCGCGGTGGTCACTGGCGCCAGCTCCGGATCGATGCGCTTCAGGCCGCTGGCGTGGACGCGCGCATGCGTCTGCCAGCCGGTGTAGCTCTGCACCCAGTCGCCGACGGCGAAGCCGGGCGCGTTCGACGCCAGCACCTGCGCCACCACCGCGCCCTGCTGCACGGTGTTGAGCGGATGCGGCTCGGTGTCGTAGGTCGGTTTGCTGGACTGGCCGATGCGCATATATGGATCGACGCTGAACCAGCGCGCTTCGATCAGCGCCTCGCCGTCGCCCAGCGTGGTCGACAGTTGTTGTTCAACGAGCTCGTAGTGCTCGGCCGTGATCTGGCCGACCGGTTGCCGGCGGTAGATCCATTGTTGTTGGGTGAGAGTAGTCATGCTGCAGATGGTAAGATGCTCTTCGTATCCAGTAAAGCAACTTAAATTCACTATTCGTATCCTGTTTGGACATCATGAATCTCTCCGACCTGCGTGTATTTGTCAGCGCCGCCCGCCGTCCGTCGCTGGGCGCCGCCGCGCTGGAGTTGCATTTGACGCCGTCGGCGGTGTCCAAGGCGCTCAAGCGGCTGGAGGACAGCCTGGGCAAGGCGCTGTTCGACCGCAGCGCCAAGCAGCTGGTGTTGAACGACAGCGGCCAGCTGCTGCTGGCCCGCGCCCAGAACCTGCTGGCGCTGGCCGACCAGGCCAAGGCCGACCTGATGGGCGAGCGCGCCGCCGTGGACAGCCGCGTCGCCGGCCCGGCCATCCTGCTGTGGCGGCACGGACAGATGCTGTCGCAAGCGCTGTGCGCCTACCCGGAAGCGAGCTTGCGCATGCAAGCCATGTTCGAGGATGAAGCGCTGGCGGCGCTGCTGCGCGGCGATATCAACGCCGCCATCGTCACCGGCGACGTCATCGAGGGACGCGGCGAGCACTGGTCGGACGAATGGCAGGTCACGCCGCTGGGCAGCGTGACCTTGCATCTGGTGGCGGGGCTGCGTCATCCGCTGGTGGCCTCGCTGCAGTCGGCGCCGCTGCTGGAGGCGGCCACGGCGCAAGTGCTGACGCATGATTTCGCCTGCCCGTCACGCTCGCTGTTTTGCGGCGTGCAGCGCGGCGCCCGCTCCGACGGCTGGCGCGACGACCAGCTGCCGCGCAAGATCCGCTACTGGACCGACGATCTGCAATTGTTGCTGGCGCTGGTCAAATCGGGTGAGGCACTGGCCTATCTACCGGACTTCGCGCTGGCCGATCCCGACTTGCGCCGCATCCACGTGACCGATTGCGCGTTCGAATGCGTGGAGCAGGTGGCGCTGGTGTGGAATCGCGTCAAGGCCAGCGCCTGGCAGCGCGAGCTGGCGGCTGCGCTGGCAGGATACAACTCGTAACTTTTCTTACGGAACGGTGGTCGTCTGGCGCCGGGGCGGTCGCGTTAATTGCTCAAGACGCTGATAAACAGCGCTCTGCCAACCACTAGAAAAGGAACACAATCATGAAAACCAAATCCCTGATGATCGCCGGCGTGCTTTCCATGATCAGCGCCGCAGCTTTCGCGCAAACCGCTCCAGTGGCACAAGTCCATCGCGACAATGCTCAGATCCGCCAGGACGTCAAACAGATCCACCAGGATACCCGCCAGATTCAGCGCGACAACGCGGTGATCGCGGTCAAGCAAAGTCAGGTGGCGGCAGGCCAGCAGCAGTTGCAAGCGGAACGCGGCGAACGCAACGCGCTGGCCCGCGCCGAACACGCCGACATCAAGAAGGGCGATCTGGCCGGCGCCCAGCAGCTGGACCAGGCGCGCCGCGTCGAGCAGCAAAACATCAAGGTGGAGAAGCAGGCCATCAAGCATGACGAGAAAGTGATCGCCCGCCGCGGCGTCGACAAGCACCAGGAGCAGGTGGCGCGCCGCGACGAGAAGCTGGAACGCCATGCGGACAAGGTCAAGCGCGACTATGACGCCGCCAAGATCTGATCACTGACATCCCAAGCAAGCCGGGCGCCTCCAAAACGCCCGGCTTTTTTACGTTTGTAACGCGGCAACCCGGGGTCAAGTCTGACATTCGGACACGAACTGAGCCCTAACGCTTGCTAGGGTCCAGCCTGTGTCCGAATGTCAGACTTGACCCCCACCTATGACCCCCACCTATTGGGCCAGCAGTTCGACGTTGACCATGTTGTCGTCGGGCTTGCGGTCGATGAGCTTGTTGTCGGGGTCGATGCCGGCCTTGCCCGGACGGCCGTTGATGATCACCGTGTACAGATTGTCCTTGCGCTCGATCAGCTTGCGTTCGCGGTACAGGCTGTTGCCGTCCTTGTCGTCGATGCCGATGTCGATCCAGTCCTTCAACGGCGCGTCTTTTTCCGCGCCCTGGTCGTTGGCCCGCACCTTGGCGGCGCTGACCGCGAACGTCACTTCATATTTGCCGTCCACCAGCTTGCGCGCGGTGGCCGAGACGGCATGGTTCTCGTACAGCACGATGTTGTTGAACAGGTCGTCGATCAGGTAGGCCTGCTCGGGCGGCGTGATCTTGCGCAGCGCGTCGACCAGCACGGTGACGCTCGGATACGGCCCGGTCTTGCGGCCATATTGGGCCAGCAGTTCCTTCAACGCGGCGTTGATTTTGGCTTCGCCCACGATGTCCTGCAACTGGTACATCGCCAGGCTGCCCTTGTGGTACTGGATGTAGTTCTGGCTTTCGTTTTCCGCCAGCGGCAATTCCTTCTTGCGCTCCAGCGCGCGGCCCATCAGGTACAGGTCCAGGTCGTAGTGCAGGAAGCGGCGCATCTTGTCCGCGCCGAAATTCTTCTTCATCACCATCAGCGCCGAGTATTCGGCCAGCGTTTCGCTCAGCACCGTGCCGCCGCGCGTGTTGCCGCCGACCAGCTGGTGGCCCCACCACTGGTGCGCCACTTCGTGCGCGGTCACGTAGAACGGATAGTCGATGTCCTTCGGGTTCTTGTCGTTGACCTTGGCGATGAAGCCTATCGATTCCGCATACGGTATCGTGGTCGGCAGCGATTGCGCGAAGGTGGCGTAACGCGGGAACTCGACAATGCGCACCAGCTTGTGCTGGTAGGGCCCGAAGTTGCGCGTGTAGTAGTCCAGCGATTCCTTGATGCCCTTGTCCATGCGGTCCAGGTTGTACTCGTGGCCGGGATGGTAGTACAGCTCGATGCCCACGTCCTGCCACCAGTCGCGCTTGACCAGGTAGCGCGCCGACTGGATGGCGTAGTAGTTCAGGATGGGCTGGTCCATCTTGTAGTGGTAGTAGTGCCGCCCCTGCTTGCTCCATTCCTTGACCAGCGTGCCCGGCGCGATGGCGATCTGGTCGGCGCTGGTGCTGACGGTGGCGTCAAAGCCGATCCAGTCGGCGTCGTTGCTGGCGATGTTGTTGGCCAGGCCGGCCGGATCGTCGCGCGGCAGCATGCGTTCGCGCGCCGGCAGCTTGTGCTTCCTGCGGTCGCGCACGTCGCTCAGTTCCATCGCCTGCTGGTAGCCGATGTGCGGCAGCACGCTGTTGTTGAAGAAGGTGCCGTTGCCGATCACCGGCGTGTCCTGGCCCATGCCCAAGATGCCGCCGGGCAGGTAGACCACGTCGAAGTCCATGGTCAGCTGCGCGCCCGGCGCCAGCGGCTTGGCCAGCTTGTAGCTGTAGAAGCCGAGATCGTCGTCCTGGAAGCCCGGCCGCACGTCCTGGCTGAAGCGCGCCTTGAATTGGGTGGTGCTGTTGTCCTGGTAGACCAGCACGTCCGTGATCGGCTGCGCGCTCTTGTTCTCCAGCAGGTAGCGGCCCTTGACCACCAGGCTGCGCTGGTCCGGCACGATGGCGACGTCGAGCTTGACGTCGGTGACGCGCGGCTGCGGCACCACGGCGAATTTCTTGTACTTGCGCTCGTAGTCGGCGCGCTCGGCATCCTTCTGGTAGGCCGATTTGAAACAGTGGGCGATATGGGTGTTGTAGAACACCACGCTGCCGGCGCCGACGAACACCAGCAGGCCGGCCGCGACCGTGCTCAGCACTGGCACCGTCAGCGCGTGGCGCGCCAGTTGCAGGCGCTGGCGCCAGCCGTCGTTGGTGCCGCGCGCCCAGAACAGCAGCGACAGCACCGCCAGCAGCAGGGCGGCGCCGGTCCAGTAGAGCTCGAACCAGCGTTCACGCGCCAGGAAGTGGCCATAGCCGTTCATGGCGGAATAGATGAAGCGCGGCATGGTGCCGTAGATGAGCATGGGATCGTCGACGCCCACCGTGCCCAGCGTGATGCTGGCCACGTAGTAGACGATCATCGCGAAGTAGGCCAGGTATTTCTGGTTGATCAGCACTTGCAGCGCGATCGCCAGCACGGCCGACAACGCATAGGCCGGCAGCTGGATCAGGAACAGGTGGTACAGGTACAGCCCCGGCTCCAGGATGAAATAGCCTTTGACGATCTGGATCGCCATGCCGCACACCATCACCACCAGCATCAGCAGGGTTTGCAGGCCAATCAGCGCGATCAGCTTGGACAGCATCGGCAGCCAGCTCGGGATCGGCAGCGCGTCGAGCATCTGCGCCATGCGCGCCTCGCGCTCGCGCCACACCAGCTCGCCCGCATAGAAGGTGGTGATGACGAACATGAACAGCGCGAAGGTTTCCGACACCGATTCCAGCACCAGGTAGGTGACCGGGTAGGTGGTGGTGCCGAACATCGAGCCCATGTCCAGCGCGCTGGCGAACATCATCAGCACGCCGGCCAATACCAGCACCAGGAAATAGATGTTCTTGGTGGTTTCGCGCAGGTTCAGCCAGCTCATCTTGAACAGCAGCGCGGCCAGGCTGCGCGAGGCGAAGTCCGGCTTTTCCTGGGTGCTGGTGGACTGGGCCGACAGGTGCAGCGGGGTTTCGCCTTCGCCGCGGCTGGTGCTGCCGGCGCCGCTGTCGATGGTGGCGATGAAGTGGAAGCGCCAGTAGCCCAGCAGCAGGCCGGCCAGCGCGAACGAACACCACAGCAAGCGGTTGAGCAGGTACACGCCTTCCGGCCAGAACATGCGGCTGTTGCGCTCGATGATGGGCCAGTATTCGGTCAGGCGGATCACGGCGGTGGTGCCGAACGGGTCGATCAGCGCGGCCAGGGTTTTATAGTCGAGGTCGCGCGCCAGGCCGGGGGCGACGATGTAGCCGATCAGCATGACCACGCTGGAGATGTAGACCGGCAGCATGCGCCGCGTCAGCGCGGCCAGGATGAAGAACACGGCGCCGAAGATGAAGATGTCGGGCAGGATGACGATCAGGTAGGGGATCACATAGCCCAGCACGCCCGGCTGGCCCAGCCGCTCCGGCTCGATGCCGGGAATGTAGCGGCCCAGCCAGGCGCCCAGCAGGATGCTGGTGAAGATGATGGCCAGCGTGAGGTAGGCGCCGAGGAAGCGGCCGAACATGTACTGGTGCTTCTTGATCGGCGCCGAGAAGAAGAAGTGCTGCATGTCGTACTCGAAATCCTGCTGCACCGAACGGCCCATCATGGCGGCCATGACCACCACGCCCAGCGAACCGAGCACGCTGGTGGTGAACATCAGCGAGCGGGGCGAGTTGATCAGCTGGCTGCCGAAGGCGACCGAGCTGCCCTTGAAGACGCCGCCGGCGGCGGCCATCCACAGCAGCGACAGCGCCAGGAAGCCGAGGAAGTAGACCCAGGTGGACAGCAGCTTGAGGCGCTGACGCGCTTCAAAGTAGGCGATGGAAAACATAAGGCCGCCTTAATCGCAGGTGGCCGCAGCGCTGTGGCGGCCGGCGATGGTGGCGAAATAGACATCTTCGAGGTCGCCGATGGCTTCCTCGAAGCCGTCGCCGGGATCGGTCTCGCTGTAGACGTGGATGAGGGTACGGCCGGACAGCAGGCGCGACGAGATGACCGGATGGCGCAGCTGGAACGATGGCAGGTCGCGCTTGTCGATGAAGCGGGCCCAGATCTTGTCGCTCACTTCGTGGATCAATTCCTGGGTCGGGCCGCACAGCAGCAAATGGCCCTTGTTGATGATGGCCATGTTGGCGCACAGGTCGGCCACGTCGCTGACGATGTGGGTCGACAGGATCACGGTCTTGTCCTCGCCGATGTCGGACAGCAGGTTGTGGAAGCGCACCCGTTCCTGCGGGTCGAGGCCGGCGGTCGGCTCGTCGACGATGATCAGCTTGGGGTCGCCCAGCAGCGCCTGGGCGATGCCGAAGCGCTGGCGCATGCCGCCGGAGAAGCCGCCGAGGCGCTGGTTGCGCACGTCGAACAGATTGGTTTGCTGCAGCAGACCGTCGACCACCTCGCGCCGGCGGTTGCGGTTGGACAGGCCCTTGAGCACGGCGAAATGGTCGAGCAGCTCGTAGGCGGTCACCTTCGGGTAGACGCCGAAGTCCTGCGGCAGGTAGCCCAGCAGACGGCGCACTTCGTCTTTTTCGTCCAACACGTCGATGTCGTCCAGGAACACCGAACCGGAATCGCATTCCTGCAAGGTCGCCAGCGTGCGCATCAGCGTCGACTTGCCGGCGCCGTTGGGCCCGAGCAAGCCGAACATCCCGGTCGGGATGGTGAGCGAGATATTGTCCAGCGCTACGACGCCATTGCCGTAGGTTTTAGACAAGTTGCTGATGCGTAATTCCATGCTAACTCCTGAATGATTCTACCGGTGCCTGCGCCGCGTTTCTGCACGGCCATACACTTTTCACATGATGGCATTGTATTGAATTTGCCCTATATGTGGGGCGCCATTGCGATAGGCGGCCGAAACCGCGCGCCAGAGTGCGGAAAAGGCCGACCAGACGGCGGCGCGCAGCGGCCCCATCCAGGGCTAGTTGAATAGACAACTTGTTCAATTTCTAAACAAAACCTGCTCGCGGTTGAACCACCAGCGACACAGGGCCAGCAGGGCGCCGGCGGTCAGCGTGGTCGACAGCAGGATGACCCAGAACATGCTGTAGTCCATCGTGCCCTTCACCAATTCCTTCATCGCCAGCGAGACATTGGTCATCGGCACCATCGCCCATTTCCAGTTCAGCTCGACGCCGGGCAGCAGCGCCACCAGCGTCGGCAGCACGGTGACGATGATCAGCGGCGAGATCAGGCCGGCCGCCTCCTTGTAGCTCTTGGCGTAGACCGAGATCGACAGCAGGATGGCGGCGAAGATGGCGGCGGTGGGCACCAGCATCAGCGCCACCATGGCCAGGTCGAGCAGGCCGATGGCGCGCACCATCTGCACCAGGTCGCCGCCTATCATGGGGCCGAAGAACGTCAGCAACAGGCCCAGGCTGACTATCATCAGCAGCGCCGAAGTCAGGCCGACGGTGAACAGCATCAGGAACTTGGCCATCACCAGCGCGGTGCGCGAGACCGGCGCCAGCAGCAAGGTTTCCAGGGTGCCGCGCTCCTTCTCGCCGGCGCCGGTGTCGATCGCCGGATACATGGCCGCCATCAGGCACACCATCAGCAGGATGTAGGGCAGCATGCCGCCGACCACGGCCCCCATCTGCTCGCGCTTGTCGGCGGTGGAATGGTCTTCCAGCGTGATCGGGTCGAGCGCGTAGCGCAGCTGCTCCTTGTTGAGGTTGAGCGCGGACAGCGCCTGTTCGCGCAGCAGGCGGTTCTGGCCGCCGACCACCGACATCACGCGCTTGCGCGTCAGGTCGACCGTGACGGCGCTGTTGTAGTGCAGCGCGATCACCGCTTGCTGTTGCCGGGCCAGGCTCGCTTCGAAGCCGGCCGGGATCACCAGCGCGAACTTGATGCGGTCGTCGCCGATGGCGGCCTTGATGTCGGCCGGGCTGGCCAGCACCACTTCGCGGAAGCCTTTTTCTTTTGCGAAGCGTTCGGCCAGCTTGGGCGCGTTGCCCTTGCCGAAGATGGAGTAGGTCATCTCGGCCTGGCTGGCCTGCTTGAACATGCTCGACGAGACATAGCCGAAACCGGTGAAGATCAGCGGCATGGCGAACACCGGGATGAACACGGTGAAGAAGAAGGTGCGGCGGTCGCGCGCCAGTTCCAGCAACTCCTTGAGGTAGATGATCCACATGGCTCAGGGCTCCCGGTTGATGACGCCGACGAAGGCGTCGTACAGGTCGGCGCTGCCACCCAGGTGGCGCAGCTCGCCGACCGTGCCGTGGAAGGCGGTCTTGCCGTGGTTGATGATGCAGACGCGGTCGCACAGCTTTTCCACTTCGTGCAGATGGTGGGTGGAGAAGATCAGCGGCACATGCAGCGCCTTGTAGCTGGCGATGAAGTCCAGCAGGATCTTGGCCGACATCACGTCCAGGCCGGTGGTCGGCTCGTCGAGGATGACGATCTGCGGTTCGTGCACCACGGTGCGGGCGATCGAGCATTTCTGCTTCATGCCGGTGGACAGCTGGTCGGCGCGCTTGTTGCTGTACTCGGTCATCTGCAGCAGCTCGAACAACTCGTCGCAGCGGCGCTTCAGGTAGGGCGGGCTCATGCCGTGCAGGCGGCCGAAGTATTCGACGTTTTCGCGCGCGGTCAGGCGGCCGTACAGGCCGGTGGTGCCGGACAAGAAACCGATGTGCTGGCGCGCCGCCAGCGGATCGCTGAGCAGGTCGACGCCGTTGGCGTGTATGCTGCCTGCATCCGGTTTCAGTGCGGTCGACAGCAGACGCAGGGTGGTGGTCTTGCCGGCGCCGTTGGGCCCAAGCAGGCCCAGCACTTCACCGGGCGCGCAGCGGAAGCTGACATCGCGCACGGCGTGGAACCAGCCGTCGTGGTCGCGCGGATCGCGCGGCTGGGCCGGCTTGCCGCCGCGCGACGACAGGCGAAAACGCTTGGCGAGACCCCTGACCTCGATCATTGTTCCGTCCCTTGTTAAAAAGATTTCAAGAGTAGCATGTAAAAATTCTCGCGCGCAAGCTACTCGCTGCACAAATGTCTTGCTATAGTCGGATATGGGAGCACAACAAAAAATGAATCCTCAATTGCAGGAAAAAATTCTGGCGGTCACCCATTGCGGCGTCGACCGTAGCGAGTCCACCGGCTTCTTTCGCGTGGCGCTGGGCCTGTTTTACCTGTCGGGCCTGATGACCAAGGAAACGCTGGACTTCGCCAAGCTGGACCGCGACTTCAACCGCTTCATCTATCACAGCATCGGCAAGGGCCACAGCATCACTAGCATCCTGCAATACATGAGCGGGGAGAAGGTGGTGCCGGTGGTGGAGTCCAAGCGCTTCCTGCGCGCGTTTGCCGAACACTGTCCGGAGGTTCCGATCGAGAATATCCCCTTCCTGCTGGGCCTGAACCTGAGCGTGGCGAAAGACATTTCCAGGATCGATGTGCGCGGCCCGGTGGCCGACTACATCGAACGCCAGCGCCAGTTGCGCGAAGCGGCCGAGGCAAACTGAGGCTGACGCCTCTATAATATTGCTTTCGTCCGAATTCGAGTTTTCCTATGGCCGCACACCACCACACTCCGCTGGACCGATTGATCGCCGGCGCCGACAAGGCGCTGCGCGTGATGACCGGCGTCGCCTCGGCATCGCGGCCGACGCCGGCGCTGCACGCGGCCGACGCCCAGATGAGCGAAGCGGAAACCCGCCACAGCGCCGGCTTGATGCGGGTGAACCATGTGGGCGAGGTGTGCGCGCAGGCGTTGTACAACTCGCAGAGCCGCTACGCCAAGACTGAAGAGATGCGCGCGCAGTTCGAGCAGGCGGGCAGGGAAGAGGAAGACCATCTGGCCTGGACCGCGCAGCGGCTGGGCGAGCTGAACTCGCATATCAGCGTGCTCAATCCGCTGTTCTATGCCGGCGCGTATGCGCTGGGCACGGTGGCGGCGGTGCTGGGCGACGCGCGCAGCCTGGGTTTTGTGGTGGAGACGGAGCGGCAGGTGGAGGCGCATCTGGCCAGCCATCTGGACCAGCTGCCGCCGCAGGACGCCAAGTCGCGCGCCATCGTCGAGCAGATGCGGCAGGATGAGATCGCACACGGCGCCGCCGCGCAGGCGCTGGGCGCCTCGCAGACGCCGGCCCCGGTGCAGGCCGTGATGGCGGTGATGGGCAAGGTCATGACCAGCACCGCGTACTACATCTGATTGAGCCGAGGCTTACCCCTGGTGGCCGCAGTGCGGGTTAAGCGTCGACGATCTCGAACGAATGGGTGATCTCGGCGGTCTTGCCGAGCATGATGGACGCCGAGCAGTATTTGTCGTGCGACAGCGTGATCGCCCGTTCCACCGCCTCAGGCTTCAAGTCCTTGCCGGTCACGGTGAAGTGGAAGTTAATCTTGGTGAACACCTTCGGCTCCGTGTCCGCGCGTTCGGCGGTCAGCGTGCACTCGCAGCCACGGATGTCGGCGCGGCCCTTCTTCAGGATCAACACCACGTCATACGCCGTGCAGCCGCCGGTGCCCAGCAACACCATCTCCATCGGACGCGGCGCCAGGTTGTGGCCGCCGCCCTCGGGCGCGCCATCCATGTTGACCATGTGACCGGAACCGGTCTGGGCCAAGAAACTCATGCCCGACGGGCCATTCCAGCTGACTTTGCATTCCATCATTCTCTCCGTTAAAAAGCGTTGCGCATATTGTAAAGGAGTCCGGCCGGACTGGCTTGCATGAGGTTTTTTAACTTGCAGCAAGCTCGAACGGATCGCATACTTTATTGACTTAAATCAAGGAGGGTGCGATGAATCAGGCCATCAAATACCTTTGTTCCTATGGTGAGTTGACCGTGCCGGGCACCACGCCCCTGGGGCCGCTGGCCGACGATTTCACGCTCAATTCGCCGGTTGGCGTGCATGCCGATAGTTTCGGCAGGCTGTGGGTGTGCGATACAGGCAACAGCCGCGTGCTGGTCTTCAACGCCGATTTGTCCGAACTGCTGCATGTGATCGAGGGCCCCGGCGACGATACACCCGACGCGCCGCGCCTGCTGATGCCCTTCCACGTGTGCCCGCATCCCACCCACCAGCTGATGTACTGCACCGATATGGGCCACGGCCGCGTGGTCGCGTTCGCCTACGATGAAGACGAGATCTGGTTCAGCTATGCCTTCGGCGAAGGCGACGACCACTACCTTCCGTTGTCCGATCCGAACGGCATCACCGTGGTGCGCGAGCGCGACGGCGTCGATTACCTGTACGTCTGCGACGAGTTCTTCCACACGGCCGGGGACCTGGCCAGCCGCTGCGTCAAGTTCACGCTGGACGGCGCGTTCATCAGCCAGTTCCGCCACGTTGCCGGCCCGGGCGCCCGGCATGAACTGCTGTGGCCGCAAGGGCTGGCCAGCGATGATCGAGGCAATCTCTACCTCGCCAACACCGGCCACTACGAAGTGCTGAAAATCAGCACCGACTGGCCCATCGTCGACGAATGCGTGCAGGCGCCGCATGACGCGGTGATGCTGCATCAGCATGGCAAGCCCACCGGCATCGGCAAGTTCAATGTGATGCGTTCGGTGTGCGTGATCGGCGACCGCGTGTTCGTGCCGGGGCATATCGAGAACGCCATCACGGTGTACGACCTGGAGGGCAGGAAGGTCAGCGTGGTTGGCGGCCTGCTGCCCTTGTGGAACCACACGCTGGAGCCGGTGCACAGCCTGTCCGATTTCGTCTACGGTGCGCTGGAGGATGTGGTGTTCGTCGGACCGTACCAGATCTGCGCGGCGGCAGGCGAGCCGGACGTGTATTTCATCAGCGAGCCGTTCGCCTCCAGCGTGATCAAGGTGCGCATTCCGCGTGTCCAAGGCGAGGAGGATGCGTTGCTGATGGAGTCGGTCGGCCACCGGCGCGATGGCCAGAACCGCCAGAACCGGCTGCGCTCGACCTCGCAATTCAATTGCATGACGTCGGTGATCGGCTTCAAGCGCGAGCGCCGCGTGGTGCCGCGCGAGCCGCTAGCCGGCGGCAACTGGATCGACTACTGGGCCAGGGCGACGACCAGCATCTACAAGTACTGGTACGACCAGTTCCGCACGCATATGGGCATCGATCCACTGGCGCGCATGGCGAACGCGTCGCTGAACATCGATTCGGGCAACTGGTGCATGAAGACTTTCAATACCGAGAGCGATTCCTACCATCAGTTGCAGGACATGATGCGCGGCTTCTTTGTGCCGGGCGACCTGGCGATGGATGTCTACTACCCGCACACGCCGCCGCTGGGGCAGATCTGTCCCGGCACGCCGATCGTGTTCGTCACCAACTTCAATCTGTGCACGGTGACCATGTACCAGTTCAATCCGGCCGGCTACCTGATCAACTACGGCATGCCCTTCGGCCGCGACGGCGTGGGCGGCGACGGCACGCTGAAGGCGCCGCAGGGCATCGCCATCAACGGCCAGGGCGAGATCTATATCGCCGATTCGCTCAACAACCGCATCTCGATGTGGCAGATCCAGCCGACCGGCTATGTGGTGTTCCGCAAAAATTTCCGTTGGCAGTCGGACGACGATTTCACGCCCTGCGACATCGCCATCGACGCCCAGGACCGATTGTTCGTCTGCGACCAGTTCAACAACTGCCTGCGCGTGTTCGACCGCGAGGGCAACAGCCTGTGGAGCTACGGCCAGCTTGGCTATTGTGACGATGTCAACGTTGATTACGAAAAATTCATGCTGCCGGCCAGCGTCTGCGTCGACGGCGACCGCCTGATCGTCAACGACCTGGTCAACCGCGCGCTGAAAGTGTTCCGCATCGGCGAGCATACGCTGACCTACGAAACCGGCATTTCCGTGTTCAAGAAATACCCGGACGCCGGCGGCGTCTGGATGCCGTACTTCATATACGCCGACCGCGGCCGCCTGTACGTGCCCGACACGACTTTCAATGTGGTCAATGTTTTCCGTTACGGGGCGGCGGAGCCTGATTCTGTCGGCATTGCGGCTTGACTCGGCGGGCGCTTTCCGCTTATACTTGTCGGCTTTCCGTTCGCTCAGGAAAGTAAATAAGAAGGCCGAGTCCGCTGAAGCAAGAGGCGGAACCACCATTTGAGCGTGTTTTATTATTTAGGAAGTCAACATGAAAACTTTTTCCGCTAAGGGCCATGAAGTCCAGCGCGATTGGTTCGTGATTGACGCGACGGACAAAGTCCTCGGACGTGTTGCCAGCGAAGTGGCACTCCGACTGCGCGGCAAACACAAGCCAGAATTTACTCCTCACGTCGACACCGGCGATTTCATCGTCATCGTCAACGCAGGCAAACTGCGCGTGACCGGCACCAAAGCAACCGAGAAGACCTACTACCGTCACTCGGGCTACCCAGGTGGCATCTATGAGACCAACTTCCTGAAAATGCAACAGCGTTTCCCAGGCCGTGCTCTGGAAAAAGCCGTCAAGGGTATGTTGCCGAAGGGCCCACTGGGCTACGCAATGATCAAGAAGCTGAAAGTGTACGCTGAAGGTTCGCACCCGCACGCTGCCCAGCAACCTAAAGCACTCGAAATCTAAGGAACTGACATGATCGGTAACTACAATTACGGCACCGGCCGTCGCAAGAGTGCAGTAGCTCGTGTGTTTATCAAAGTTGGCACTGGCCAAATCATCGTTAACGGCAAGCCAGCGGCTGAGTACTTCTCCCGCGAAACCGGCCTGATGGTTATTCGTCAACCACTGGAACTGACCGGCAACGTTGAGCGTTTTGACATCAAAGTCAACGTTCACGGCGGCGGCGAGTCCGGCCAGGCAGGTGCTGTGCGTCACGGCATCACCCGCGCCCTGATCGACTACGATGCAGCGCTGAAACCGGATCTGGCACGCGCCGGCTTCGTTACCCGCGATGCACGTGAAGTTGAACGTAAAAAAGTTGGTCTGCGCAAAGCACGTCGCGCAAAGCAATTCTCGAAGCGTTAATTTTTACGCTGTGGTGCGCTGCTTGCGGCGTATCCTCAAAAAAGCCGCCGGCCCTGTGTCGGGCGGCTTTTTTGCTATCTGGCGGGCGTAACACGTCTGTCGCATATGCCTGATAAAATGGCAGTCCCCTCTACGCATTACCTCATTCAAGGAAAGAACATGATCAAAGTTGGCATCGTCGGCGGCACCGGATATACCGGAGTGGAATTGCTGCGACTGTTGGCAGTCCACCCTGATGTGCAGCTGACGGCTATCACGTCGCGCAAGGAAGATGGCTTGCCGGTTGCCGATATGTTCCCTTCGCTGCGCGGCCGCGTGGACCTCGCCTTCTCGTCGCCCGACAAGGCCGACCTGAGCAAGTGCGACGTGGTGTTCTTCGCCACCCCGCACGGCGTGGCCATGGCCCAGGCGCCGGCGCTGCTGGCGGCCGGCGTCAAGGTGATCGACCTGGCGGCGGACTTCCGCATCAAGGACAAGGCGGTCTTTGAAAAATGGTACAAGATCGACCACACCTGCCCGGAGCTGCTGGAGGAAGCGGCCTACGGCCTGGCCGAACTGAACCGCGACGCCATCAAGGGCGCACGCCTGGTCGCCAATCCGGGCTGCTACCCGACCACCATGCAGCTGGGCTACTACCCGCTGCTGAAGGCCGGCCTGATCGATGCCGGCTCGCTGATCGCCGACTGCAAGTCGGGCGTGTCCGGCGCCGGCCGCAAGGCCGAGATCGGCACGCTGTTCTCTGAATCGAGCGACAACTTCAAGGCCTACGGCGTGGCCGGCCACCGCCACACGCCGGAAACCTCGGCGCAGCTGCAGAAGTTCACCGCCGACAAGGTCGGCCTGGTGTTCACGCCGCACCTGGTGCCGATGATACGCGGCATGCATTCGACCTTGTACGGCCGCCTGACCAAGGACGTCAGCAACGAAGCGCTGCAGGCGCTGTTCGAGGCGCAGTACAAAGATTCGCCGTTCGTCGACGTGATGCCGTTTGGCTCGCATCCGGAAACCCGTTCCACCCGTGGCTCCAACATGCTGCGCCTGGCGCTGCATCGCCCGGACAACGGCAACACCGTGATCGTGCTGGTGGTGCAGGACAACCTGGTCAAGGGCGCGTCCGGTCAGGCGGTGCAGTGCATGAACCTGATGTTCGGCCTGGAGGAAACCACCGGCCTGACCCAGATCGCGCTGCTGCCGTAAATCAAAGCGCGACAGGGCGGGGATAGTAGATTAGGAATTCCCGTCCACTCCGCTTGCAGAAAGTCGCACATGATCGATATGGATAGCCTGATCGGCGCCGCCACCCGGGTACGAGGTAATTTGCTGTTTCGCGGCGGCATGCGCATTGATGGCGAGGTCATCGGCAATATTGTCGCGGAGGCAGGACATCCCAGTTATCTCGTCATTGCCGAGCATGCGCGTGTGGAAGGCGAGATACGTTGCGACCACCTGGTGGTCAATGGCGAGGTTCAGGGTTGCGTTTTCAGCGCGGATTTGCTTGAAATCCAGCCGAGTGCCCGTATCATTGGAGATGTTAGTTACAAAGTCTTGGAAATGCACGGCGGCGCGCAGGTGTTGGGCACATTGACCCATCGCGACAGCTCCGGCGTGGGGCCGCTTTTGGCGGTATCCGGAGCATGAATTACGCCAACGGTCTATAATGGATCAAATGTTTTCACGTAGGAGTCTGAAATGAATGCTGTCGCCGAATCGCTAGATGTAATCCCGTCGCCTATTATCTTCACCGATAGCGCGGCTGAAAAGGTCGCCCAACTGATCGAGGAAGAGGGCAATCCAGACCTGAAGCTGCGCGTATTCGTGCAGGGTGGCGGCTGCTCCGGCTTCCAGTACGGCTTCACGTTTGACGAAATCGTCAACGAAGACGACACCACCATGGTCAAGAACGGCGTCCAGCTGTTGATCGATTCGATGAGCTACCAGTACCTGGTCGGCGCGGAAATCGACTACAAGGACGACCTGGAAGGCGCGCAATTCGTCATCAAGAACCCAACCGCCACCTCGACCTGCGGCTGCGGCTCTTCGTTCTCGGTATAACCGCGCAGGTCCGGCCTTGGCCGGTTGCGATAAACGGCGGACAACTCCGGTTGTGCCGCCGTTTTTGTTTATGCTGCGTCTGGCCGTTTGACGGCGACGATCTCCAGCACGCCCGCCACGCGGTTCAGCAGTGGAATGCGGCACAGATAGCGGTCGAGCACGATCAGCGGGAGGCTGAAGCGGCTGTAGATGCGGCGCAAGCCCGTCGGCATGCCGGTCAGGTTTTTTGGCACCAGGTTGGCGCGGCGCAGGCTGGACACCCTGAAACCCTTCCCCTCAAGTATCCCGACGATTTCCGCAGCGCTGTAGCGCCTGGGATGCGTGTAGCCCAGTTTAAGGCGGCGCACCAGCGCCTCCTGCCACGATGCTCGTTGCGGCAATTGGTAAATCAGCAGCTTGCCTTCCGGGCGCAGCACGCGGGCGATTTCCGCCAGCGATTTGAGCTCGTTGCCGGCGACGCCGCTGCATTCGTCGATATGTTCCAGCACGCCGCAGCTCAGCACCGCGTCGAATGCCTGCTCAGGAAACGGCAGCTGCGTCGGGTGCGTCGTACGGATGACATTGAGCCCGTCGCATAAGGGAATAGGGGGCAGGCACGTGTCGTCGGCGCCGATGTCGAACGAGATCATGTCGAAGTTGCGGCGGCGCAGCAGCCAGGTCATTTGCCCATAGCCGCAGCCCCAATCCATGATGCGGGCGGCCGGCTGCTGCACGGTCGTCGCCACATGGTCGGCGATCCGCATATAGTTGAGCAGGTTGACGGTCTGGTCGAGATGGGGGATGTGGAGCTTGGCGTTCCGGATGCTGGCGGCATTTTGTTCCAGGAAGGCCAAGTCGGTGCTGTTATTTTGAAGACTCATGCGGCATATTATACGGTCTGGCGGGGTCAACGCGGGTAAAGCGCGCCCAGTACGCGATCACCCTTGGCCCCCGTCACCGACGGCAGGTTGCCCGCCAGCCGCTCGGTGAAGCGATAGCCCAGCCAGGCGAAGGCCATCGCCTCGACCCGGTTCGGCGCCACGCCCAGCGCCTGCGTCGATTCCAGCGTCACCTGCCGGCCCAGCGCCGCGCCCAGTTCATCCATCAGCACGCCGTTGTAGGCGCCGCCACCGCAGACGTAGACCGCGTCCGTGCCCGCACCATGGGCCTGCACCGCCTGCGCCAGCGTCAGGGCCGTCAGGCGCGTCAGCGTGCGTTGTACGTCTTCCGGCCTGGCGCCGGCGAACGCCGCCAGATGCCGGTCCAGCCAATCGATGTGGAACAGGTCGCGGCCGGTGCTCTTGGGCGCCGGCAGCGCGAAGTAGGGCTCGGCCAGCATGTTCGCCAGCAGGCCGGGGATTTCCCTGCCGCTGGCCGCCCAGGCGCCGTCCTGGTCGAATTCCTTGCCCTGGTGGCGGGCTATCCACGCATCCATCAGCACATTGCCGGGCCCGGTGTCGAAGCCGATCACTTTGCCATCCGTCAGCACGCTGATATTCGAAATGCCGCCGATATTGGCCACCACCCGCGTCTGCCCGCGCTTGCCGAACAGCGCCTGGTGGAAGGCCGGCACCAGCGGCGCGCCCTGGCCGCCGGCGGCGATGTCGCGGCTGCGGAAGTCGGCGATCACGTCGATGCCGCACAGTTCGGCCAGCAGGGCGGGGTTATTGGTCTGGCGCGTAAAGCCCAGTTCGGGACGGTGGCGGACGGTCTGCCCGTGCACCGCCACCGCGCGCACGTCCTGCGCTTGCAGCGAGGCGTCGTCCAGCAGCGCCTTGACGCACTCGGCGTAGAAGCGCGCCAGCTGATTGGCGGCCAGCGCCTCGCGCTCGATCTCGTTGTGGCCGGCGGCCTGCAGGGCCAGCAGGTCGGCGCGCAGGGCGGGAGGGAAGGGTACATAGGCGGCCGCCAGCGTGTCGATGGCGTCGCCGGTGAAGCGCGCCAGCGCGCCGTCCACGCCGTCCAGGCTGGTGCCGGACATCAAACCGATATACAGAGACATGGTGGCATCCCGAAGCAGAAAAACGTATTCTGCCTGAGTCGGCGTGCGCTGTCGCACAGAAGAAGCGGCCTGGCCGGCGCATGATCATAAAAAAACAGGCCGCTGGCGCGACCTGTCTTGATGAAGCTCAATTAAATCTTACTTTGCCGCGACGCGGGTGCCGCCGGAGCCGCCCGGCTGCAGCAGCGCGAAGCGGTGCGACATGTCGGAAGCGTAGGACTTGAAGCGCGACATCTCGGCCGCCGTCAACGGCGCCTGGGCTTGCACGTTCAGCGTGCCCGGATCCTTGGCTTCGCCGCCGACGCGGAATTCGTAATGCAAGTGTGCGCCGGTCGACCAGCCGGTGGTGCCGACGTAGCCGATCACGTCGCCCTGGCTGACCTTACTGCCTTTTTTGAGGCCAGGCGCGAAGCGGCTCATGTGGGCGTAGGCCGTGGTGTAGTTGGCCCAGTGCTTGATCATGACGAAATTGCCGTAGCCGTTCTGGGTGCCGGCGAAATCGATCACGCCATCGCCCGATGCGCGGATCGGGGTGCCGGTCGGCGCCGGGAAGTCGATGCCCTTGTGGGCTTTCCACTGGCCGGAAATCGGATGCACGCGCATCGCGAAGCCAGACGAAATACGGGAGAATTCAACCGGGGATTTGAGGAAGGCTTTCTTGAGGGACTTGCCGTCGAAGCTGTAGTAACCGCCGCCCTGCTTGCTTTGTGGATCTTCGAACCAGACCGACTGGAAGGTCGTGCCCTTGTTGGTGAACTCGCCCGCCAGGATACGGCCCGCTCGCACAAATTCTCCATCCTGCCAGAACGTTTCGTAGACCACGTTGAAATGGTCGCCGCGCTTCAGGTCGCCGCGGAAGTCGATGCTGGTCGAGAACATCTCGACGATCTGCTTGACGATGGTGTCCGGCAGCTTGGCGCCGTCTTCGCTCGAATCGGTCGCCGCATACAAGGTCGAGCTGATGGTACGCGCATGCATTTCCACGCGGCGTTCCAGCTTGGCCGCTTCTTCTTCCGCGACAAAGCCGTCGCCCTTACGGGTGACCTTGATGTTCTTGACCGGATTGTCCTTGCCATCGACCACCACGGCGCGCAGCCATTGCAGATTGCCCTCGTCGTCGGTCTGCGCCTGTACGCGCTTGCCGGTCTTGAGCTGCATCACGCCTTTCGCGACTTTATCTTTTTTGATAAAGTTCTCGGCCGCGTCATCGTCGATGCCCAGACGGGTCAGCAGCGCGGCCAGCGTATCGCCGGCGCGGATTTTTTCTTCGTGGACGAAGTGTTCGTTGGAGGATTGCTGTTCCAGCGCGGAGATCTGCGAGCTGAGGTCCGGCAGTGCGACCGATTCCTGTACCGATTTGACCGGCAGGTCGGAGGCGTCGGGGGCGAGCGGAGCTACGCCGGCGGCGCCAAAAGCACACACTGCGAGAAACAATGCAGACGCGCTGATGATGCGCGCCTTGCGCGTGGAACCTAGCAGACTGAACAAGCGTGAGCTCGTGAATTTATGTATTTGGTTCATGCAATCAGTTAAAATTTGCCGCTTGAACTTTTCTAAAACTTTCTTTTATTTATTCGTGTGTTATTAAAGTTCGTTTTCGTACGGCAAGATTGATGGATCGAGGATTATAACAAACTCCTGAAGCTGCCTACCTTTTTCTGAAATATACCGCAAAAAAACTATGACTACCTCTTCTTCGACATCGCCGGCCCCATCGAAAGTCCTGCCGTTGACCGACAGCGTTCTGGAGGCCCTCGCCATCACCAAGCGCGGTGTCGACGAGCTGCTGATTGAAAGCGAGTTCGCCCAAAAGCTGGCGCGCTCCGAACAAAGCGGCGTACCGCTGCGTATCAAGCTCGGTCTGGACCCTACCGCACCTGACCTGCACCTTGGCCACACCGTTGTGTTGAACAAGATGCGCCAGCTGCAGGACCTGGGCCATCAGGTGATCTTCCTGATCGGCGATTTCACGTCGATGATCGGCGACCCGTCCGGCCGCAACGCCACCCGTCCGCCGCTGACGCGCGAGCAGGTCGAGCAAAACGCCATGACCTACTTCAAGCAGGCCTCGCTGGTGCTGGACCCGGCCAAGACCGAAATCCGCTACAACTCCGAATGGTGCGATCCGCTGGGCGCGCGCGGCCTGATCAAGCTGGCCTCGCACTACACGGTGGCCCGCATGATGGAGCGCGACGATTTCAGCAAGCGCTTCAAGGGTGGGACTCCGATCGCGGTCCACGAGTTCCTCTACCCCTTGATGCAAGGCTACGATTCGGTCGCTTTGAAGGCAGACCTTGAGCTAGGTGGAACGGACCAGAAATTTAACTTGCTGGTTGGCCGCGAGCTGCAGAAGGACTACGGCCAGGAACCGCAGTGCATTCTGACCATGCCGCTGCTGGAAGGCCTGGACGGCGTCGACAAGATGTCCAAGTCGAAGAACAATTACATCGGCATCACCGAACCGGGCAACACCATGTTCGCCAAGATCATGAGTATTTCGGACTTGATGATGTGGAAATATTACGAACTGCTGTCGTTCCGCTCGATCGCCGACGTGGCCGCGCTGAAGGCCGCCATCGACGGCGGCGCCAACCCGCGCGACGCCAAAGTGGCGCTGGCGCAGGAAATCGTCGCCCGCTTCCACTCGCAGGCGGCGGCGGAAGATGCGTTGAACGACTTCGTCAACCGCTCCAAAGGCGGGATTCCGGACGACGTGGCGGAAATCACGTTGCCGGGCGCGCCGGCCGGCATCCAGCAACTGTTGAAATCGACGGGCCTGTGCGCTTCCGTTTCCGAGGCTGGCCGCATGATCGAGCAGGGCGGCGTGCGCATCGACGGCGCCGTGGTCAGCGACAAGACCGTGAAGATCGACGCCGGCACCTTCGTGCTGCAAGTGGGCAAGCGCAAGTTCGCGCGCGTCACGCTGACGGCATGATAGGCTTGCTGCAACGCGTCAGCAGCGCCGGTGTGGTGGTCGACGGCGCCACCGTCGGCGCCATCGACGCCGGCCTGATGGTGCTGGTGTGCGCCGAACGCGGCGATACGGAGAAGGAAGCCGACGCGCTGCTGACCAAATTGCTGGGCTACCGGGTGTTCGCCGACGACGCCGGCAAGATGAACCGCAGCGTCACCGACGTCGAGGGCGGCCTGCTGCTGGTGCCGCAGTTCACGCTGGCGGCCGACACCAAATCCGGCACGCGGCCCTCGTTCACGCCGGCCGCGGCGCCGGCCGACGGTCTGCGGCTGTTCAATTATTTTGTTGAACAAGCCCGCCAAAAGCATAAAGTAGTGGAAACCGGCCAGTTTGGCGCGGATATGAAGGTCACGCTGACCAACGACGGCCCGGTGACGTTCTGGCTGCAAACAAACGCAAAATAAAACAGGCGGTTGGGAGACGAGCATGAAACTTTCGAGCGACAGCTTTCGCGATGGCGGCGTCATTCCGTCCGAATACGCTTTTGGCAAGCTGGACGCGGACGGGCAAGTCGTCCTGTCCGCCAACCGCAACCCCCATCTGGCGTGGCGCGACGTGCCGGCCGGCACCGAGTCGCTGGCCTTGCTGTGCATCGATGGCGACGCACCGCAGGGCGCCAGCTACGTCAACGGCGCCGGCTGCCCGCTGCCGGAAAGCCAGCCGCGCGGCGACTTCTTCCACTGGAGCCTGGTCGATATCCCGGTCGGCCTGCAAGCGATCGCGGACGGCGCGCTGGCGCGCGGCGTGACCGCGCGCGGCAAGCCCGGCCCGGACGTGGTGCTGGACGGGCTGACGCTGCGCCAGGGCGTCAACGACTACAGCGGCTGGTTTTCGGCCGACCCGGCCATGGCCGGCGACTATTACGGGTATGATGGCCCCTGTCCGCCGTTTAACGATGAGCGCCTGCACCACTATATTTTCCGGCTCTATGCGCTCGATACGCCGCGTCTGGAACTGGAAGGGCGCTTCAGCTGCGCCGACCTGCTCAACGCCCTGCACGGCCACATCATCGACGAAGCCCAATTGATCGGCACGTACACCCTGAACCCGGCCCTGGCCGCCCAGGCGCGCCGGTCCAGAATAAAGATTGCATGAAGAACACCACTATTTTGCTGATCCGCCACGGCGAGACTTCCTGGAACGCCGTGCGCCGCCTGCAAGGCCATACCGATATCCCGCTGAACGACGAGGGCGCCCGCCAGGCCAACGCGCTGGCGCAGGCACTGGCCGCCGAGCAGGTCGATGTGCTGGTCTCCAGCGACCTGCAACGGGCGATGCAGACGGCGCAAGCCGTGGCCGAGCAGTACGACGGCCTGGAGGTGCAAACCGACGACCAGTTGCGCGAGCGCTGCTACGGCGTGTTCGAGGGCATGCTGTACGCCGAGATCGAGCGGCAATTCCCGGCCGAGTACGCACTGTGGCAGGCGCGCGATAGCGACGCCGTCATGCCGGCCGGCGAGCGGGAAGCGGAAAGCTTCCGCCAGTTCTACCAGCGCTCGACCGACGGCATTGCCGAGTGGGGGCAACGCCACCCCGGCCGCACCATCGCCATCGTCGCCCACGGCGGCGTGCTCGAGTGCGCCTACCGGGCGGCGGTCGGCATGTCGCTCGACAGCCCGCGCGACTTCCAGGTCAAGAACGCCAGCATCAACCGTTTCACTTGGGCCGACGGTAAGTTGGCGCTCACCAGCTGGGGCGAAGTCGATCACCTGAGCCTGGCCGCGATGGACGACATTATCTGACGACCGTGCTTATAGTTTATGCATGGAAATGTTCGTTCATAACGGCAAAGCTGCACATTTGCCGAAACCATAAAAAATAGTGCTTATAATTTGAGCAGCCCTTCGGTTAAAATAGAAGGTTCCTTCTTCACGTCCAGGTATCGCCAGTGCAAATCGGCCCTCATTTACTGCGCAACAACGTTTTCGTCGCCCCCATGGCCGGCGTCACCGATCGCCCCTTCCGCCAGCTGTGCAAACAGCTCGGAGCAGGCTATGCGGTGTCCGAAATGGCGGCCTCGAACCCGCGCTTGTGGGCGACCGAAAAAAGCGCGCGCCGTACCGATCACACCGGCGAGATGGAGCCGAAAGCGGTGCAGATCGCCGGCGCCGATCCCAAGGACCTGGCCGACTGCGCCCGCTTCAACGTCGAGCGCGGCGCCCAGATCATCGACATCAACATGGGGTGCCCGGTCAAGAAAGTCTGCAACGCCTGGTGCGGTTCGGCCCTGTTGCAGGACGAGCTGCTGGTCAAGCAGATCCTCGACGCCGTGGTTGGCGCGGTCGACGTGCCCGTCACGCTGAAATTCCGCACCGGCTGGAACCGCGCCAATAAAAACGCGCTGAACATCGCGCGCATCGCCGAGGACGCGGGCATCGCCATGCTGACCCTGCACGGCCGCACCCGCGCCGACGGCTACACCGGCGACGCCGAGTACGACACCATCGCGGCGGTCAAGCGCTCGGTCGCCATTCCGGTGGTGGCCAACGGCGACATCACCACGCCGGAGCAGGCCAGGTTCGTGCTCGACTACACCGGCGCCGACGCCGTCATGGTCGGCCGCGCCGCCCAGGGCCGCCCGTGGATCTTCCGCGAGATCGACCATTACCTGCGCACCGGCACCCATCTGCCGGCGCCGTATGTGGACGAAGTGCGCGCCCTGATGGATGAACACCTGCGCGCCCACTACGCCTTCTACGGCGACTATCTGGGCGTGCGCACCGCGCGCAAACACATAGGCTGGTATGTGCGCGACCTGCAGGGCGGCGAGGAATTCCGGCAGAAAATGAACCTGCTGGAGTCCACCGAAGAACAACTGATTGCCGTCGATCAATTTTTCGAATCCCAGTGGAGTGTCGGCGAGCGGTTACAATACCGCCTCCCTGAAGAATTAGAAGCAGCGTAAGACGGCGTAGAGAGCCTAAAAAAGTCGGATCAGAAGGGTGAGCGCCAGGGCCAAAAGCCCCGCAGCGATTTACCAGCGTCAACAGATTAAAAGCGAACGATATAAAATGAGCAAAGAAAGTATCCAGGAAGTAGTCCAGAAGAGCCTTGAAGATTACTTCAACGACCTGGGCGAGCAGCAGGCATCGAATATCTACGACATGGTCGTGCTGACCGTGGAAAAACCGATCCTGGAAGTGGTCATGACGCGCGCCGACGGCAACCAGTCGCATGCCGCGCAGATGCTGGGCATCAACCGCAATACCTTGCGCAAAAAACTGCAAGAACACGGCCTGCTGTAACAGCGCGCGTTTTTCCGGCATGAGTGGCTGGGGACGGCCGCCGTTGCCGCACCCGCAATACCGAATACGTCATCCCCTCATATTCAACCACTAGCCCCTCTCAAGCCATGATTAAACAAGCTCTCATCTCCGTCTCCGACAAAACCGGTGTGCTGGACTTCGCCCGCGCGCTGTCCGCCATGGGCGTCAACATCCTGTCGACCGGCGGCACCGCCAAACTGCTGGCCGACAACGGCGTCGCCGTGACCGAAGTGGCCGACTACACCGGCTTCCCGGAGATGCTCGATGGCCGCGTCAAGACGCTGCACCCGAAAGTCCACGGCGGCATCCTGGCCCGCCGCGATTTCCCTGAGCACATGGCCAAGCTGGCAGAGCACAACATTCCGACCATCGACATGGTAGTGGTCAACCTGTACCCGTTCCAGGCCACCGTGGCCAAGGAAACCTGCACGCTGGAAGACGCGATCGAGAACATCGACATCGGCGGCCCGGCCATGCTGCGTTCCTCCGCCAAGAACCACAAGGACGTGGTGGTCATCTGCGATCCTGCTGACTACGGCGTGGTGCTGGCTGAAATGAAGGCCAGCGACAACGCTCCTGGCCACGTCAGCTACGATACCCGTTTCAAGCTGGCCACCAAGGTCTATGCGCACACCGCGCAGTACGACGGCGCCATCGCCAACTACCTGACCAGCCTGGACGCGACCCGCGCCCACGCCAGCCGCAACACCTATCCGAACACGCTGAACGTGGCGTTTGAAAAAGTGCAGGACATGCGCTACGGCGAAAACCCGCACCAGTCGGCCGCGTTCTACCGCGACGTCACCTCGACCGAAGGCGCGCTGGCCAACTACCGCCAGCTGCAGGGCAAGGAACTGTCGTTCAATAACATCGCCGATGCGGACGCCGCATGGGAATGCGTGAAGAGCATGGGCAGCTTCGACCAGACCGCCGCCTGCGTGATCGTCAAGCACGCCAATCCGTGCGGCGTGG
This sequence comes from Duganella violaceipulchra, assembly GCF_019166075.1. NCBI lineage: Bacteria > Pseudomonadati > Pseudomonadota > Betaproteobacteria > Burkholderiales > Oxalobacteraceae > Duganella > Duganella violaceipulchra. The sequence goes on along the minus strand of NZ_JAHTGR010000015.1, from coordinate 36,743 downwards.
CGCTGGGCGCCAACGCGGCCGACGCCTACAAGCGCGCGCTGCAGACCGATCCGACCTCGGCGTTCGGCGGCATCATCGCCTTCAACGTCGAAGTGGACGCCGCAGCCGCGACCGAGCTGGCCAAGCTGTTCGTCGAAGTGCTGATCGCGCCGACCTTCACCGCTGAAGCCAAGCAGATCCTGTCGGCCAAGCAGAACGTGCGCCTGCTGGAAATCCCGCTCGGTAACGGCGTCAACGCGATGGACTTCAAGCGCGTCGGCGGCGGTTTGCTGGTGCAGTCGGCCGATTCGAAGAACGTGCTGATCGGCGACCTGAAAGTGGTCAGCAAGCTGCAGCCTACGCCGCAGCAGTTGCAAGACCTGATGTTCGCCTGGCGCGTGGCCAAGTACGTCAAGTCCAACGCCATCGTCTTCTGCGGTAACAATATGACGCTGGGCGTGGGCGCCGGCCAGATGAGCCGTATCGACTCGGCCCGCATCGCCTCGATCAAGGCGCAGAACGCCGGCCTGTCGCTGGCCGGTTCGGTCGTGGCGTCGGACGCCTTCTTCCCGTTCCGCGACGGCCTGGACGTGGTGGTCGACGCCGGCGCGACCTGCGTGATCCATCCGGGCGGCTCGATGCGCGACCAGGAAGTGATCGACGCGGCCGACGAGCGCGGCGTGGTCATGCTGTACACCGGCACCCGCCACTTCCGCCACTAATCGGTCGCTGAAACGCGGCCGCAGCTTCGTTGTTTCGCCACACCTGCGGTGTGGCCCTTGCCGTGCTAGCGCACTGTCTTCGGCGCCGCGCCTCGCTGCGACCACGTTTCAGCAACCTCATTTAGCATTAGAAGGCCCGCAAGTTTGCACAGTGCGGCGGATCTGCGGGTCCGCCGCACTGTTTTTATATACAGCATTCAATGTTCCCGGTTACAATCCGGGAATGATTATTCTCGGCATCGACCCCGGCTTGCGCACGACCGGCTTTGGCGTCATCCACAAGCAGGGCGCCAGGCTGCGCTACATCGCTTCCGGCACCATCAAGAGTGGCGAGGGCAGCCTGCCGGAGCGCCTCAAGGTGATCCTGGTCGGCGTGGCCGAGGTGGCCCGCACCTACCAACCCGACTACGCCGCCATCGAGCAGGTGTTCGTCAACGTCAATCCTCAATCGACCCTGCTGCTGGGCCAGGCGCGCGGCGCGGCCATTTGCGCGCTGGTGTCGGCCGACCTGAGCGTGGCCGAGTATTCGCCGACCCAGGTCAAGCAGGCGGTGGTGGGCACCGGGCGCGCGGTCAAGGCGCAGGTGCAGGACATGGTGGCGCGGCTGTTGTCGCTGCCCGGCCTGCCCGGCAGCGACGCCGCCGATGCGCTGGGCGTCGCCATCTGCCACGCCCACAGCCGCGAAACACTGACCCTGATCGCCGGCGCCGGCCAGGGCACGACCACGGCCGCGCGCGGTCCGCTGGCCGGCCTGCGCATGAAAAACGGCCGCCTGGTCGGCTAACCCTTCCTCTTTAAAGGCAATCACACGATGATCGGTCGTCTCTCCGGTATTCTGCTTGAAAAAAATCCGCCGCAACTGCTGGTTGACTGCGGCGGCGTCGGCTACGAAGTCGATGTGCCGATGAGCACCTTCTACAACCTGCCCGGCGTGGGCGAGAAAGTGGTGCTGTTCACGCACCAGGCGATCCGCGAGGATGCGCACCTGCTGTTCGGCTTCGGCAACGCCGAGGAGCGCGCGGTGTTCCGCCAGCTGATCAAGATCACCGGCGTCGGCGCGCGCACCGCGCTGTCGATCCTGTCGGGCATGTCGATCGCCGACCTGGCGCAGGCGGTGACGTTGCAGGAGTCGGGCCGCCTGGTCAAGGTGCCGGGCATCGGCAAGAAGACCGCCGAACGGCTGCTGCTGGAACTGAAGGGCAAGCTGGGCGCGGATATCGGCGCCGGCGGCGCGCACGCGGTGCCGGACTCGCAATCCGATATCCTGAACGCGTTGCTGGCGCTGGGCTATTCCGACAAGGAAGCCTTGCTGGCACTGAAGACCGTGCCGGCCGGCAGCGGCGTCTCGGACGGCATCAAGCAGGCGCTGAAAGCGCTCTCCAAAGGCTGATCCGCCTCAATCGAATCGCAGGCGGCCCCGCCTATGCTCGACCAACGAGCCAAGCGGAGCCGCCGATCATGGAGCAAGCAACACGCTTTCCCTGGAACCATTTCCCTGGCGTTTACATCCACGCACAGGAAAGTTTCGTCACGACGCATCGCGCTTACTCTGCTGCCAAAGCCGGAGATAGCTTTGTCTGTCACGTTGGAACGCTTGCCAATTTTCGAGGTCATATTCTTGCGCAGAATGGATTTGTAATTGGCGCAACGGCATTAACCGGCAGGGACTACGCCGCCGAGCTGGCCCTTACAAGCGAACAATTGGCTGAGCTGAGGAGCAAACATGGACACATCGAATACTGGTGGCGACAACGGTTCGGGTTCGGATTCGAATGCCTCACCGCGTCAGAGGCCCGATATCTCAGCCGGGCTCGCACAGCTGAAAGCATCATTGAAAGCCTGGAAGCAGTTGATCGATGAAGGCAAGGTAGAATCACTGATATTGAAAATCGATTCGCCGCCAGAGTTGGCGGGCGTCCCTAATCGCATGCTGACTGAGCCAGAATTGCAACAGCTTATACTGAGCAAAAAACTGCAGAGCGATTACATGCAGCGAATACGCAAAACCCCAAGACTTGATTAAATAGGCAACCAGCAACTGCATGAGCATCCAGACCGACAGCTTCACCGAACAACGCATCATCGACGCGGCGCCGTCGTCGCCGAATGAGGAGGCGATCGAGCGCGCTTTGCGCCCCAAGCATCTCGATGAATACGTCGGCCAGTCCAAGATCCGCGACCAGCTGGAGATCTTCATCGCCGCCGCCCGCAACCGCAAGGAGGCGCTGGACCATACCTTGCTGTTCGGCCCGCCCGGCCTGGGCAAGACCACCCTGGCCAACATCATCGCGCGCGAGATGGGCGTCAACCTGCGCCAGACTTCCGGCCCGGTGCTGGAGCGTCCGGGCGACCTGGCTGCCATCCTGACCAACCTGGAAGCGAACGACGTGCTGTTCATCGACGAGATCCACCGCCTGTCGCCGGTGGTCGAGGAGATCCTGTACCCGGCGCTGGAGGACTACCAGATCGACATCATGATCGGCGAGGGCCCGGCCGCGCGCTCCGTCAAGCTGGACCTGCAGCCGTTCACGCTGGTCGGCGCCACCACCCGCGCCGGCATGCTGACCAACCCGCTGCGCGACCGCTTCGGCATCGTCGCCCGGCTGGAGTTCTACAACACCGAGGAACTGACCAAGATCGTCACCCGCAGCGCCGCGCTGTTGAAGGCCAACATCGTCCCCGACGGCGCGGTGGAAATCGCCCGCCGCGCGCGCGGCACGCCGCGTATCGCCAACCGCCTGCTGCGCCGCGTGCGCGACTACGCCGAAGTCAAGAGCAACGGCGACATCACCAAGGTCACCGCCGACGCCGCGCTGGTCATGCTCGATGTCGACACGGTCGGCTTCGACGTCATGGACCGCAAGCTGCTCGAAGCGGTGTTGTTCAAGTTCGGCGGCGGCCCGGTCGGCATCGGCAACCTGGCGGCGGCCATCGGCGAAGCGGCCGACACCATCGAGGACGTGCTGGAGCCCTATCTGATCCAGCAAGGCTTTTTGCAGCGCACGCCGCGCGGCCGCGTCGCCACGCCGGCCGCCTACAAGCACTTCGGCGTGACGCCGCCGCGCACCAGTCCCAACGGCGAATTGTGGGAGCTGTGATGCAGATCTGGGTCGACGCCGACGCCTGTCCGGCGGTCATCAAGGACATCCTCTACCGCGTGGCCGACCGCGTGCCGCTGCAGGTCACGCTGGTGGCCAACCAGTTGCTGCGGGTGCCGCCGTCGCGCCACATCCGTTCGGTGCAAGTGCCGTCCGGCGCCGACGTGGCCGACCAGGAAATCGTGCGCCTGCTGGCGCCCGGCGACCTGGTGGTTACCGGCGACATCCCGCTGGCGTCGGACGTGCTGAAGAAGGGCGGCTACGCGCTCAACCCACGCGGCGAGTTCTACACCAACGACAATATCGCGCAGATGCTGACCATGCGCGCCTTCATGGACGAGCTGCGCGGCAGCGGCGTCGACACCGGCGGCCCGGCGGCGTTCAACCAGGGCGACCGGCAAAACTTCGCCAACAGCCTGGACCGGCATATCAGCAAGATCCAGCGCGAGTCGCGCGGCGCGTGATTATTTGGGGATGCGCATGGTGGGCACGAAGCGGGTCAGGTAGATGGTCACGCAACTGCCGATGAGCAGCAGCATGATCTGCAAGCCGAGCTTGTCCATCCGCCACATCGAGTAAGCCAGCGACGCCCACATGAAAATCAGCGTCCAGATCTTGCCGCGCAAGGGGATGCCCTTGCCGTTCTCGTAGTCGCGCAGGTAGTTGCCGAAGACGCGGTTGGTCAGCAACCAGTGGTGCAGGCGGGTCGAGCCGCGCGCGAAGCAGGCCGACGCCAGCAGCAGGAAGGGTGTGGTCGGCAACAGCGGCAGGAAGATGCCGAGGATGCCCAGCGCGACCGCCACGCAGCCGACCAGGTTCAGGAAAATTTTCATGCGCTCTGCCGTAATGTGGACCGTTCCATTATCCATGCTGTCCCGCAGCATGGATAGTGCTTTACAGCGCCGCAGGCGCATGCGATGTTAGCGCTATCTTTTTATTGAGGGCCACCATGAAAAAAATCCTGATGACGCTGTGCGCCTGGCTGCTGCTGGCGGGGGCCGTCCATGCCGACAACCAGTACAAGGTGCTGGTGCTGGCCATGCCCGGCAAATACCACTACGAATACATTCCGATCGCGCGCGACAGCTTCGAGCAGCTGGCCAGGCTGCATGCTTTCGAACTGACTTACACCAGCAAGCCGGAAGTTTTCGACGGCGACCTGGGCCAATACGCGGCGGTGGTGTTCCTGAACACGCCGGGCGAGGAGCTCAGCGAGCCGCGCCGCAGGAAGTTCGAGGACTATATGCGCGCAGGCGGCAACGCCATGCTGGTGCATCGCGCGCTGATCATTCCGGCCAATACCTGGCCCTGGTTCGAGAAGCTGGTGGGTCGCACCATAGGCAACCATCCGATGTTGCAGACCGGCGTGGTCGAGGTGGTGGACAAGAAATTCCCGGCGACCTACGGCTTGCCGCAGCGCTGGCTTTGGAGCGATGAATGGTATGTGTCCAGCAATCCGCACCACATCCGTATCGAGCCGGTGCTGAACGTGGACGAGAGCACTTACGACCCGACCAAAATCTGGCCGGGTCAAGTGTCCACAGGAATGGGCAGGGATCACCCGGTGGCGTGGTACCACCGAGTTGAAAAAGGCCGCGTGTTCGTCACGGCGCTGGGCCACAACGGCGAGATGTACCGCGACCCGCAATACCTGCATCACCTGATGGGCGGCCTCTACTGGACCGCCACCGGCAAAGGCATCGAGCCCTAGCTTACTTCGCGACGCTGCGGGTGCCGACCACTTCCACCGTCACGCGGCGGTTCTTGGCGCGGCCATCGGCCGTGCGGTTGTCGGCCAGCGGCTGGGTCTCGCCCTTGCCCTCGGTGTAGATGCGCGACGCGTCCACGCCCTTGCTCACCAGGTAGGCCTTGACCGCTTCGGCGCGGCGCAGCGACAGCTTCTGGTTGTAGTCGTTGGCGCCGACCGAGTCGGTATGGCCGACGGTGACCATCACCTCGGTGTCCATGCCCCGCAGCTTGGTCAGCAGGTCGTCCAGCGCGGCCTTGCCGTCCGGCTTGACGGCCGACTTGTCGAAATCAAACAGCGCTTCGGCGGCGAACGAGACTTTCTCCGACGTCGGCTGCGGCGCTTTCGGCGGCGGCGGCAACGGCGTTACCGCAGGCGGTGGCGGCGCCGGTTCGGCCGCCGGCGGCGGCACATACACCGGCGCGCTGTGCGCCGGCCGGCCCAGCTTGTAGACCAGGCTGACCGACAGCAGGTCGACATTGCCGCGATTGCCGACCGCGTCGTTGACGCGGTAGCGCTCCACCTCGCCGCGCAGCGCCAAGGCTTCGTTGAGCTTGTACTCCAGGCCGACGCCGGCCTTGGGGTTGAACTTGTGCTCGCTCTGATCGGGGCCGGTGACGGCCGCCAGGCGGTTGCCGCTGAAATGCGTGCTGGTCTTGGCGTAGTTGGCGCCGACCCGGCCCAGCAGCGACAGCCGCTCGGTCAGCGGCAGTTGCGCCAGTTGTCGCCCACCGTGATCGCAGCCGACTGGCCCAGGATGTTGCCCTTGAAGACGCTGTTGGCGCCCAGTGTGGTCGGGCCGACCGGCAGCCAGTTGACATTGGCCGCAGTGGCGCCGTTGCTCAGGGCGACGATCGAATTGGCGGTCGAGTTCAAGGTCAGCGCGGTGCGGAAGATGTACACGCCGGGACCGCTCAAGGTCACGGTGCCGGTGATGTTGATGGCGCCGGCATAGCAGTAGACGCCCGGGGCGAAGGTCTGGCCGCCGAGATCGATGTCGCCGGCAAAGCTGACGTCGCAAGTGCGGCCGTTGGCGTTGCTGATGGCCACTTGCAGGTCGGCCAGGGCGCCGGCCAGGATGGCGCCGGATTTGTAGTTGGTGAAGCCGGCCACCAGGGTTGGATCGGTGGTTTGCGACGGCGAGCCGACATCGCCAGTGATCAGCGTGGTGCCGCCGGCGTTGTTGGTCAGCGAGGTGCCGGCCAGGACGGCGAAGCTGGCCGCGTTGCCCAGCGGGACCGGCTGGGCCACTGGTGGCAGCGGTGGCAACACGCCGGCGGTCACGGTCAGCGCGGCGCTGCCCGATTTGGCGCCGACGGTGGCGGTGACGGTGGTGGTGCCGACGGTGACGCCGGTGGCCATGCCGACCGTGGTGATGGTGCCGATGGCCGGGGTGGTGGCGCTCCAGGCGGCGCTGCCGGTGACCAGGGCGGTGCTGTTATCCGAGTAGGTGGCGGTGGCGACGAATTGCTGCTGGCCGCCGATCAGGACGGTGGGGTTGGCCGGGGTGACGGCGATGCTGGTGAGCGTGGCGGAAGGCACGGTGACGGTGGTGCTGGCGCTCATGCCGTTGCTGGTGGCGGTGACCACCGAGGTGCCCAGTGCGACACCGGTGACCAGGCCGCGGGCGTTGACGGTGGCGCTGGCCGGCGTGGCCGAGGCGAAGGTCGCGCTGGCGGTCAGGTCCTGGGTGCTGGCGTCGGAATAAGTGCCGACCACGACCAGCTGGCGCGAGGCGGCGATCCGCACGGTCGGCGCTTGCGGCGCGACGGCGATCGACAGCAGCACGGGCGGGGTGACGGTCAGCGTGGCGGTGGCGGTCTTGCCGTTGAAGGCGGCGCTGATGATGGAACTGCCGACGCCGGCGCTGGTGGCCAGGCCGGTGGCGGCGGCGATGCTGGCCACGGCCGGGGTGGCGGAGCTCCAGGCGGCGGTAACGGCCTGGGTGGAGCCGTCGCTATAGGTGGCGCTGGCGCTGAACTGCTGGGTCGTGCCGAGGGCGATGCTGGGCGCCGGCGGCGTCACCGCCAGCGACACCAGCGTGGCGGCCGGCAGGCCGAGGATGGGATCGCGCCCCTGGTCGCCGCCGCCGCAGCCTGCCAGCAGGGCGGCGGCGAGCAGGCCGACGGAACAGATCAGGGTCTGGGTGGATCGTTGCAGGAATTTCATGATGTTTCCTTTGTGCTGAAACAGTGGGCCAACTGGCGGCCTTCGCTATGTGCGATAGGCAAGTGTTCCACGGTCTCATGCACGACGGAGTCGGTATGTACGCTAGCGCTCTTAGTCGAGGCCGCTGCGACATCCTTACAACGGATACAAAAAATATAAAAATGAAATGTTTGTAAGGCGGGGGTGATGCCATGTGACCAACACGAGCCGCGCATCGGCGCGGCATCCTGTTCACCTCACCAAGGAAGACCTCAGATGAAACCTTACACTCTTGCCAAGGCCGTGCTGGCCGCCTGCGTCAGCCTGTCCGCCTGCGCCGCCCAGGCGGCCGACGTCACCTTCACCTTCACCAATACCGCGCCGGCCGGCGGTGTCGGCGTCGCGCCGTTGTGGCTGGGGCTGCATAACGGCAGCTTCGATAGTTTCGATGTGGGCAGCGCGGCCTCGGTGGCGGTCGAGCGCGCCGCCGAAGACGGCAACGCCAAGGTGCTCACGGCCAACTTCGCCAGCCAGGCCGCCGGCGGCCTGCAGACCACGCTGCCGAACGGCCCGCGCTTCCCCGGCGCCAGCAGCACGTTCACGCTGCACAACGTCGACCTGAACGGCGCCAACCGCTACCTGAGCTACGCCGCGATGGTCGTGCTCAGCAACGATTTCTTTATCGGCAATGACAATGCCAAGGCGATCGACCTGGCGTCGCTGGCGGGGGGCGGGCAGCTGTCGCTGGCGCTGGGCGGCGCCGGCCATGTGTATGACGCCGGCACCGAGCAGAACAACTTTGCCTATTCGCTGGCCAACGGCGCCTACGGCATCGGCGGCGGCCAGAAGGGGCCGAACCAGGGGATCGATGAGCACGGCGTGGTGCATGTCGCGACTGGCAATCCCTACCTGAGCTTTGTCGACGACGGCCACTACGTGCCGGCCAACGTCGACTGGACCGCGCTGAACTTCAATACCCAGCAATCCATCGGCCGCCTGGATATCTCGGTAGCGGCGGTGCCGGAGCCGGAAACGTATGCGATGCTGTTCGCCGGCCTCGGCTTGCTGGGCTTGCTCGCCCGTCGCCGTCAAGGCGCCGGCGCTTAACTGGGGCAGCGCCGGGAATAGGGCGGGCGCTTATTCCTGGCGCACCCACACTTGCGAACGGCCCAGCATCGGCACGCCGATGTAGCCGCGCATGCTCAGCTTCTTGCCGCCATCGGTCAGGTGCAGCTTGCACTTGTAGGTCTCGCCGTCGTCCGGGTCGAGGATCTGGCCGCCGTTGTATTCGTCGCCGTCCTTCTTCAGGTTGGTCATGATGACCATGCCGATCACCGGCTTGCCCTTGCGCGCATCCTTGCACTTTTCGCAGCTGGGGGCCTGGTCTTCGCCGGGTTCGCGGAACAGTTTCTCGATCTGGCCTTGCAGCACGCCGTTGGTCTCGGTGACGCGGATCAGCGCTTTCGGCTTGCCGGTCTTGTCGTCGATATTTTTCCACAGGCCGATCGGCGAGGCGTCGTCGGCGAAGGCGGGGGCGATCGACAGGAAGGCCGCAACCGCCAGGCCCAGGAATTTCAAAGTACGCATGTGAGTCTCCAGGTGATTTTTTGTTCAAAGAGTGTAGCAAAAAAATGACCGGTCGTACTATTTTGGTGGATTTTACACAAATAATCTAAAACAAGATAATATGTGTAAATGAAAAAGACAGTCGAACAGCAAAACCTGCTGGAACAGATGCGCCAGATCGCCGACGGCCTGGGCCAGACCCTGGCGCCGTTCTGCGAAGTGGTGCTGCACGATCTGACCGATCCCGAACATGCCATCCTGGCGATCCACAACAACTTGTCCGGCCGCGCCGTCGGCGCGCCGGCCACCGAGCTGGGGCTGGCGCGCGCCGCCGATCCCGACGTCGCCCAGGTGATCGCCAACTACCCCAACACCTTCGCCGACGGCCGCCGCGCCAAGAGCACCTCGATCGGCATCAAGGACAGCACCGGCCAGTACGTCGCCGCGCTGTGCATGAACGTCGACCTGACGGTGTTCCGCAGCCTGAACACCCTGTTGACGCAGTTCAGCGCGGTCGACAACGATAGCGCCGTGCGCGAGACGCTGGAGCCGGCCGGCGCCGACGCCATCCGCGCCCGCATCGACCAGTTCGCCGCACGCCTGGCCACCACGCCGCGCGCGTTCAAGGCCGAGGAGCGCAAGGCGCTGATGCGCGAACTGAAGGAATCGGGCCTGGGCGACGTGCGGCGCGCCATGGATATCGTCGCCAATTATTTGAACGTCTCGCGCGCCACGGTGTACAACGATGCCAGATAACGCCCAGCTGTTGCTACTGGACCGCGACCAGGCCGCCGCGCTGCTGCAGCCGGACGAGGTGCTGGCCGCCGTGCGCGAATCATTCCGCCTGCACGCCAGCGGCGACGGCCGCATCTTCCCGCTGGTGCGCGAGGCGCTGCCGGCCGGGGTGTTCGGCATCAAGTCCGGCGGCGTGATGACGCAGGACCTGCTGGGCATGAAGGCGGCCGGCTTCTGGCCCGGCAACCGCCAGTACGGCGCCGACGGCCACCAGGCCACCATCATGCTGTTCGACCCGGCCAGTGGACGGCCGCAATGCCTGATCGACGGCAACGCCGTCACCACCGCGCGCACCGCCGCCGCCGGCGCCCTGGGCTTGCTGGCGCTGGCGCGGCCCGACAGCGAGCGCCTGTGCGTGTTCGGCACCGGCGTGCAGGGCGCGGCGCATGTCGACTACGCGCTGCGCGTGCTGCCCGGCCTGCGGCGCGTGCGCTACCTGACCTCCGACGGCCGCCGCGATCCGCAGTTCGAGGCGCGCTTCGCGCAGCGCTGCGACATCGCGCCCGGCGCCGGCGCCGACGCGGCGGTGGCCGCGAGCGACATCGTCATCACCGCCACCACCGGACGCGGCGCGCTGTTCTCGGCGCAGGCCGTGCGTGCCGGCACCCATTTGAACTGCGTCGGCAGCGACACGCGCGGCAAGCGCGAACTGCCGGAAGGCATGCTGGCGCTGGCCCACACCTGGGTCGACGACCTGGCGCAGGCGCTCAGCATCGGCGAGCTGCAATGGGCGCCGCAAACGCCGGTGCAGGAATTGGGCGCGCTGCTGGCGGCCGATGTGCCCGCCCGCCACGGCATCGCGGCGGACGCCATCACCCTCTTCGACATGACGGGCCTGGCCCTGCAGGATCTTTCGGTGGCGCGCATGCTGCAACGGCGCGCTTTGGCAACTGGCACGGGCACCCATATCGCCTGGCCCTGGTAACGACAAGGACAACCATGAACGAACTGAACCTCCCAAGCTACGCCGACGTGCTGGCCGCCTCGGAACGCATCGCCGGCCACGCCCACCACACGCCGGTGGCCACCTCGCGCACCGCCAATGAAGAGCTGGGCGCCGAGGTGTTCTTCAAATGCGAGAACATGCAGCGCATGGGCGCGTTCAAGTTCCGCGGCGGCTACAACGCCCTGGCGCGCTTCACGCCCGAGCAGCGCCGCGCCGGCGTGGTGGCGTTCTCGTCGGGGAACCATGCGCAGGCGATCGCGCTGGCGGCCAAACTGCTGGACATCCCGGCCACCATCATCATGCCGCTCGACGCGCCGGCCTCCAAGGTCGCCGCCACGCGCGGCTACGGCGCGCAAGTGGTGAGCTACGACCGCTACACCGAAGACCGCGAACAGATCGGCCGCGACCTGGCGCGGCAACACGGCCTGACCCTGATCCCGCCCTACGACCATCCGGACGTGATCGCCGGGCAGGGCACGGCGGCCAAGGAATTGCTGGAGACGGTGGGCCACCTGGACGCGCTGTTCGTCTGCCTGGGCGGCGGCGGCCTGCTGAGCGGCTCGGCGCTGGCGTCGCGCGCGATCTCGCCGTCGACCAGGATCTACGGCGTGGAGCCGGAAGCGGGCAACGACGGCCAGCAATCGTTCCGCAGCGGCAGCATCGTGCATATCGAAACGCCGAAGACCATCGCCGACGGCGCCCAGACCCAGCACCTGGGCAAGCTGACCTTCCCCATCATCCAGCGCGACGTGGACGATATCCTGACCGTCAGCGACGAGCAGCTGCGCCACGAAATGCGCTTCATCGCGGCGCGCATGAAGATGGTGGTCGAGCCGACCGGCTGCCTGGGCTTCGCCGCCGCGCGGGCGATGAAGGACCAGCTGCAAGGCCAGCGGATCGGCGTCATCATCAGCGGCGGCAACGTCGACATCGACCGTTACGCCGCCTTGCTGGCGCATTAACTACGCATATTTTTTTTGCTTGAAGTCGCGCAGGATCTCGTGCGCCGCGTTGTGTCCCGGCGCGCCGGTCACGCCGCCGCCGGGGTGGGTGCCGGCGCCGCAGGTGTACAGGCCGGAGATCGGGCCGCGATAGTCGGCGTGGCCCAGCATCGGCCGCGCCGAGAACAGTTGGTCCAGTCCCAGCGCGCCGTGGAAGATGTCGCCGCCGACCAGGCCAAAGGTGCGCTCCAGGTCGAGTGGACTCATGATCTGCCGGCCCAGCACGGACTGCTTGAAATTGGGCGCGTACTTGTTGACGGTGGCTATCATCAAGTCGGCGACGGTGTCGCGGTGCTGATCCCAGCTGGCGCCGTCGGGCAACTGTGGCGCCACGTGCTGGCAGAACAGGCTGGCCACGTGCTGGCCGGGCGGCGCCAGGGTCGGGTCCAGCGTGGAAGGAATCAGCACTTCGACGATGGGCTTGCGTGCCCAGCCCAGCGCGCGGGCGTCGTGGTAGGCCCGCTCCATGTAGTCGAGGCTGGGGGCGATGATGATGCCGCTGCCATGATGCTCCGCCATCGTCTTGCCGGGCAGGCAGCTGAAGTCCGGCAGCTCCGACAGCGCCACGTTCATGCGGAAGGTGCCGGAGCCGCAGCGCCAGCCTTCCATGCGGCGCAGGAAATCGGCGGGCAGGGCGGCCGGATCGACCAAGGACGTGTACAACAGGCGCGGATTGAGGTTGGACACCACTACTCGCGCATCGAGCCGCTCGCCCTGCGCGGTGACCACGCCCACGGCGCGGCCCTTATCCAGCAACACTTCCTTTACGCCGCAGCCGGTGCGGAGCTCGACCCCGCGCGCCTCGGCCGCGCTGGCCATCGCCTGCGTGATGGCGCCCATGCCGCCGATGGCGTGGCCCCAAGCGCCTTTCTTGCCGTTCACCTCGCCGAACACATGGTGCAGCAGCACATAGGCGGAACCGGGCGTGTACGGGCTGGCGTAGTTGCCGACAATGCTGTCGAAGCCGAAGGCGGCCTTGATCGGCGCGCTCTCGAACCAGCCGTCCAGATAGTCGCCGGCCGATTTGGTGAACAGGTCGAGCAGCTCGCGCTGGGTGGCCAGCGGCAGCTTGCGCATGCGGTTGCCCAGGCCGCCGGCCTTGATCAGCTCGGGCAGGGCGCTGAGCCAGTTGCCCTGGACCAGGTTGGGCGGGGTTTGCAGCACGGTGTCGCGCAGCAGCTCGGCGGCCACTTCCAGATGTTCGCCATAGGCTTGCAGGCGGTCCGCGTCGCGCTGGGAAAACTTGGCCACTTCCTCGGCGGTCTTGCCGGGGCCGACTTTCAGATAACGGCCGTCGTCCAATGGCAGGAAGTTCGACAGCGGCCGTTCGACGATCTTCAGCCCGTGCCTGACCAGCTCCAGGTCGCGGATCACCTTGGGGTTGAGCAGCGAGACGGTGTACGCGGCCACGGAATTGCGGAAGCCCGGATGGAATTCCTCGGTCACCGCCGCGCCGCCGACCACGCCGCGCTGCTCCAGCACCGTGACCTTCAATCCTGCCTTGGCCAGATAGTGGGCGCACACCAGGCCGTTGTGGCCGCCGCCGATAATGATCACGTCGCGCATCGATACTCTCCTTGAATTCAGTAGCATCATTGTGCGGATGGGTTCGGCAAATTGCATTGCGCAAGCCGACGAATTGCGGGAATATACTGAGCAAAATGACGAATATCTCGGCAAAAGGAACCATGGACGACATCGATCAGCAACTGCTGGCGCTGCTGCGGGAGAACGCGCGCGCCACCACCAGCGAGCTGGCGCGCAAGCTCGGCCTGTCGCGCACGACGGTGCAAAGCCGGATTGACCGCCTGCAGCGCTCCGGCGTGGTGATCGGCTACACGGTGCGCACCAGCGCCGACTATCGCGCCGGACTGGTGCGGGCGCTGGTGATGATCACCGCCACGCCCAAGCTGACGCCAGGCATCGAAAGCGCCTTGCGCAAGCTGGCCCACGTGCGCACGCTGCATTCTGTAAACGGTATATACGATTTCATCGCCGGCGTGGAAGCGGGCTCGGTGGAGGAGCTGGACGGCGTGGTCGACCGCATCGGCGCGCTCGACGGCGTGGAACGCACCGCCACCTCGATCCTGATGACCACCCGCATCGACCGCTAAAAAAAAACGGGGGTCAAGTCTGACATTCGGACACGGGCTCTGCCGTAGCGGTCGCTACGGCAGAGCCCGTGTCCGAATGTCAGACTTGACCCCCTTGGTTTTTGACTAGGCGGCCGGCAGCTTGGCGAACTGCTCGCGCATCTTGTCCAGCGTGGCGGAGAAGTTGGCGACGCGTTCCTTCTCCTGCGCCACCACCTCGGCCGGCGCGCGGGCGACGAAGCTTTCGTTCGACAGCTTGCCGTTGGCCTTGTTGATCTCGCCTTCAACGCGGGCGATCTCCTTGGCCAGGCGCTCGCGCTCGGCCTTCACATCGATCTCCACCTTCAGCATCAGCTTGGTCGTGCCGACGATGGACACGGCGGCCGGCGATTCCGGCAGCGCGTCGACGATCTGCACTTCGGCCAGCTTGCCCAGCGACTGGATGTACGGTGCGAACACTGCCATCGCCGCCTTGTCGGCCGCATTGGTCGGCTCGACGATCAGCGGCACGCGCAACGACGGCGCCAGCTGCATTTCGCCGCGCAGGTTGCGGGTGGCGTCGGTCAGCGCCTTGAGCTGCTGCATCCAGGCCTCGGCCGATTCGTCGATGGCGGCGGTGTTGGCGATCGGGTAGGGCTGCATCATGATCGAGTCGCCAGTCTTGCCGGCCAGCGGCGCGACAGCCTGCCACAGCGCTTCGGTGACGAACGGGATGATCGGATGCGCCAGGCGCAGCACCACTTCCAGCACGCGCAGCAGGGTGTGGCGGGTGGCGCGCTGCTGGCCCTCGGTACCGCTCTGCACCTGGACCTTGGCCACTTCCAGATACCAGTCGCAGTACTCGTCCCAGACGAACTTGTAGATGGTCGAGGCGATGTTGTCGAAGCGGTAGTCTTCGAAGCCCTTGGCCACGTCCAGTTCGGCTTTTTGCAGCAGCGAGATGATCCACTTGTCGGCGTTCGACAGGTCGGCCACGCTGGCGCTGCAATCCTTGTCCTCGGTGTTCATCAGCACGAAGCGGGTGGCGTTCCACAGCTTGTTGCAGAAGTTGCGATAGCCTTCGGCGCGGCCCAGGTCGAAGTTGATGTTGCGGCCCAGCGAGGCGTAGGACGCCATCGTGAAGCGCACCGCGTCGGTGCCGTAGGCGGCGATCCCCTCCGGGAACTCCTTGCGGGTGGCCTTTTCGATCTTGGTGGCGTCTTTCGGGTTCATCAGGCCGGTGGTGCGTTTCTGCACCAGCGCGTCGATGCCGATGCCGTCGATCAGGTCGATCGGGTCCAGCGTGTTGCCCTTGGACTTGGACATTTTCTGGCCGGTCGAGTCGCGCACCAGGCCGTGCACGTACACCGTCTTGAACGGCACTTTGCCGGTGAAGTGCGCGGTCATCATGACCATGCGCGCCACCCAGAAGAAGATGATGTCGAAGCCGGTCACCAGCACCGTCGACGGCAGGAAGGCCTTGATGTCGGGCGTTTCTTCCGGCCAGCCCAGCGTGGAGAACGGCACCAGCGCGGACGAGAACCACGTGTCGAGCACGTCGTTGTCGCGGCGCAGCGGGCCGGTGCTGCCCTTGGCGGCCGCTTGCGCGATCGCCTCGGCTTCGGTCTTGGCGACAAAGATGTTGCCGGCGTCGTCGTACCAGGCCGGGATCTGATGGCCCCACCACAGCTGGCGCGAGATGCACCAGTCCTGGATGTTGTTGAGCCACTGGTTGTAGGTGGTGCTCCAGTTTTCCGGCACGAACTTGATCTCGCCGCTGGCGACCTTGTCCAGCGCGGTTTCGGCGATCGATTTGCCCGGGAAGAAAGTGCCTTCCGGCGCCGGCTTGCTCATGGCGACGAACCACTGGTCGGTCAGCATAGGCTCGATGATGACGCCGGTGCGGTCGCCGCGCGGCACCATCAGCTTGTGCGGCTTGACCTGTTCCAGCAGGCCTTGCGCGTCGAGGTCGGCGACGATCTGCTTGCGCGCCACGAAGCGGTCCATGCCGCGGTAGGCGACCGGCGCTTCGTCGTTGATCTTCGCTTCCAGGGTCATGATGGTCAGCAGCGGCAGCTTGTGGCGCTGGCCGACGGCGTAGTCGTTCAGGTCGTGCGCGGGCGTGATCTTGACGCAGCCGGTGCCGAATTCCTTGTCGACGTATTCGTCGGCGATGATCGGGATTTCACGGTCCGACAGCGGCAGCTTGAGCATCTTGCCGACCAGCGGCAGGTAGCGCTCGTCGGTCGGGTCGACCGCCACGGCGACGTCGCCCAGCATGGTTTCAGGACGGGTGGTGGCGACGGTCAGCGAGCCGCTGCCATCGGCCAGCGGGTACTTGATGTACCACATCGAACCGTCTTCCTCTTCCGACACCACTTCCAGGTCGGAGACGGCGGTGCCCAGCACCGGGTCCCAGTTGACCAGGCGCTTGCCGCGGTAGATCAGGCCCTGCTCGTGCAGGCGCACGAAGACGTCGGTGACGACTTTCGAGCGCGGCTCGTCCATCGTGAAGTATTCGCGCTGCCAGTCCGGCGAGGTGCCCAGGCGGCGCATCTGGCCGGTGATGGTGGAGCCGGATTTCTCTTTCCACTCCCAGACCTTCTTGACGAACGCCTCGCGGCCGAGGTCGTGGCGCGAGATTTTCTGCGCATCCAGCTGGCGCTCCACCACGATCTGGGTGGCGATGCCGGCGTGGTCGGTGCCCGGTATCCAGGCGGTGTTATGCCCCAGCATGCGATGGTAGCGGGTCAGGCCGTCCATGATGGTCTGGTTGAAGGCATGGCCCATGTGCAGGGTGCCGGTCACGTTCGGCGGCGGCAGCTGGGTGCTGAAAGAAGGCTTGCCGGCGTCGATGGTGGCGGTGTAGTAACCGCGCTGTTCCCACTCGGTACGCCAGAATTGTTCAATGTCGGCAGGCTCGAAAGACTTGGCTAATTCCATGATTTGGCTGATTAAATTTGGAGAAACAACCATTATAGATGACGCGGCAAGCCACGCCCACATTCGCGGCTGGTTTAGTTGCTGACTTGTTAAACTCTGGACATTTCCCGCCTGGATGTCGAATTACGCAAGTTTTTTGACTCGCCCCCGCGAAGAGCATACCGTTGCCTGTCCCAATAATGTTTTTTAGACATGGAGACGGAAATGACAACTCGCATCATTGCTGTGCTGATCGCCGGCTTATTCGCCGGCGCCTCGGCTTCCGCGCTGGCCCAGTCCGACAAGATCTGGATCAGCGTCGGCGACGCCGCCTATGCGCAATTGCAGAAAGTCGCACCCCAGGTGCAGGCGCGCGAAAGCCGCGCCAGCTTCGCGGCCTCGGCCGGGCAGGAGAAACTGCACCTGGTCGAAGTCGACGAGCAGCAGATGCTGGCGCTGTCGGCCGCCGTGCACCGCAAGCTGCGCCGCTGCGGCGGCTTCATGTTCCACGCCAGCGAGGCGGCCGGCATCGCCGCGCTCTCGCCGGCCAAGGACCAGGCCCGGACCGCGCAGCTGGCGGCCGCGCGGCCGTCCTACGTGATCGACCAGCAAAGCGTGGTCAATCCGATGTTGACGCAGATGCAGGCCAGCAACATCGGCCAGACCATCGTCGACATGTCGTCCTACGCCAACCGCTACTACACCACCAACAACGGCGTCAACGCGTCGAACTGGCTCAAGCAGCGCTGGAGCACGATGGCGGCCGGCCGCAGCGACATCGCCGTGACCCAGTTCACGCACTCGGCCTACCCGCAGAAGTCGGTGATCCTGACCATCACCGGCAGCGACAACCCGAACGAAGTGGTGGTGCTGGGCGGCCACCTCGATTCGATCAACCAGTCCGGCACCAGCGAGACCACCCGCGCCCCCGGCGCCGACGACGACGCCTCCGGCATCGCCAGCATGACCGAGGTGCTGCGGGTGATGATCGCCAGCGGCTACAAGCCGCGCCGCACCATCAAGATGATCGGCTACGCCGCCGAGGAAGTGGGCCTGCGCGGCTCGCAGGACATCGCCCAGAACCACAAGGCCAACAACGTCAACGTGGTCGGCGTGATGCAGCTCGACATGACCAACTACAAGGGCTCGGTCAACGACATCTACCTGTACACCGACTACACCGACAGCGCGCAGAACAGCTTCGTCGGCAACCTGATCACGACCTACCTGCCGACCCTGAAGATCGGCTACGACCAGTGCGGCTACGCCTGTTCCGACCACGCCTCGTGGACCTCGGCCGGCTACTGGTCGTCGATGCCGTTCGAGGCCGCCATGGGCGAGGACGATCCCTACATCCACACCGCCAACGACACCTACGCCAACACCGGCAGCCAGGCCGAGCACGCGCTCAAGTTCGCGCGCATGGCGCTGGCCTACGCGGTCGAGCTGGGCAGCGACGGCGCCGGCGTGACGCCGCCGGCCGACCGCACCGAGACCTACACCGGCACCTTGAGCCGCGGCCAGACCCGCGCCTACGGTCCGTACGCGGTGGCGGCCAACGGCAGCTTCAGGGCCACACTCAGCGGCAGCGGCGACACCGACCTGTATGTGCGCAAGGCCGGCGCCGCCAGCACCACCAGCTACGACTGCAAGTCCGACGGCCCGACCAGCACCGAGAGCTGCACCCTGTCCTACGCCGCCAACGGCAACGCCTACGTGCTGCTGAACGGCTACGCGGCCTCCAGCTACACGCTGACCGTGACCTATCCGCCGCAGTAGCGGGGCGAGGGCGGCCGGCTTGTAGCGGCCGCCCCATCTGGAGTATTCTTGAGCAATACACAACAGGAGCCCCCGATGCCCAGCTTTGAAACCTTGACCCTCAGCGTTGCCGACCATATCGCCACCGTGCGCCTGAACCGTCCGGAGAAATTGAACGCCATGAACCTGGCGATGTGGCACGACATCCGCAGCGTCTTCCAGCACATCGACGCCACGCCCGAGATCCGCGTGGCGGTGCTCGAAGGCGAGGGCAAGGCCTTCACCGCCGGCATCGACCTGCAGATGATGATGGGCCTGGGCCCGCAGATCCGCGACGACTGCGACGGCCGCACGCGCGAGAACCTGCGCCGCGTGATCCTCGACCTGCAGGACACGCTGACCAGCCTGGAGCGCTGCCGCAAGCCGGTGCTGGCGGCCGTGCACGGCGCCTGCGTCGGCGGCGGCATTGACCTGATCTGCTGCGCCGACATGCGCTACTGCTCGGCCGACGCCTGGTTCTCCATCAAGGAAATCGACATCGGCATGACCGCCGACGTGGGCACCTTGCAACGCCTGCCCAAGCTGGTCGGCGATGGCATGGCGCGCGAGCTGGCCTACACCGCGCGCAAGGTCGACGCTGCCGAAGCGAAGGAGATCCGCCTGGTCAACCGCGTGTTCGACACGCCGGAGGCGCTGGGCGCCGGCGTGCGCGCCATCGCCGCCGACATCGCGGCCAAGGCGCCGCTGGCGATCCGCGGCGTGAAGGAAATGATCACCTACGCGCGCGACCACTCGGTGGCGGACGGCCTCAACTACAACGCCACCTGGAACGCGGCCATGCTGATGTCGGCCGACCTGCAGGAAGCAATGATGTCGGGCATGAGCAAGCGGCCGCCGACGTTCAAGGACTAGCGCGGCGCGCCTTACCCGGCCTTCCTGTCTTTTCGGCTGTGTGGGACGGGCACTGGAAGGTTTTCGGCTCGCAAGGTTTCAATGACCGCGATCAGCGCATCGCGGCCATTGACGATGGCTTCCTCAATGGTTTCGCCATCAGAAAAACATCCCCAGAAATCGGTATAGGTGATCAGGAATCCACCTCCCTCGTCTTGGGTCAGCGGGCGGATCTCATAAGGGTATTCGTCAAGGATATCCATGTTCATATTCCCTCGAAAAAAAACAAACTGCCGCAAGTAAAACGCTTTGCTGTCGCGATACTGCCGCGCAGAGAGTCTTAGATTGTGCCTGCAGCGGCCGTTATGGTCATGCTGTCCTTGCCGCTCAGTGCGGCCTGGGCCAGCGCGTCGAGCTCGCGCTGCATGGTGGCGATCGGCGGTGGCTCGGCCGCGTCCACCCACCACGTCATTGCCTCGACGATGCCGCCGGCCACGAAGCGCGCCACCCACGGACGCGCCGCCGCAGGGTGCCGCCGCCGCTCCAGTTCGATCTCCACCAGCTGCAACACCATCTGCCTGAAGCGGCGCGCGACCCCGTGTCCGCCGCGGCGGCCGATGGCGGCGCGGAATACGTCGCGCTGTTGCGCCATGTGATCCAGCAGGCCGGGCAGGAAGTGGCAGCCAGCGAGCTGCGCTGGCGCAGTTTGCGCCGCGATCATGTCGCGCAGGTCGTTCAGCCCTTCCGACAGCAGATCATCCTTGCTCTGGTAGTGCATGTAAAAGGTCGAGCGGCCGACGTTCGCGCGCTCGCAAATCTCCTGGATGGTCATCTGGTCCCAGCCGCGCGGCGCCATCAGGGCCAGCATCGCATCGCGCAGCGCGGCCTTGGTCTTGAGGACGCGGCGGTCCGGTTCTGGTTGGCTGTCGGTCATGGCGTTCCTGGACATAAATCGGGTGGATGTCTGCTAACGGACATCGCCCCGCCACTCGCGCTGTCGCCAACGGCGGCCGGGGACGATCATGGACACCTGTCCACTTCAGGAGTGTAGTCCATGTCCGATACCCGTGTTGCCGCGCGCTGGCCGCGCTACCTGTTCTATCCGCTCGCGCTGGCCGCCACGCTGGCCTTTATCCACGCCTCGGTCGGCGGCTGGCTCGGCCCGCTCGGCCAGGCTTATCCGGCCTACCTGCTGGCCATGATCGCCACCATGGTGGCGCTTGAACGCATGCTGCCGATGCGTCGCGAATGGAATATGACCCGGTCCTCCTTTCTCAGGCGCGACCTGCCCATGCTGGTCGTCAACGGCGCGACCATCGCCGCCACCACCTACGCCGTGACCTGGCTGGCCGGCCGTCACGCCGGGCTGCCGCTGCATCGCAGCACGCTGCCCTGGCAAGCCGAAGCGGTGTGCGCGGTGCTGCTGTCGGACTTTCTGTGGTATTGGGTGCACCGCTACAGCCACGAGGGACGCGGCCCGCTGGCACGTTGGTTGTGGAAGACCCACGCCATCCACCACCTGCCCGGCGAGGTCTATGTGTTCATGCACGTGGTGGGGCATCCGATCAACAGCGCCTACGTGCGCGTGCTGCTGATGCTGCCGGCCATCCTGTTCGGCTTCTCGCCGGCGGCCGTGTTCGCCGCGTCGGTGTTCGGCGGCTTCCAGGGCCTGGTGTCGCACTTCAACGTCGATGCCAGGGCCGGATGGTTCAACCGCCTGCTGGTCGGCACCGAGCTGCATCGCTTCCACCACAGCGCGGACCGCGACGAGGCGGGGAACTACGGCGCCACCGTCTCGGTCTGGGACCAGCTGTTCGGCAGCTACCGCCTTCCGGCCGCCGCGCCGCGCCGGCTCGGCGTCGACGACCGCGCGCGCTATCCGGGCGACCGCCAGTGGGGCAGGCTGCTGGGCTTGCCCTTCAAATAGCGGGGCAAGCCAGCGGGACGCGCTTACGGCTTCAGGTTGAAGTTGACGTTGCTCTGGTTGAGCAGCGAGATATCGACCAGCGGCAGGCTGGCCGTGGTGTAGCCCTCGGCGCTGGCCTCGACCATGTATTTGCCCGCACCCGGCAGCACCGTGGCGGCGTTGGCGAATTGCAGCGGCAGCGTGGCGCTGTACACCGCGTACTGCGGCGCGCCGACCGGCAGGCCGGCCAGCGTGTAGCTGCCGCTGGCCAGGTCGGCGCCCTGGTACTTGACGGTCACGGTCGGCCCGGCCACGAAGCTCTGCTTGGCCGCGACATAGGCGGTGGCGGTGCTGCTGGCCGGGGTCAAGCTGACGGCGCCGGCGATGCTGCCGCTGACGCCGGCCGGCAGCGCGATCGGCGCGGCGGCGGTGCTGACGGCGACCATGGCCGAGGTGCTGGTGACCGGCACCGCGCCGACCACGGCGGCGGCGCTGCTGTCGGCCGTGACCACCACGTCGTAGTTACCCAGCGGCAGGCGGGTCAGCGCGAATTCGCCGGTGCTGGCGTTGGGCGCGGTGGCGCTGACGATGGCGCCGTTCTGCTGCGCCGACACCATCACGTGCCTGGCCAGCAGCGCGGTCGAGACAAAGCCGCCGATGCCGTTCAGCGTGGTCGGGATCACCTTCACCACCGGCTTCAGCGCGTACTTGCCGTTGCCCTTGGTGACGATGGATTTGCAGGCGTCGAAGTCCAGCACCAGGTCGACCCGCTGGCCGGCCGCGACGTCGAAGGCGTTCACCAGCTTGATGCCGCTCTGCACCGCGCTCGGGGTGTCCAGCGAGACTTCGGTGCTGCCGCCGCTGACGACCACGGAGTTGGCCAGGCCGCTGCCGGTGTTGGGATCGAGCACCAGCCGCAGCTGCGTGTAATGGCCGGCGCTGAGCGAGGTCTGTCCCAGCGCCTCCAGCGCGCCATTGGTCAGGTTGAGCAGGTTGATCTTGCGGGCCGGGGCCAGCGTGATGTCGGTCCAGCCGGCGTCGGTGTCGCTGGCGCTGCTGCTCTGGTTGACGCGCACCTTGCTGACGGTGACGTTGACGGCGTCGAAACCGCACGACGGCGCGTCCGTCATCGACACCGACAAGGTGCCCAGGGTGCTGACCGGCGTGCTGTCGCCGCTGCCGCCGCCACCGCCGCCACAGGCGCTCAGGCCGGCCACGGTGAAGGCCGCCGCGGCGGCCAGGTAGAGGGATGGGTGTGCTGGTTTCATGGTCGATCTCCCGAGAGTCGCGCCTGCGGCGCTTGTTGTGGCGACGTGGGTGTCGCTGTGGGGATATTGTGCGTTCCATTTGGAAACTTCTATGTTGAATGCCGCACATAGTGCGCGGCTTTTACATTTGTTACACACCAGTTCGTGTGATGACGGGCTATCCGCCGACTGTTGTGCCAGGGCGACAGCGTGGCCGGTTTCCGCCGCGCGCCAGGCTGGCCGCCGCCACCGATGCAGCCCGTCGTTGCGCCGCGCCGGCGCCGGCACTAGACTGGGGAACAGGCAGGCCGCGCGGCGCGGCTATCCGCTTGATACCACCACGGAGGCGATGATGACCCGATCGACTATGGTATGCGTAGTAATGGCGGCAGTGCTGGCGGCAAGCATGGCGGGCGTGGTCCGGGCCCAGGAGAACTTGCCCGCCGCGGTGGAGGCGATGCGCGGACGTCATTGGCACGGTGGCGAGTGTTGCGGCTGGACCTGGGACTGGGTGCAGCAATCCGGACCCAATTTCAGCGGCACTTTCCGCAATCCCAACGGCCAGCAGTTGCAGGAACCGAGCATCATTATTTCCATCGTCGGCAACCAGGTCCAGATCACCCGCGCCGGCGGTTCCGCCGCCGGCGGCTGCACCTATATCGGCACCATCCGCGTCGGCAGCGCCGAGGGCACTTACGCCTGCGCCGGCAAGCCGGCCGGCCCCTGGGCCGCGACCATTTACCAGACCGCGCCGTCGCGCTAGTGCCGGCCTGTACGCCGTCGGTCGCGCGCCGTGCGTCTCTTCTTGTCCGTCTTGTTGAGCGCGCAGTGCTGGTGCGCGGCGGCCGGCGCACAACCGGATTTTTCGGTGCGGCCCGAAGCGATCGAAGCGCTGCAATTGACCGTGACGCGGCAGGACAGCGCCGGTGCCGCGGAAACCGAGCAAGTCTATTTTCTGCGGCGCGCGGCCGGCGCCTTCGTGTTGCCGTCCGAGCCAGGCGCCGTGCTGGCCGGGCTGGTCGGCGGCGCGCAGCCGGCGTTCGGCGTTCGGCGCTGCGATGCCGATCCGGCCGGCGCCGCGCAGACCCCGCTGTATCTGGCGGTCGAGTTGCGCATCTGGATCGCCGACCAGCCGCCGCTGAGGCTGCGCTCGGACAGTCGCTGCGCCTTCATGCTGCCGTGGCAGGTGACGGACGGCGGCCGGCTGGCGGCGTTGGACCAGCGCGCTGCCGGCCTGGCGTTGATGCGCTTGATCCAGGGCTGGTGCGGCGCCTGTCTGCCAGAGTGGCGGCAGGCGCCGCCGGAGGTGCCGGCGGCGCCGCACGGCGAGTTCGAAGCGCATTACGAGGCCTTGCTGGCCGCGTGGCGGCAACCGGGCCGCCGGCGCGGCGCCACCGACATCAAGCTCGCCACGCTGCCGTTGACCGATGCGCTCGACTGGATGGACCATGACCGCTTCGAGCGGACGCTGCGCGCCACGGCGAAAGGCGGGAAGGGCACGCGCGCCGTGCTGGCGGCGGACCTGCTGCGCACCTTGCAGGTGGCGCGCTGGGGCTATGTCGATCGGCAGGGACGGCTGACACTGCCGCGCCGCTTTGAGCGAGCCATGTCCTTTGCTGCGGGGCAGGCGATGGTGCGCGTCGACGGCGGCTGGCAGCAGATCGACCGCCTCGGCCAGCGCGTGGCGGCGCCGGCGGCTGCTGGACCGCTGGCGCCGCCGGCCGCGTCCAGCGCGTCCGCCATATCCCCCGGCGGCGCCGCCGCCTCCGTCACCTGCGACGGCGGGCAGCGCGTCAACGCCATGCGTCCCTACGCCGATGGCCTGGCGGCCGCCCGCTGCGGGGTGCTGTGGGGCTATCTCGACCGCGACGGTCGGTTCGTCATTCCACCTCGCTACATGGAGGCCGGCGACTTCGCCGACGGCCTGGCGCCGGTGCGGTGAAGCGTCTGACCGGCCTCCCCATAGTATTTCTAAATGGCACTGATTATTGTCAACTGATAAGAAATTGTGGGCGTTAAGCAGGCATCCCCGTCGAAGCACCCACCCAAAGGAGTCCAGCATGAAACTGCAACTTGCCCTGTGTCTGTTCGTGGCCGCCAGCGCCGCGCCCATGGTTCAAGCGGTCGAGCCCGTCTCGTTGTACCAGGGCTTGATCTCGTTCCGCGACGGCCCCGACCCGGCCGGCAAGACCGCGGTGTACTGGGCCACCAGCCAGACCCTGTACACGATCAACGGCCCGCGCACCGCCGCACTCAAATTCGGCGCCAACTGGGTGGCGGAAATCCGCTGGTGCGGCGACCGCAACGGCCGGCCGCTGGCCGGCGAATGCTCGGACATATATTTCAATTTCCGGCATGGCGTCGACATCACGGAAACCACCGTCAACCTGCTGCATCCCTGATCCATCCACCATGCCCGGAGACTGTGATGAAAAAGCCGCTATCGATGTTGGCCGCGCTGCTGGTGCTGCCTTGCCTGTGCGTCGCCCAAGGCGCCGAGCCGTGGGGGGTGTGGGCCAACCGCATGAATCCCAACTTGCCGTGGGGTGACCCCTGCAATATCCAGTACGTGATCTCGCCCGTTCCGGCCCGCTATGATCGTCAGCCCGAGTACGTGCGGGTGCGCGTCGCCGCCAATCATCACGACGCCGACCAGTTTCAGCGTCTGTTCAGCCCCTTCTTTGACGATATGCCGGACAAGGTGGTCAAGCTGGGGCGCTGTCATGGCGGGGGCGCGGGTACGGATGGGGGGCCGGGCGGTGGTGGTGGCGGCTCGATCCAGAACTTGCAGTCCGGGATTAACCGTTACGGCGGCGACTACAACGATGCCTGGAGCGAGCCCGGCGGCGGTGACGCCGGCAGCTGCGCCGCGCGCTGCGAACAGGATGCCCAGTGCCGCAGTTTCAGCTGGGTCAGGCCGGGCGTGCAGGGACGGGTCTCGCGCTGCTGGTTGAAACGCACGGTGCCACCAGCGAGCAATAACGATTGTTGCGTTTCCGGCGTCAAATCGTCCGACTGAGCGCGAGGGGAATAGCATGAACTTCGTCGTCGCGCCCCGTTCGCTGGCGGGCTTGAAACGCCTGGCCGCGTTGATCCTGGCAGTTTGTTTCTTCCTGCCGCTGTATAGCTGCAGCACGCAGGGCAAGCCGCCCGGCGTGGCGCGTGCGGCGTCCGCGCCGGCCGCTGCGGCCCCGGCCGCCGTTGCGCCGCACGCCGGATCGCCGGCCCCTCCGACGCTGCCCGGGCGGCTGGAATTTAGCCCATACGAGGCGTTTTCCTGGGGCGATACCTACAGCCTGGCCGGCTTGCTCGTGTTCTTCTGGCCGGCCGTGCTGCAACTGGCCGTGGTGGTGGCGCCGACGGCGGGCGTCCGCGCGGCGCGGGCCGAGCCCTTGCTGTGTCTGGGCAGCGCGGCCGCCTTGGCCTGGCTGTTGTGGCGCGCGCATTTGCTGCCGGGCTATCAGCTGGAAGTGGGCATGCCGCTGGCGGCGCTGGCGTTGTTGCTCTACGCCGTGCCGCGCTTGGCGCGCGGCGCCCCGCCCGCATCCGGCTAGCCCGCGTGGCGTGATACCGGGTATGGCGGTTTTTTTTGCGCGGACATTGTCCGCGCGGCGCGGCGCGGCGTATAATCGCAGCGCTGCCGCAAGGTGGCACACGCTAGGGGTCCTGCGCATTGCGATGCGCGGGTGAGAAATACCCTCCGAACCTGATCTGGATAATGCCAGCGAAGGGAAGCTTAGGACAATGCCGCCACACCCAGTGGACCGGCGCCGTCCAATCTCCTTTGCTGGCTCCTGTAGCTAACGAAGGAGCCACATGAACGCCAACGCCAAATTCCTCTCCGCCACCGCCACGGTGGACGAGGCAGCCATCAAGCCCTTGCCGAATTCCCGCAAAGTCTACGTCGAAGGCAGCCGTCCCGACATCCGCGTGCCGATGCGCCAGATCACCCAGTCCGACACGCCGGCGTCCTTTGGCTTCGAGGCCAATCCGGCCATCTACGTCTACGACACCTCCGGCCCGTACACCGACCCGGACGCGGTGATCGACATCCGCTCCGGCCTGGCCGCGACGCCGCGCCTGCCGTGGATATTGGAGCGCAACGACACCGAGGAACTGGACGGCCCCACCTCCGAATACGGCCAGGCCCGCCTGGCGGACCCGGCGCTGGCCGAGCTGCGCTTCAACCTGCACCGCAAGCCGCGCCGCGCGCAGGCCGGAAAAAACGTCACGCAGATGCACTATGCGCGCCAGGGCATCGTCACGCCCGAGATGGAATTCGTCGCCATCCGCGAAAACCTGCGCCGCCAGGAGTACATGGAAGACCTGAAGAACTCCGGCCCGATGGGCCAGCGCCTGGCCGACCTGATGGGCCGCCAGCATCCGGGCCAGTCGTTCGGCGCCAGCATCCCGGCCACCATCACGCCCGAATTCGTGCGCGAGGAAATCGCCCGCGGCCGCGCCATCATCCCGGCCAACATCAACCACCCGGAAATCGAACCGATGATCATCGGCCGCAATTTCCTGGTCAAGATCAACGCCAACATCGGCAACTCCGCCGTCACCTCGTCGATCGGCGAGGAAGTCGAGAAGATGACCTGGGCCATCCGCTGGGGCGGCGACAACGTCATGGACCTGTCGACCGGCAAGCACATCCACGAAACCCGTGAATGGATCATCCGCAACAGCCCGGTCCCGATCGGCACCGTGCCGATCTACCAGGCGCTGGAAAAGGTCAACGGCAAGGCCGAGGACCTGACCTGGGAGATCTTCCGCGACACCCTGATCGAGCAGGCCGAGCAGGGCGTCGACTACTTCACCATCCACGCCGGCGTGCTGCTGCGCTACGTGCCGATGACGGCCAAGCGCCTGACCGGCATCGTCTCGCGCGGCGGCTCGATCATGGCCAAGTGGTGCCTGGCGCACCACCAGGAATCGTTCCTGTACACGCACTTCGAAGAGATCTGCGCCATCATGAAGGCCTACGACGTCTCGTTCTCGCTGGGCGACGGCTTGCGTCCCGGCTCGATCTACGACGCCAACGACGAAGCCCAGCTGGGCGAACTGAAGACGCTGGGCGAGCTGACCCAGATCGCCTGGAAGCACGACGTGCAGGTGATGATCGAAGGCCCCGGCCACGTGCCGATGCAGCTGATCAAGGAGAATATGGACCTGCAGCTGGAACAGTGCCACGAAGCGCCGTTCTACACCTTGGGCCCGTTGACCACCGACATCGCGCCCGGCTACGACCACATCACCTCCGGCATCGGCGCCGCGCAGATCGGCTGGTACGGCACCGCCATGCTGTGCTACGTCACGCCCAAGGAGCACCTGGGCCTGCCCGACAAGAACGACGTCAAGGACGGCATCATCACCTACAAGATCGCCGCGCATGCCGCCGACCTGGCCAAGGGGCATCCGGGCGCGCAGATCCGCGACAACGCGCTGTCGAAGGCGCGCTTCGAGTTCCGCTGGGACGACCAGTTCAACATCGGCCTCGATCCGGACAAGGCGCGCGAATTCCACGACGAGACCCTGCCCAAGGATTCGGCCAAGGTGGCGCACTTCTGCTCGATGTGCGGCCCGCATTTCTGCTCGATGAAGATCACCCAGGAGGTGCGCGAGTACGCCAAGGCCAACGGCGTGTCCGACGGCGCGGCGCTGCAGCAGGGCATGCAGGTCAAGGCGGTGGAGTTCATCAAGAACGGCGCCGAGCTGTACCGCAAGCTGTGAGGCCGGCATGATCGACATCGAATTGAACGGCGCCCCCTACCAGGTGCCGCCGCGGCAGACGCTAGCTCAGTTGATCGATGCGCTGTCGCTGACCGGGCAGGCGCTGGCGCTGGCGGTCAACCGCGCGGTGGTGCCGCGCCAGCAGTGGCCGCAGCGCGAGCTGCAGCCGCAGGACCAGGTCGACATCGTGCGCGCCATCGGCGGCGGCTAATTTTAATGGGGTCAAGTCTGACATTCGGACACGGCCTCTGCCGTAGCCGCCGCTACGGCAGAGGCCGTGTCCGAATGTCAGACTTGACCCCCAAGGATAAGGAACCATCATGGACAATCAAGACTTGCTCACCATCGCAGGCAAGAGCTACAAATCGCGGCTGCTGGTCGGCAGCGGCAAGTACAAGGACCTGCCGCAGACCCGCGAGGCGACCGACGCCGCCGAAGCGGAAATCATCACCGTGGCGATCCGCCGCGTCAACATCGGCCAGGACCCGAAGGCGCCCAGCCTGCTCGACGTGCTGCCGCCGTCGCAGTACACCATCCTGCCCAACACGGCCGGCTGCTACACCGCCAAGGACGCGGTCTACACGCTGCAGATGGCGCGGGAACTGCTCAACGGCCACAAGCTGGTCAAGCTGGAAGTGCTGGGCGACGAGAAGACGCTGTTCCCGCACATGCCGGAAACCCTGATCGCCGCCGAGGCGCTGGTCAGGGACGGCTTCGACGTCATGGTCTACTGCAGCGACGATCCGATCCAGGCCAAGCTGCTGGAGCAGATCGGCTGCGTGGCGGTGATGCCGCTGGCCTCGCTGATCGGCTCGGGCATGGGCATCCTCAACCCGTGGAACCTGTCGCTGATCATCGACCAGGCCAAGGTGCCGGTGCTGGTCGATGCCGGCGTCGGCACGGCCTCGGACGCCGCCATCGCCATGGAGCTGGGCTGCGACGGCGTGCTGATGAACACCGCCATCGCCGGCGCGCGCGATCCGGTGCGCATGGCGCGCGCCATGAAGCTGGCCGTGCAGGCCGGCCGCGAGGCTTACCTGGCGGGCCGCATCGCCCGCAAGTTCGCGGCCTCGCCGTCGTCGCCGATAGCGGGCCGGCTGGCATGAGCGAGCGGCTGTCCTCGCAAGTGGCGGCGCAGCTGATGGCGCAACTGGTGGCGCGGCCGTGCGTGCTGGTGTTCGCCGGACTCGATCCGTCCGGCGGCGCCGGCATCGCCGCCGACCTGCAGGCGGTGGCCGGGCAGGGCGCGCACGCGCTCACCGTGGCCACCGCGCTGACGGTGCAGGACAACGACCGCGTCTACGGCGTGCAGCCGGTCGACGGCGCCATGGTGCTGCGCCAGGCGCAGGCGCTGGTCGACAAGATGACGGTGCGCGCGGTGAAGATCGGCATCCCCGGCAGCGCCGCCAACGCGCTGGCGATCGCCGAGATCATCGGCCGCCTGCGCGCGCGCCAGCCGGAGCTGCCGGTGGTGCTGGACCCGGTGCTGGCCAGCGGCCACGGCGACCTGCTGTCGCGCGACGACGCGGTGCAGGCGCTGGCGCCGCTGCTGCCGCTGGTGACGGTGCTCACCCCCAACGGCCCGGAAGCGCTGGCGCTGACCGGCGCCGCCGAGCCGACCGCGCAGGCGCAGGCCTTGCGCGCGCGCGGCTGCCGCCACGTGCTGATCACCGGCGGCCACGGCGATGGCGAAGAAGTGGTCAACCGCTGGTTCGGCCCCGGCGCAACGCCGGCGCCACGCCTGTCCGACACCGAACCGTCGCAAGAGGCGCGCCACTGGAGCTGGCCGCGCCTGGCCGGCGAATTCCACGGCAGCGGCTGCACGCTGGCGTCGGCCATCGCCGGCCAGCTGGCGCTGGGCATGTCGATGGAACGCGCGCTGGAACTGGCGCAACAGTATTGCTATCGCGCGCTGCGCGGCGCCTACACGGTGGCCGCCGGACAGCGCATCCCGCAGCGCCTACCTTTGATTTGAGAGCACACCATGCAAGGACTTTATTTGGTTACCCCCAACTGGGACGACACCAGCCGGATGCTGGAGCTGAGCGAACAGGCGCTGGCCGCCGCCCACGGCGCGCGGCCGGGCGTGGCGATGCTGCAATACCGCCACAAGGAAGCCGGCCCGCAACAGCGGCTGGATCAAGCGGGCGCCTTGCTGGCGTTGTGCAGGCGCTACGGCGTGCCCTTCATCGTCAATGATTACGTCGAGCTGTGCGAGCAGCTCGGCGCCGACGGCGTCCACCTCGGCGGCACCGATGCCGACGTGGCGCAGGTGCGCGCCCGGCTGGGGGCGGACAAGATCATCGGCGCCTCCTGCTATGGCGACCTGCCGCGCGCGCTGGCGGCCCAGGCGGCCGGCGCCAGCTACGTGGCGTTCGGCGGTTTCTACCCGTCGCGCGTGAAAAAATATGCAGTGACTACCAAGATGGAGATCCTCGACCAGGCGCGCGAGGTGGTCCGCGTGCCGACCGTGGTGATCGGCGGCATGACGCCGGACAACGCCGCGCCGCTGGCCGCGCGCGGCGCCTCCATGGTGGCGGCCATCAGCAGCGTCTACCAGGCCGACGATGTCGGCGCCGCCGTGGCCGCGTTCCTGCGGCTTTATGCCGACAAACATACGGGCCGATAAAAGGCTGGCATGACGGGCGGTTTTCCGCCTTATAATTGGTGGGTTAGCTTAAGCCTAAGGTTGCCGCCACATGAATGTCCCTTCCAGCCCGAAGCGTCTGATTCTGATCGTCGACGATGACCCACTGCTGCTCGATTTCCTGGGCGAGGTGCTGGGCCACGCCGGCTACGACATCCTCAAGGCCTCGTCGGCCGAACAGGCGCTGGAGCAGATCGCCCAGCGCGAACCAGACCTGGCCCTGCTCGACATCCATATGCCCGGCATGAACGGGCTGGAGCTGGCCAAGCAGTTGCACGCCACCAGCTCGGTGCCCTTCATGTTCCTGTCCGGGCGCGGCGACGCCGACGCCGGCAAGCAGGCCGCCTCGTATGGCGCGGTCGGCTTCCTGGTCAAGCCGGTCGACGAAAAACACCTGATGCCGGCGTTCGCCGCCGGCCTGGCGCGCGCCGACGAAATCCGCCAGCTGCGCCGCACCGAGCTCAATCTGAACGCTGCGCTGGCCGCCGGGCGCGAGACCAGCCTGGCCGTCGGCCTGCTGATGTGCAAGTTCCAGACCGACCGCAACACCGCCTTCGAAGTGCTGCGCGACCACGCCCGCTCCAACCGCCGCAAGGTCAACGAGGTGGCCGACCAGCTGCTGGCCGCCGAGGAAACCTTGAACAGTTTGCACGTGGCCTTCAACCAGCGTCTGAAAAAGTAAACGCCGGCGGTATTTTTGCGGTATTTTCTTGCTTTGCGGTACTCTTCATGTAGACTGTGTCTATCAGCGGCAGGCCAGTCCTGTCCGCTTCGTAGTGCGGCGGGGCCTCCAACCTGCGCCTGCCGCCTCCCCAGCCGCCTGTTCCCTGCGGCCGTCCGTATCCCTTCGGCCCAACTCCGCCGACCCCTGCGTTGTCCTGCCAGCCCCGTGCTGCCGGCGCCGCGATCCCTTTGTTTTTGTGTGCGGAGACACTGATGACGAACGAATATTCCCAGGACAGCTATCGGCCTTTCAGCGAGCAGGACGGCGGTGCCGCGATCGGCTTTTCGATTTTCGCGGAAGCGCCCCGTGTGCTGCATATCGACAAGGACTTCGACGCCGCGCTGGTGCTGTCCACGCTGCTGGTGCCGGAGACCCGGGTCACCCACGCCTCCACCCTGGCCGATGCGCTCGACCTGCTGCGACACCAGCAGTTCGCGCTGGTGGTGATGGACCCCGACCTGCCCGACGGCGACGGCGCCAGCCTGCTGCCGCTGCTGTACCAGCACCAGGGCGACGCCCGCGTGCTGGTGTATTCGGCGCGCCATCCCGAGCGCCACACGGCCGGCAGCGCCTTCCTGCCCAAGCCGTGGACCTCGCCGCGCCAGCTGTGGCGCGCGGTGTCGGACCTGCTGGGCATCGGTTCGGCGATGCCGGTCGAACCCCAGTAGTCGCACGCGCCACAGATCGTCCCCGGCTTGCTATCATGGCGGACCACCGGAACGGCCTCCCGTTCCGGTGCCCCGAACAACGCAGCCACAGGACGAACAATGAAAACCAAAGCAGCTATCGCATGGCAGGCGGGCAAACCGCTGACGATCGAGGAAGTGGAACTGGGCGGCCCGCGCGAAGGCGAGGTGCTGGTCGAGATCAAGGCCACCGGCATCTGCCACACCGATTACTACACCTTGTCCGGCGCCGATCCGGAAGGCATCTTCCCGGCCATCCTCGGCCATGAGGGCGCCGGCGTGGTGGTCGACGTCGGCCCCGGCGTCAAGTCGCTCAGGAAGGACGACCACGTCATCCCGCTGTACACGCCGGAATGCCGCCAGTGCAAATTCTGCCTGTCGCAGAAGACCAACCTGTGCCAGTCGATCCGCTCGACCCAGGGCCGCGGCCTGATGCCGGACGCCACCAGCCGCTTCTCGATCGACGGCAAGCCGATCTACCACTACATGGGCACGTCGACCTTCTCCAACTACATCGTGGTGCCGGAGATCGCGCTGGCCAAGATCCGCGAGGACGCGCCGTTCGACAAGGTGTGCTACATCGGTTGCGGCGTCACCACCGGCGTCGGCGCGGTGCTGTTCACGGCCAAGGTCGAGGCGGGCGCGAACGTGGTGGTGTTCGGCCTGGGCGGCATCGGCCTGAACGTGATCCAGGCCGCCAGGATGGTGGGCGCCGACAAGATCATCGGGGTCGACATCAATCCGGCCCGCCAGGAGATGGCGCGCAAGTTCGGCATGACCCACTTCGTCAATCCGAAGGAAGTGGAGAACGTGGTCGACACCATCGTCGGGCTGACCGAC
Organism: Duganella violaceipulchra; assembly: GCF_019166075.1. NCBI lineage: Bacteria > Pseudomonadati > Pseudomonadota > Betaproteobacteria > Burkholderiales > Oxalobacteraceae > Duganella > Duganella violaceipulchra. The sequence continues at coordinate 3,315 of NZ_JAHTGR010000015.1, read as the reverse complement.
GGCGGCGCCGACTACAGCTTCGAGTGCATCGGCAACACCACCACCATGCGCCAGGCGCTCGAGTGCTGCCACAAGGGCTGGGGCCAGTCGATCATCATCGGCGTGGCGGCGGCGGGGCAGGAGATATCGACCCGTCCGTTCCAGCTGGTCACCGGCCGGGTGTGGAAGGGTTCCGCTTTCGGCGGCGCGCGCGGCCGCACCGACGTGCCGAAGATCGTCGACTGGTACATGGAAGGCAAGCTCAATATCGACGACCTGATCACCCATCGCCTGCCGCTGGAACGCATCAACGAAGGCTTCGATCTGATGAAAAGCGGCGAATCGATCCGCTCGGTGGTGATTTACTGACGCCTGTCGCGGCGGAATGCAGCTGGCTCCGGGTTAGCTGCATTCCGTCGCAATCCGCGCGCGTTCGGCGGCGTGTTTGTCTACAGTGGAGTCATGGAAGCAAGGCCCACCACTGAAGGAGAAACATCATGAACGTACTGAAAAACATGGAAATCATCTTCGTCGCCAGCGCCGTCATCCTGTGCGCCACCGGCTACGCCAGCGCCCAGGTGCGCGCCACCCCGGCGATCGACGCCGGCTCGGTCAAGATGGTGGTGGTGGACGGCGTCAAGATGCCAGTCGTCACCATCAGCGCCAAACGCGCCCACTAAAACCCGGCTGGATGAATGTAGAAAAAAAGTTCTAGACATCGTCATCTAGATAATTTATTCTACATCCATCAACTGGGGAGTGCGCAATGGAAGCGATACGCGATCATAAGATTTCACGGCAGGCGGGACGCTCATGAACGGCGTCCTGGCCGCCCTGGTGCCCGCCGTCGGCTGGGCGCTGCTGCACTTCATCTGGCAAGGCCTGTTGATCGGCTGGGCCGTGGCGCTGGCGATGCATGCGCTGCGCGGCGCTCGCCCGCAGACCCGCTATGCCGTGGCCTGCGCCGGCATGTTGTTGTGCGCGGCGCTGCCGCTGGCCGGCATCCTGGCCCAGCTGGCCGACGCCGACCACGGCGCCGGTTCCTTCACTCTGTTGAGCGTGCTGGCCGGGCAGGGCGCCGGCACGGCGGACGCCGCCGGCCAGGCCGCCGCAGCCGCCGCGCCCGGCCTGCTGGGCGACGGCACTTTCTCCTCGTTTGAAGCGGTGCTGCGGCGCCAGTTGCCGTGGGTGGTCGGCCTGTGGCTGGCCGGTGCGGCGCTGATGTCGCTGCGCCTGGCGCTGGGCCTGAAGTGGGTGGCCGAGCGCACCCGCGCCGGCGAATACACGGTCAATCATTACTGGCAGCGGCGCCTGTCCGAACTGGCGCGCCGCTTCGACATCGAACGCCATGTGCGGCTGGGCGTGGCCGATCTGCTGGACAGCCCGATCACGGCCGGCTGCTGGCGTCCCATCGTGCTGGTGCCGACGGCGCTGGTCAGCGGCATGTCGCCCGATCTGCTGGAAGCCCTGCTGGCGCACGAGCTGGCGCACATCAAGCGGCACGACTACCTGGTCAACCTGATTCAAAGCGCGATCGAAATCGTGCTGTTCTATCACCCTAGTGTTTGGGCACTGTCACGCAGGATACGGATCGAGCGGGAACAAATCGCCGACGACCTCGCGGTGGACATGCTAGGCCAGCCCCGGAGGCTGGCGCAGGCCCTGTCGGAACTGGATCGGTTTCAGTTCGACACCACACAACTAGCCCACGCGGCTCACGGAGGAAATCTCATGTCTCGTATCAAACGCCTGCTGCGTCCCGATGTTGAACCGGTCAGCTGGAAAATGGCCTTGCCCCTGATCGGTTTGTTCGCCGCCGGCGCGGTGTTCTACGCCCACGCCGCGCCGCAGCCGCCGGCCGCCGCCGCCGCGCGGATGGAGCAGGTCAGCCAGGTGGCCGACGCCGCGCAGGCCGATCCAGCACAGCCGCCCGCAGCGCCTGCGCCTGCCTCCCCGGCTGCGCCCGCGGAGCCGGCAGCCATCGCCGAGCTGCCAGCTCCTGCGGCTCCGGCCAAGTCATCCAAGCCACCCAAGCCTCCGCGCCTGTTGGCGGCTGCCCCCGCGATGCCGGCCCCGCCGGCAGCACCAGCCGCTCCGGCGGCACCAGCTGCCCTTGCGGCACCTGCGGCACCTGCGGCAGCGCCCGCTCCCCCTGCGCCGCCAGCTTGGGTGCAAAACGAGCGCTTTGAGCGCGCCAGCTTCTCCAGCCGCGACGGCCAGCGGTCCGGCTATGCGCTGGTACACGCCAACAAGGAAGGCATGACGGTCTCGGCCACGCGACAGGACCTGTCCAAGATCGAGCAGGCACGCCGGGCCGTCAAGGGCGACTTCATCTGGTTCCGCGACGGCGACAAGGTCTACCTGATCCAGGACCCGGCGGCCATCGCCAAGGCCGATGAAGCGTGGGCCGCCGTCAACCGCATCGGTGCGAAGATGGATGAGCAAGGCAAGAAAATGGATGCGCAAGGCAAAGTCATGGATGCGCTGGGCCGGGAGATGGACAAGCTGGGCCAGGATGCCAACAGCAAAGCCTTGTTGGCCATGGACGGCCAGCAGCGTCTGGCTGAACGGGTGTCCCGCCAACAGGAAGCGATCGGTCGCCGCATCGAGCGGGCCGCGCGCGAACTGGGCGACGATCCGACGCCGGAAAAGCTACGCCGCTTCCGCGAGCGTCAAGCCGCCTTGCAAGCGGAAATGGCGCCATTGCAGAGCCAGATCGCGCAATACCAGCGTGAATTGTCGCCGAAGCTGGCGAAGATCCAGTCCATGCGAGAGCCGCTGCAAGCGCTGAGCAAGCAGATGTCGGAAGCCGGCAAGCCGATGGCTGAACTGGGCCAGGCCATGGGCGAGCTGGGCCGCGAGCAAGCCAAGGCCAGCCGCGAAGCCGGGCGCGCCATGAAAGAGCTGATCAAGGACGCCATCAAGGCCGGCAAAGCCGTCCCCGCACCATCCGCATAAAATTGGGGTCAGAATGCCGGGCCGCGCGCAACAGACCGTCCGTGCGATCGCCGGCCGACTGGCGCTGCCGGTAGCGCCAGTCAGCGATGTAGAAGTACCTGATCGGGATCGTGCCGGAGGGACACGTGCCTAGCGGCTACCTGCGCCAACAGGGTCCAATCGGCACCCATTGCCCCCCCGGTGCTGTATAGGACTTGGCGGAACGTAAGCAGCAGTTGGCGAAAAACTCGGCGGACTGTAGGGCACCTCGATGCTGTGGTCTAATTTGCCCGGACACCTCAATAGGTGGAAAATCCACCATCTGAGGAGTTAAAGCATGACAACAAGAAAACGTAAGACATTCGAGCCCAGCCTGAAGCTGGAAGTGGTGCGGATGAT
>NZ_JAHTGR010000156.1:0-354 GCF_019166075.1 Duganella violaceipulchra | reverse complement strand
CGACGAGCATGTGCTGCTGCTGACCCAGCACCACATCATTTCCGACGGCTGGTCGATCGGCATCATGGTGCGCGAAGTGAGCGCGCTGTACGCCGCCTTCAGCCAGGGCTTGCCGGACCCGCTGCCGGCCCCGTCCATCCAGTACGCCGACTACGCCGCCTGGCAGCGCCAGTGGCTCAGCGGCGCGGTGCTGCAACAGCAAGCCGGCTGGTGGCGCGCCCACCTCGACGGCGCCCCCGCCCTGCTGGCCCTGCCCACCGACCGGCCACGGCCGGCCGTGCAGCGCTACGCCGGCGCCAGCGTCGCGCTGACCCTGCCCGCCGCCCTCAGCGCCGAGCTGCGCGCCCTGGCCGG
>NZ_JAHTGR010000155.1:0-357 GCF_019166075.1 Duganella violaceipulchra | reverse complement strand
CCGGCAGCGTATTGATGAACATGCCCAACACCCGGTCGGAACCGGCGCCGCCCTGCATGCGGCCGAACAGCACCGTGCCGAACACCACGTCGCGGCGTCCCGACAGGCGCGCCAGCACCTGCGCCCAAGCCAGATGCATCAGGCTGGCGGCACTGACGCCCTGCGCGCGCGCCTGCGCACGCAGCTGCAACGCCAACGGGGCCGGCAACTGCTGCTTTGTTTCCCTGATCCGCGAACCATCGCCGCGCACGTCCAGCAGGCCGTATGGCAGCGTCGGCTCGTCGATATCGGACAGCATCTGCGTGAAGAAAGCCTCATGCTCGGCGCGGCTCACGCCCAGGCGCGCCTGGGCGATGA
>NZ_JAHTGR010000154.1:0-362 GCF_019166075.1 Duganella violaceipulchra | reverse complement strand
CGTTTGCCGGCGTGGCCGAAGCGAAGCTGTACAAGACGGGCGACCTGGCGCGCTTCCTGGACGATGGCAATATCGAATACCTGGGCCGCAACGACTTCCAGGTCAAGCTCCGTGGCTTCCGCATCGAGCTGGGCGAAATCGAGGCGGCGCTGGCCGCCTGCGCCGGCGTGCGCGAGGCGGTGGTGCTGGCGCGCGAAGACCAGCCGGGCGACCAGCGCCTGGTGGCCTACGTGGTGGCCCAGGACGGCATGGAGCTCGACATCGCCGCGCTGCGCGCGCAGCTGGGCCGGACGCTGTCGGAATTCATGGTGCCCGGCGCCTTCGTGGTGCTGGATGAGCTGCCGCTGACGCCGAACGGCAAG
>NZ_JAHTGR010000153.1:0-366 GCF_019166075.1 Duganella violaceipulchra | reverse complement strand
CGGTTGGCGCGCGCATTCAATTCGCCATAGCTGACGCTGGTCTCTTCGTACACCACCGCGATCGCTTCCGGATTGGCTGCTGCTTGCGCTTCGAACAGTTGCTGGATCAGTTGGTCCTGCGGGTAGTGCGCTTGCGTCGCGTTAAAGCCGACCAGCAGCTGCTGCCGTTCGCTGTCGCTTAGCAGCGGCAGTTGACTGATCCGTTGGTTTGCATCGCCGGCCATGGCGACGAGCAGGAGCTGCAAATGACCCGCCAGCCGTTCTATCGTGGCGGCGTCGAACAGGTCGCTGGCATATTCCAGGCCGCCGCTGAGCCGACCGTCGACTTCGCTCAGCGACAAGGTGAGGTCGAAGTGGGCCGTGCGG
>NZ_JAHTGR010000152.1:0-369 GCF_019166075.1 Duganella violaceipulchra | reverse complement strand
ACTTATTCACTTGTCCCTATAACGTTAGCCCCTGCGACTAACAAGGAGCGTTTATAGGAATAAGAAGTACTACGTTGTTGCGTTTGTTGATACATACAATCATTACCCACCCACGCGGTTCCCCGCACGGGTACATAAAAATTTACTTACTTCTTCCAGATTGTTAAAGAACGTACAGCACTTGGTCTCTAAAAGACCAAACCTAAACCTCGTGGCTTACGTTTGAGCTTTTTTTGTGGAGAAAATGCTGTTCTTTATTTCATTACAGTCGATAAGTGTGAACGCTTGAAGAAGAGTGCTACTCTAGAAAGGAGGTGATCCAGCCGCACCTTCCGATACGGCTACCTTGTTACGACTTCACCCCAGTCA
>NZ_JAHTGR010000151.1:0-370 GCF_019166075.1 Duganella violaceipulchra | reverse complement strand
ACCACGGTAGGATTCGTGACTGGGGTGAAGTCGTAACAAGGTAGCCGTATCGGAAGGTGCGGCTGGATCACCTCCTTTCTAGAGTAGCACTCTTCTTCAAGCGTTCACACTTATCGACTGTAATGAATAAAGAACAGCATTTGGGGCTGTAGCTCAGCTGGTTAGAGCACCGTGTTGATAACGCGGGGGTCGTTGGTTCGAGTCCAACCAGCCCTACCAGTTTCTGCCTTGTAGTAAATCTCAGGGGGATTAGCTCAGCTGGGAGAGCACCTGCTTTGCAAGCAGGGGGTCGTCGGTTCGATCCCGTCATCCTCCACCAAGAGTTCAAATGTAAGGGTAAGCCCTTTAGATTTGATCTTTTAGAGATCAA
>NZ_JAHTGR010000150.1:0-379 GCF_019166075.1 Duganella violaceipulchra | reverse complement strand
TGCCGCTCTCGTGGGCCCAGCAACGGCTCTGGTTCCTCGATCAACTCGACCATGCCGCCGGCGCGGCCTACCATATGGCGGCCGCACTAAGACTGAAAGGCCAGCTCGACTTTGCGGCGCTGCAAGCGACCCTGGACCGCATCGTCGCGCGTCACGAAGTCCTGCGCACCACGTTTGTGCGAAGCGCAGGCGCAGCCGAACAAAGGATCGCAGCGGCCGATTGCGGCTTCTGCCTGGTAACACACGACCTGCGCCACCTGCCCGGGCATGAACAAGCGTTCGCCGTCAGTCGCATCGGCGCGGACGAAGCCAGCCAAGCGTTCGACCTGGCCCAAGGTCCGTTGATCCGCGGCCAACTGCTGCGGCTGGGCGAGCAGGA
>NZ_JAHTGR010000149.1:0-388 GCF_019166075.1 Duganella violaceipulchra | reverse complement strand
CGTCAGGCCCCGAGCTTGAACGCCTCGCGGTAGGACAGGCGCCCACCGGTGCGCATGATGCTGCGCTCATACAGCCGCGTCGCGAGACGGGTGATGACGTACGCCGCGACGATCGCGATGCCGATGGCGAGGATCGGCTCCCACCATGCGGCGCTGCCGTCCATGATGCGTGCCGGCATCGTCACGGTCGAGACGACCGGAACGTACGAGGCGAGACCTGGGCCGTGCCGCTGAGCGACATGCCGACGACGAGCACGAGGACGACGAGCATGACGACGGGCTGCGACGTCGACTGCACGTCCTCGCTGCGTGAGGCGAGCGCGCCGGCGACGGCGAACATGCAGGCGACGACGAAGAATCCGACGAGGAAGAACAGCAGGAACCATCC
>NZ_JAHTGR010000148.1:0-388 GCF_019166075.1 Duganella violaceipulchra | reverse complement strand
GCGTTCTTCGCCCGACAGTATCCGCATCCCTTCCCAGACCAAGTCGGTACTCCCGTCCCTGCTAAGGTTATCTATCGCGACATGGCTGTGGCGGTAATTGAGCAGGGCGGTAAAGAGCGGCAACGGCGCCTTGATCCTGCTGCAGCGCTGGACCAGCGCCAGCGAGGCTTGTTCGTGTTCCAACAATTCGCTCAGGCGCCGGTAGGTGGTGCCGACCACATGCCGCACACTGGTGCCGGACAAGCTGACCCGCACCGGCAAGGTGTTGATGAACATGCCCAGCACTTGGTCGGCGCCTTCCCATCCTTGCAGGCGGCCAGACAGCACCGTGCCGAATACGACGTCGTCACGCCCGCTGCATTGCCCCAGTACCTGCGCCCACGCCACA
>NZ_JAHTGR010000147.1:0-390 GCF_019166075.1 Duganella violaceipulchra | reverse complement strand
GCCGCTTGTCGCCCGGCTGGTCCTCGCGCGCCAGCACCACCGCCTCGCGCACGCCGGCGCAGGCCGACAGTTTCGCTTCAATCTCACCGAGCTCGATGCGGAAGCCGCGGATCTTGACCTGGAAGTCGTTGCGCCCCAGGTATTCGATATTGCCGTCGGCCAGATGGCGTCCCAGGTCGCCCGTCTTGTACATGCGGGCGCCGGCCACGCCGGCGAACGGATCGGGCAGGAAGCGTTCCTCGGTCATCTGCGGCAGGTTCAGATAGCCGCGCGCCACGCCGGCCCCGCCGATGTACAGCTCACCGGCCACGCCGGCCGGCACCGGCTGGCGCCGCGCGTCCAGGATGTAGACCTGGGTGTTGGCCACCGGACGGCCGATGTGGGCGATTA